>NZ_JAYKZY010000002.1:3002500-3302500 GCF_035818615.1 Sphingobium sp. CR2-8 | reverse complement strand
CAACGCCGCCTGATCCTCCGCATCGACATCATACTGGTCCAGGCCAAAGAAGATGCGGTCCGACGATACCGACGCGACGAAGTCCGCCTGGCTGCCTTTGGTGGGGCCGGCACCCATGCCGCCGGACCCATTCTGGCTACCGGTGTAGACGCCGCCACCCGGGGCGGGGGCAACTGCGCCGGAGGCTTTTTGGAACAGGCGGCGAGGGCGATGATGGCGGTGGCCGCCAACAGGGTCCGGGACAATTTCATGAAAGGGGTCTCCTTCGAGTTTTTTCTATGCCGCCCGCTAAGACAGTCATCAGGGTCCGTGAAGTTCGTTACGCTGTCAAGACGACGAAGGTTCCGCCGCATTGACGCAGGATCATGGCAACAATGGTCCCCAGGCCGGATCGGACCCGCTGAGCGGCGTGGGAATACGACGCTCGTTCACGCCGGTCAGGTCGACCTGCCATACCTGGCTGCTGCCCTGCTTGCCGGGCGTCGTGCGGAAGAATTGCAGCACGCGGCCGTTGGGCGACCAGGTCGGCTGTTCGTCCTGCCAGCCATTGGTCAGGATACGCTCATTGTCGCCGCTCGGCGTCATGACTGCGACCTTGAAATCGCCCGACAGCTTGGTGAAGGCGATGAGGTCGCCGCGCGGCGACCATTCGGGCGTCGCATAGCGCCCGCCGCCATGGCTGATGCGTCGCTGGTTGGAGCCATCGGCGTTCATCACATAGATTTGCTGCCCACCCGACCGGTCGCTTTCGAACACGATCTGGCTCCCGTCGGGCGAATAGCTGCCGCCCACGTCGATGCCTGGCGAATTGGTCAGCCGCACCGGTGTGCCGCCATTGGCCGATACGCGATAAATGTCGGTATTGCCCGCCACCGCCATGGAAAACAGGATGGAGCGTCCGTCGGGCGACCAGCGCGGCGCGAAGGTGGGATTGTTGCTTTCGGTAACCAGCTTCTGCTGCCCCGCACCGATGTCGTAGATATAGAGGCGCACCCGGCTGCCCAGATAGCTGACATAGAGGATCGACTTGTAATCGGGCGAAAAGCGGGGGGTCAGCGCCATCGACTGGCCGTTGGTGATGAAGCGGTGGTTCGCCCCATCCGAATCCATGATGGCGAGGCGCTTGACCCGCGCGCCCTTGGGGCCGCTTTCGGCGATATAGGCGATGCGGCTGTCGAAGAAGGGGCTTTCGCCCGATAGGCGCGCATAGATGGCGTCGGCGCATTTATGCGCCGCCCGCCGCCAGTCGCGCGGCGCGACGACATAGCCCTGCCGCGTCAGTTCCTGCTTCAACGCCACGTCATAGAGGTAGCAGCCCACGGTAATGTCGGCCTCCCCCCGCTCGTGCGTACGAACCCCTGCACCAGTGCCTGATAGGCGCCCCATTTGTCATAGACGGGGTTGGTGACTTCGGGGAAGGCGACCGGCGGCATGCCGCCCGGACCCGACGGATCGAACAGGCCGGAGCCTTTGAGGTCCGACGCGATCACTTCGGCGATCTTGCGCCCCAGTTCGCTGGCGGTTCCAGCGGGCGTCGCCACGTCCTGCTGCGCGGGCAGGGACGGCACGGCGACCTTGACATTGCTGTCGACCTCGCCGGTGACGTCGACCGACAATTGCGCCATGGCGGGCGCGGACAGGATGGCGGCAAGCGCGATGCCTGCCAAACTCAGGCGGCGCAGGATGGTGGTCTTCATCGGTTCAGCCTCGCGTCAAAGCGGAGTGGCCGGAGCCATTTCCATTGGTCGTAAAATTCGGGCGGCATGTTGCGGAAGGGGGACGCCAGCTTCACCGCCTGGATCGCCCGTTCGGCATGGAGCTTCGCCTGCGGACGGTTGCTGGCGGTGACGCCCTGCTGGTCGATCACTTCGGGCGTGCCGATGACGGCCCCGTTGCGGTCGAGCCGCACCTCCAGCAGGGTAATCAACTGATCGGCGTCCGCGCCGGATGGCGGCCGCCAATGGGGCTTGAGCTGACGCCGCAATTCGGCGTCCAGCGCCGTCTTCTGCGCCGGTCCCATGGCGGCGGCGGGCGGCGGCGCGGGTTTGCGCGGCGCATCGTCACGGGTATCGATGCCCTTGAGGAAATCCTTCCCCAGCAGCGAACCCTTGGGCTTTTCCGCCTTGCCCTGACCCGAAGCGCGCGCGGCATCGGCCTTGGCTTTCGCATCGCTCTTGGCCTTGGCGTCGCTTTTCGCCTTAGCGTCGGCCTTTGCTTTCGCATCAGCCTTCGCTTTCGCGTCACTCTTGGCCTTGGCGTCGCTCTTGGACGGCGCAGCCGCCGTTGCCTTTGGCTTTTCAGGCGTCGGCTTGGGCGTGGGTTTTTCCGGCGCGGGTTTTGGCTTTGGCGCGGCCTTGGCCACCTCTTTCTTCGGCGGCGTCGGCTTGGGTTTGGCCGGGGCTTCCTTCGCGACCTCCTTGGGTGGCGTCGGCTTGGGTTTGGGTACGGGTTTCGGCTCGGCCCTGGGCGGTGGCGGCGCAGGCGTGGGTTCTGGTGCGGGTTCCGGCTCCGGCGCGGGCTTCGCATCCTCCGTCGGGCCTTCCTCCGGCGCGACGCTGGGCGGCGGGGGCTGGGTCGACACCTGCGGCGCGGTCGATTGCAGCGCGACCTCGTCCACCAGGGTCACGTCCATCGGCGGCGACTTCAGCTTCAACGGGTTAGGGGTGGCCAGGAATCCAGCCGACAGCAATCCGAACAGCAGGACATGTCCCGCCGTCGCGACGCCAAGGCCGATCTTTTCCGCGCGCTCCATATCGCTGACCTATGGTCCCTATTCTGAACCGTCGCTGGCCGACCCGGAATCCGACCCGGTGCTGACCAGCGAGACCTTGTTCAGGCCTGCGCGATTCAGTTCGCCCATCACCCGCATCACCCGGCCATAGTCCAGCGCGGTGTCGGCGCGCAGGAAAATCTGCGGCGGTTCAGGCTGGCCGGCATGGGCGGCGGCGATCTCGCTCAGGCGATCGGGCAGGTCGGCGTCGCTGATCTGTGCGTCGTCGATGAACAGGCCGCCGTCGCGATCGATCGACACGATGGTCGGCTTGGCGTCCGCATCCAGCCCCTTGGCGCGGGTTTCGGGCAGATTGACGGGAACGCCCGTCACCAGCAGCGGGGCGGTGACCATGAAGATGATCAGCAATACCAGCATGACGTCGACCAGCGGCGTGACGTTGATGTCGGCCATCGGCGCACGCCCGCGTCCGCGCCGGGATGAGGGAGGACCGGACATCGCCATCAGTACGCGCCTTCCGCAACGAAGCAGGAGCCGCTCATCGTTGAGCCTCCAGCTCGCGGCTCAGCGTCGCATAGAAGCTGTCGGCAAAACGGGTCAGCCCCGCTTCCAGCCGGTTGATGCCATGGCTGAACCGGTTGTAGGCGATCAGCGCCGGGATCGCCGCGAACAGGCCGATGGCAGTGGCGAACAGCGCCTCGGCAATGCCGGGCGCCACGACCGCGAGCGAGCTGTTCTGTTCAGCAGCGATCGAGGTGAAGGCGCGCATGATGCCCCACACCGTGCCGAACAGCCCGATGAAGGGCGCGGACGACGCCACCGTCGCCAGGATGTTCAGCCGGTCCGAGAGCCGATCAACTTCCGACGCGATCGTGCTCGACATCGACGTCCCCAGCCGGTCGCGGGTGCCGTCGCGGTCGATCACCTTCTGCGCAGTCGACCGCCGCCATTCGGTGACGCCTGCCGCCATCACCTTGGCCGCCGGGAAATCCGCCTTGCCCCGCGATTCATAGAAGCGGTCGATATCCTCGGCCTTCCAGAAATCGGCCTCGAACTTGCGGCTTTCCTTGCTCGCCTTGCGCAGCGACACGGAGAAGCTAATGATGATGGCCCAGGTCCAGATGCTGGCGAGCAGCAAGCCCAGCATCACGCCCTTCACGACGATGTCGGCTTGAAGGAAAAGGGCGAGCGGGGAAATGGTCGCGGCGTCGGTAATGGCGCCGGCAGGCAGGTTGAGCGTCATGGGTGAAGGTCTTCCCCTTGGCAAAGGCGAGTGAAAATGTCGGTCCAGGCCTTAGGCTGTCGCTGCGGACGACCCTGCGGCGTCAGCCAGGCGACAGTGATGGTGGCGTTCGTCAACTCTTCCGCGCCGCACCTGACTGACTGATGAATGACGCAGCTTGCCGCGCGGGCATCGGTCACGCGGCTGACGACCATCAGGTCGTCGTCTAGCCGCGCGGGGCGGCGATACCGGATCTGAAGGTCGGTAACCGCATAGACGCCCGCGCTGCTTTCATGGTTCGCCCGCTGGTCGATGCCAGCGATGCGCAGCATGTCGGACCGGGCGCGCTCCATATAGCGCAGATAATTGGCGTGATAGACCATCCCCGACAGGTCGGTATCCTCGAAGTACACGCGCAGCGGGAAATGATGCGCGTCGGCAAGGAAGCGTCCGGCCGTCGGCGCGGGCATCAGGTCTGAAACGGACATGACGGGCTTTTAACCATGGCGGCACCGCAGCGCAAAGCCGGAAATGGTCGGCAGCCAAGCAATCCTTCCGGCACCCGAGCACGACCCAACGCCTGTTCGATTGCAGGAGCGCCCAAGACTGGTCGTCGGCCCTGCGCTTCGCTAAGGGGTAAAAAACAATTCTTGAGGGAGAGCAAGGCATGACGGATATTCGGACGGTTGGCGTGATCGGCGCGGGGCAGATGGGTGCGGGCATCGCGCAGGTTGCGGCGCAAGCTGGCTATGCCGTCATTCTGTCCGATATCGACCTGCCCCGCGCGGAAAAGGGGCTGGCTGGCATCGCCAAATTGCTGGCAAAGGCGGTGGAGAAAGAAAAGATCACGCAGGCCGACGCCGATGCGGCGCTGGCCCGGATCACGCCCGTGGGCGACATCGCCCCACTGGCCGACGCGCAACTGGTGATCGAAGCCGCGACCGAGCGCGAGGAGGTGAAGCGCGCCATCTTCGCCAATGTCGGCAAGATCCTGGCCAAGGACGCGATCCTCGCCACCAACACATCGTCCATTCCGATCACCCGCCTGGCGCAGGCCGCGCCTGACGCGGGCCGTTTTGTCGGCGTCCATTTCTTCAATCCCGTGCCGGTGATGGTGCTGGTGGAGGTCATTCGCGGCCTCGCCACCACGCCCGAAACCGTCGCCGCGGTGGAGGGGTTCGCCTCGCGGATTGGCAAGACCACGGTCCATGCCTTCGACGCGCCGGGCTTCGTGGTGAACCGCATCCTGCTGCCGATGCTGAACGAAGCGGTGTTCGTATTGGGCGAGGGCGTGGGCAGCGTCACCGATATCGATCAGGGCTGCAAGCTTGGCCTCAACCATCCCATGGGGCCGCTGACGCTGCTCGACTTCGTCGGCTTGGATACTGCGCTGGAAATCCTCAACGTCTTCCTCAGCACCACCGGCGATCCCAAATATCGCCCCGCGCCGCTGCTGGTCAAATATGTCGAGGCAGGCTGGTATGGCCGCAAGACCGGCAAGGGCTTTTACGACTATAGCGGCGCGGAACCGGTGCCGACGCGCTGAGCTAATGCCATGCGGGGGAAGTTATTGCCCAACCTCTCCCCGTTCGCCCTGAGCTTGTCGAAGGGCTTCCCTTCTTCAATAGAAATGAGGGGCTTCGACAGGCTCAGCCCGAACGATTAAGAAGATGAGCGGTGATTACCCCGCGCTTAACCCATGTTTCTTCATGCAGTGGCGCAACTGGTCGTAGGTCAGGCCCAGCCCCTTGGCAGTGGCGCGCTGGTTGTAGCGGAACCGCTCCAGCGCCGCGCGGATGATCGCCGCCTCATGCCCGTCCACCGCCGCGCGCAGGTCGCTAATCTCCTCATAGCGCATGCCGGGCGTTGATGGCGCGGCGGGGGCCTCACACGGCGACACCTCCGCCCGCTTCATCATCGACTTGGGCTTCCATGGCGATGCGAACGGATCGAAGGTGATCCGGCTGATCGGCCGCCCCGGCTCGTCCCACCGATAGACGGCGCGTTCCACCACATTGCGCAGTTCGCGCACATTGCCCGGCCAGCCATGGCCTTCCAGCTCCGCCGCGCAGGCCGCACTGAAGCCGGGCCATTGCGGCCAGTCCCGTTCGGCTGCCATGCGCCGCCCGAAATGGTCCGCCAGCACCGTGATGTCGCCTTCGCGCGCGCGCAAAGGGGGCAGGGTGATAACCTCGAAACTCAGCCGGTCGAGCAGGTCGGGACGGAACCGACCGGCTTCGGCGGCGGCGGGCAGATCCTCGTTGGTCGCCGCAACGATGCGCACATCCACCGTCAACGGCTTCGACGCGCCGATCCGCGTGACCTCTCCATATTCGACCACGCGCAGCAATCGTTCCTGCGCCGCCATCGACAATGTGCCCAGTTCGTCCAGGAACAACGTGCCGCCATCGGCATCCTCGAACCGGCCCGGCCGCGCCTTGGTCGCGCCGGTAAAGGCGCCCTGTTCATGGCCGAACAATTCCGCTTCGATCAGCGTTTCCGGCAATGCCGCACAATTCATCGTAATCAACGGCTCGCCCCAGCGTGGGCTGAGATGGTGCAGCCGCTCGGCGATCAGTTCCTTGCCAGTGCCGCGTTCGCCGATCACCAGCACCGGCCGGTTCAGCTCGGCTGCCCGGCCTGCCTGCTCCACCGCGTCCAGAAAGACCGACGACTGCCCGATAAACTGCGTATTTTTTTCCATGCGCCAACTTATGGTGAAATTTCCCACTCCTTGGCAAGCGCCATATTGGCGCGAACTCTTTGGAACGCGAAAAACCCTGGAAAACTGCCATTTCCCAAAACTGGCACGGCATCTGCTAAGCTACAGGCAATCCGCAACAAATCGCGGAACCTACGAAGGCCAAGTTTCAGGGAGTAAGACCATGACCAAGACCAACAGCGTCCGCGAAATCAGCCAACTGATGTCGGTCGCCATGGCCGCCCTGCTGTTCGGATCGACCGTGATCCTTTCAGCGGTCGGTCCGGCCCGCGCCAGCGAAGCCCCGATCCTCGCGGCGCAGCACAGCACCGCCCCCCTACGCTATCTGGCGTAAGCGGCACCAAGTCTGCACAAGACAATAAGACCAGGAGTGACATTATAATGGGTATTTTCTCCCGCACCCGCGACATCATCGCCGCCAATGTGACCGACCTGCTCGACAAGGCGGAAGACCCCGCGAAGATGATCCGCATGATCATCCTCGAAATGGAGGAAACACTGGTCGAAGTCCGCGCGTCCGCCGCCCGTACGATCGCTGACCAGAAGGAAATGCGTCGCCACATCGCCAAGCTCAATGCCTTGCAGGACAGCTGGACCGAAAAGGCGCAGCTCGCCCTGTCGAAGGACCGCGAGGATCTGGCCAAGGCCGCTCTGGTCGAGCGCCAGAAGGCGACCGACATGGCCGAGCATCTGGGCCACGAGATCGAGACGCTCGACGAGGCGCTGAAAGCGTCGGAGGAAGACATCGCCAAGCTGCAGGGCAAGCTGCGCGAAGCCCGCGCCCGCCAGAACAGCCTGGTGACGCGGATGCAGAGCGCGGAAAACCGCCTGCGTGTCCGCGAAGCCTATGCCGGCGAAAAGGTCAACGACGCCTTCGCCCGTTTCGACATGCTCGAACGCCGCGTGGACATGGCCGAAGGCCGCGCCGACGCCGTGACGCTGGGCGGGCAGCCCAAGACCCTGGAAGAGGAGATTGCGGAATTGAAGTCGGCCGACAAGGTCGATGCCGATCTCGCCGCCTTGAAAGCCAGCATGGGTAAGGAAGGCTGATCCGATGGAAGAGGTTTTCCTGCCCGTCATCGTCTGCGGCATGTTGTTCATCGGCATGCCCTGGCTGATCTTCCACTATGTCACCAAGTGGAAGCAGGCGCCCAAGATCACCGACGAGGATGAGAAGCTGCTGGACGACCTCCACCTTCTCGCCCGCCGTCTGGAGGAAAGGCTCCAGACGGTCGAACGGATCGTCGCCGCCGACAATCCCGATTTCCGCCCCTCTCGCCCGTCGGCCGACGACGGTTACGAACTCGACCGGAGGAACTGACATGAGTGCCCGCCGTACCAAATTCTATCTCGACAAGAAAAATGGCAAATGGTCGGGTGTGTGCGCCGGCATCGCCGACTATAGCGGGATCGACGTCACCTGGGTCCGCGTCGGCGCGGTGCTTGTCACGCTGATGGGGGCCTTCCCCTGGACGCTGATCGCCTATGCCTGCGCCGTCTATTTCGCCGACAACAAGCCCATGGGCCTCTATTCGGATCGCGACGACGAAAAATTCTGGCAGGGCGTGCGGACCAACCCGACCCGCTCGACCCGCGACGTCCGGTCCAAGTTCCGCGATATCGATCGCCGCCTGGCCGACATCGAAATCTATTATACCAGCCGCAACACCCGCCTCGCCGACGAGATCGACAGCCTGCGCTGAGCGCCGCGCCGGGGCCGCATAACAGGGGAGATTGTTCATGAGCTTTAGTGGACCCTATTTCGTCCTGGCCATCATCGCGATATCGACGCTGGGCTGGATGTTCACCACCTGGGTCCGTGCGCGACACGGCTATCCGGTGGAAAATGAATGGACCGGCACCGTTGATCGAACGGACGCTGACGCTGGTCGAAAAATCGACCTTCTTTCCAACGAAAACGAAAAGTTGACGGGCCGCATCAGCCGCCTCGAAGAGCGCATCGCCGTGCTGGAGAGGATCGCCACCGATCCCGCCGCCCGCACCGCGCGCGAAATCGACACGCTGCGCTGATATTGGCCGACCAAGGGGAGTATCATCATGTTTCCATTCGAAGCTTTGGCCCCGGTCGCGGTCATCGTCGGATCGCTTGGCGTCGGCGGCTGGATCTTCACCACCTGGCTGCGCATCAAACATGGCTATCCGCTGGAAAACAGTTGGGGCAAGGCGATCTATCCGCAGAAGAACGAGGAGATGGTCGAGCGCATCAAACTGCTGAGTCAGGAAAATGCCCAGCTGCGCGCCGAGATCGGATCGATGAAGGACCGGCTGGCCGTGGTTGAGCGGATCGTTACCGACGAAAGCCACCGGTTGGCTCAGGACATCGAACGACTGCGCAGCCCGGCTAATTGAGCGCACGACTTTATCAAGGGACAAGACAGATGATCGACAATCCTTTTTCCATGGTCGTCCTTATCGTGGCGATCGTTGCAATTTCCCGGGTTTTGCAGGCCAAATATGGCGTCGTGCGCCGCGGCAAGGGCGAAGACTTCATCCAGCGTGGTCCCGATCCGGAAGCGGAACGGCTGCGCGCCGAAGTGAAGGCGCTCAAGGACCGCGTCGCCGTGCTGGAACGGCTGGCGACGGACGGCTCCACCGCGCTGGAGCGGGAATTCGAGAAACTCCGGGACCGCGACTGAGCGCGATCCGACCGGACAGGGAGGCTTATATGCAAGACCCCTATCTTTATCTGACCTTGGCGGCGACCGCGCTTGCCAGCCTTGCTATCCTGACCATAGCGGGCCTGCGCGGCTGGAACGGCTGGCTGGAATTGAAGCGCGCCGAACTGGGCCGCCATTTTGAGGAAGTCGTCCCCCCGACGGCCTCCGCCCGGATCGAGGTCGCCGACCTCAAGGAACGCATCCGCAAGCTGGAAGCGATCGCGGCGGGCGTCGATCTGTAGAGTCTTCACCCTGACGCTGTTCCCCGGCGAAGGCCGGGGTCCAGCCTAGAGCGCAGAACTGGACCCCGGCCTTCGCCGGGGAATAGCCGACTTCCAAGCAACGGATAGCCCGTCCGGTGCGCTTCCGACAGGCGCGGCCCTTCATCCCGAAGTCGGGCTTTACCCCCGCAAGCTACCGCCCAGCTTCTGCGCGGCCTTCACCACCGCGGCGCTGATCGCCTCCAGCTCTTCCTGGGAAAAACTCTTCTCGCCCGGCTGCAACGTCACTTCGATCGCGAGCGACTTGACGCCTTCCTCCACGCCCGGCCCGACGAAGACGTCAAACAGCCGCACGTCGACGATGCTCTTCTTGTCCGCGCCCTTCACGGCGCGGACCAGCGCGTCGGCCTCGACCCCGTCCGGTACCAGGAAGGCGAAGTCGCGCTTTACCGCCTGTAATGGCGGTGGCGCATAGGGCGCACGCATGAAGCCGCTCTTGCGCTTGCCCGGAATGGCGTCGAGGAAGATTTCGCCCGCGACCACAGTGCCCGACAGCCCGAACTGCCGTGCCAGAGACGGGTGCAGCACGCCATATTCCGCCAGCACCGCCTTCGGCCCCAGCCGCAGCGTGCCAGACTGGCCGGGATGATAGGCGGCCGAGGCTTCCCCGAAGCTCTGGAGGTTGCCGACCGGCGCACCGGCAGCGGCCAGCAGCGCGAGCACTTCGGCCTTGGCGTCGAAAGCATCGAAAGCCTGCGCCTTGCCCGACTGCCAGCCGCGCGGCGTCTTTTCGCCTGCCAGCACGAAGCCGACCGTTGCCCGCTCGCCCTGCTTGAAATAGCGACGGCCCAGTTCGAACAGGCGGACCGAGGTGGCGCTGCGATCGACATTGCGCTTCGTCGCGGACAACAGGCCAGGCAGCAGCGAAGGCCGCATGACTTTCAGATCTTCGGAGATCGGATTGGCCAGCGTCCAGTCGCCCCCGCCCACGGCAGCGGCTTCCTTGTCGGAAATGAAGGACCAGTTGATCGCTTCGGCGAGGCCGCGCGCGGCAGCCGTGCGGCGCACGCGGCGCTCCACCAGCTGTTCGGGCGTAGCGGTCGGTCGGGCGACGCCCGACACGCGCGGCAACGGCGTGGAGGGGACATGGTCCAGGCCGACGATACGCACCACTTCTTCCACGATGTCGGGCCAGCCATCGACGTCGCGACGCCAGGTCGGCACCGTGATCGTCCATTCGCCGCGCACGGTGACGGGCATGCCATCCTCATATTCGACGCGGCTCGTCTCGCCGCTGACGCCAAAGCCCAGGCTTTCAAGGATTCGTTTCTGCTCGTCGGCCGGCACGTCCACGCCCGCCAGCGCCAGGCACTGGTCCGGGGTGTAGGCCATAGTGCGGGGCGTGACAGGCGGCGTCCCGGCGCGGGTCGCCTCGCTCGCCGTGCCACCGCACAGGTGCGTGACCAGAAAAGTCGCGATCGACAGGCCATCATCCAGAAACGCTGGATCGACGCCTCGCTCGAACCGGCCGCGCGCGTCACTGGTCAGGTTCAGCTTCTGCCCCGTCACTGCGATCCGCTCCGGCGTGAAATAGGCGCATTCGATCAGCACATCGGTCGTTCCGGCCTGCGCGCCCGAATGTTCGCCGCCCATGATGCCCCCGATATCATGCACGGCCTCGTCGTCGGCAATGACGGTCATCGTTGCATCGACGGTGTAGCTTTTGCCGTTCAGTGCCAGCACCTGCTCGCCGGGCTGCCCCTTGCGCGCGACCAGACCGCCCTTGAGGCGCGCCATGTCGTAGACATGGAGCGGCCGACCCAGGTCGATCATGATATAATTGGTGATATCGACCAACGTGCTGATCGGCTTCTGCCCGATCGCCTTCAACTGCTTGCTCATCCACTCGGGCGATGTGCCGTTGGTCACGCCGCGCACCGTGCGCGCGAAAAAGGCGGGGCAGCCGTCCACATCGTCCGTTCGCACGTCCGGCCCCGGACCCACGCCCGCAATCTCCGGCACGATGATGGCGTTGAGCGTACCCAGCCCCGCCGCCGCCAGATCGCGCGCGATCCCACGCACACCCATGCAATCCTGCCGATTGGGCGTGATACTGACGTCGATGACCGGATCGTTCAGGCCCGCCCAATCGGCATAGACCTGGCCCACCGGTGCGTCGCCGCTCAGTTCGATGATGCCGTCATGATCGTCGCCCAGTTCCAGTTCGCGCGTGGAACACATCATGCCGTTGGATTCGACGCCGCGGATCGCGGTCTTCTTCAGCACCATGCCGTTGACCGGCACTACCGCGCCTTCGACGCCGAACACCCCGACCAGGCCCGCGCGCGCGTTGGGCGCGCCGCACACGACCTGGAGCGGCGATCCGTCGCCATGATCGACGGTCAGCACCTGCAACTTGTCGGCCTGCGGATGACGCTCCGCCGTCAGGACCCTAGCGATCTTGAACCCGGCCAGCTTTTCGGCCGGGTTCTCGACGCCCTCGACCTCCAGCCCGATGGCGTTCAGCGTCTTGAGGATGGTGGCAAGGTCCGCATCGGTCGCCAGATGCGTCTTGAGCCAGCTCAGGGTGAACTTCATGCGCCCACTCCTCCGCTCAGCGTGGGTACGTCCAGCGCCGAAAAACCATAATGTTTCAGCCAGCGCAGATCGCCGTCGAAGAAAGCGCGCAAGTCGTTCATCCCATATTTGAGCATGGCGAGGCGATCGACCCCGGTGCCGAAGGCGAAGCCCTGCCATTCGTCAGGGTCCAGCCCGCAGGCCTCGATCACCTTGCGGTTGACCATGCCGCTACCCAACACTTCCAGCCAGCCGCCACCCGCCGCATCGCCGTCCCCGCCGATGACGCGCTGGCCGTTGGTCAGCGTGTAGCCGACATCGACCTCGACCGATGGTTCGGTGAAGGGAAAATAGCTGGGGCGCAGGCGCAGGACGATGTCTTCCCGCTCGAAGAACGCCTTGAGGAACGTCTCCAGCGTCCATTTGAGGTGCCCCAGCGTAATATCCTTGTCGATGACAAGGCCTTCGATCTGGTGGAACATCGGCGTATGGGTCGCATCTGAGTCGCTGCGGTAGACGCGGCCGGGCGCGATGATTCGGATCGGCGGGGGCGTGCCATTCATCATCGTGCGGATCTGCACCGGCGACGTGTGGGTGCGCAGCAGCATCTTCTTTTGGCCTTCCTCATCGGGGAAGTAGAAGGTGTCGTGCATCGCGCGCGCCGGGTGCGTCTCCGGGATATTGAGCGCGGTGAAGTTATGCCAGTCGTCCTCGATCTCCGGCCCGGTGGCGACCGAGAAGCCGAGATCGGCAAAGATTTCCGCCAGTTCGTCCATCACTTGGGCAACCGGGTGCACCGATCCTTGCGCTCCAAGATCGGCGGGCAGGGTCATGTCGATGCGCTCGGACGCGAGCCGGGCGTCGAGCGCCGCCTGCTCCAACGCGGCCTTCTTCTCTGCCAAGGCGGCCGTCACGCTTTCGCGCAGATCCTGGATCGGCGGGCCTTTCGCCATCCGCTCTTCCGGCGACATCGGGCCCAGCGTCTTCAACAGGCCGGTGACGACCCCGCTCTTGCCCAGCGCGCCCACGCGCAACGCCTCGACGGCATCCAGCGTGTCGGCGGCGGCGATGTCGGCGATCAGGCCGGCTTTCAATGCGCTAATTTCGGTCATTCTTCTTCCAGAGCATGTTGTGGCGGAAACATGCCCGCGGCCTTAGCGACGCTGGGCGATCAAGGAAAGGGCCGGGAAAGCTTACGCCCGCGCGCCCAGCAGCGCGCCGCCAAAGCCGATGAACAGCAAGCCGGTGCCGCGATTGAACAATCTCTGCCGGTTCGCCGGTTCCAGCCAGCGCGCCAGGCGCAGACCGCCCAGCGCATAGACGGCGTACCAGAAGCTTTCGATCACCACGAAACTGGCGATCAGGATCGTCAGCTGCAACCAGAAGGGGCGGTGCAGGTCGATGAACTGGGGGAAGAGTGCGGCAGCAAAGATGATGAGCTTGGGGTTGGCGAGGCCGGTCAGCAGCCCCGTGCCGTAGAGCGCGCGGGCCGAACGGGCGTTCGTCGCGCGCACCGTGCTGTCCCCTACCGGCGCACGCCACGCCTTGATGCCGAGCCACAGCAGATAGGCGACACCGACATAGCGCAATATGTCGAACAGCCCGGGCGAGGCCTTGAGCAGCGCGCCCAGACCCAGCGCCGACGCGACCAGGCAGAGCAGCACCGCGCTCATCAGGCCCGCCATCGTCGCCAGTGCCTTGCGCGCGCCATGGGCGATGCTCTGCGTCATCACATGCAGCATGTTTGGCCCCGGCGTGGCCGAGATCAGGAAAACCGCCGTAACATACAACCACCAAAGATGCAGCGACATGGGATTGGTCCCTCTGGCATATCCGGTCAGCCTCAAATCCGTTCGGGCTGAGCCTGTCGAAGCCCCCCGCCTTCGCTCTGGTCGAAAGGAGGCATAAAAACAAAAAGGGCGCCGGAAGCATCTGCCCCGGCGCCCCTTGAGACGATCTTGCGATCAGTCCGCTCAGGCTGCGGGCAGCGCAGCCTTCGCCTGGGCGATGATGGCGCTAAACGCCTCGCCTTCGTGCATCGCAATGTCGGCCAGAACCTTACGGTCCAGCTGCACACCGGCGAGCTTGAGGCCGTGCATGAACTGCGAATAGGTCAGGCCTTCGGCGCGGACACCCGCGTTGATGCGCTGGATCCACAGACCACGGAACGAACGCTTCTTAACCTTACGATCGCGATAGGCGTACTGGCCGGCCTTTTCGACGGCCTGGCGAGCGATACGGATGGTGTTCTTGCGACGGCCATAATAGCCCTTCGCCTGAACCAGCAACCGCTTATGCTTCGCCTTGGTGGTTACACCACGTTTTACGCGTGCCATTGTCCTCTACTCCTTACTTCAGGCCGTAGGGTGCCCAGAGGCGGACGTGAGCCACGTCGGCATCGGACAGCACGGAAGTGCCACGGTTCTGGCGAATATATTTTGCGTTATGGCTGATCAGGCGGTGACGCTTGCCAGCGACGCCGTGCTTGACCTTGCCGGTCGCGGTGAACTTGAAGCGCTTCTTCACACCGCTCTTGGTCTTCATCTTGGGCATTTTCGTCTCCTTATCTGCGCGACGATTACAGACAGCCCCGGCAGCCCTAGTTAGCCGGGCGGTCTCACTGAATACTCGCGAACGGCGCGCATAGTCGGACGATGGCTGGAAAGCAAGACGATTCGGACCTAAAGCGCAAGGCGCGGCGTTACGCCTGCCATGGCCGACATCGATCCCAATCCATCCGTTGCGCCATCCGGCGGCGTGCATGCCCATATGCTACGCGCCCATGATCGCTACCGCCGCCTGCCACTGCCGTTGCGGATCATCCTGTGGATCGTCGGCATCCTCTTCGCGCTGTGGCTGATCCTGTTCATCACCAAGGGCCGGTTCCTGAAAAGGCCGTTCGAGCGGATCGTCACCGGCCAGTTGCAACGACCGGTGCACGTTGGCGGGGATTTCCAGCTCTATTTCGCACCGTTCAGCATCAAGTTCCTGGCTCAGGACATGCGCGTTGCCAATCCGGCCTGGGCCAGCCGCCCGGACCTGTTCCGCGCCGACCTGATCGACAGCCGGATCGCGCCGTTCAGCCTGCTCTTCGGCCGCAAATATCGCGTGCCCTGGCTGGAATTGCGCAATGGTGCTGTCGATCTGGAATGGTCGCGCGATCATGCCAGTAACACGTGGACATTCGGCGATCCTGGCAAAAAGGGCGAGCCGCTCAACCTGCCGCTGGTGCGCCGCGCGCTGCTGGCGGGCACGACGCTGCGCTATCGCGATCCCCGGATGCAGCTCGCCACCGATATCGGGTTCGAGACGGTGAAGGCGCAGGACACGCGCTTCGCCAGCGATGTGCGCTTTTCCGGCACGGGGACGATGCGCGGTCGCCCCTTCAAGGTCATGGGCGGGCTGTTGTCGCCCAACCAGACCATCAGCCGGGGCAAGAACGCCCTGTCCATGCGCGCGGTCGCAGGCGCCACGGTGCTGGAGGTTACGGGCACGCTGCCGGGGGCTACCGAATTGGAAGGCAGCGACCTGCGTCTCGTCACTCATGGTCCCAATCTCAGCCTGTTGTTCGATTTCCTGGGCGTCGCTATCCCCGACACGCGGCGCTACCGCTTCACCTCCGCGCTGACCAAGGTCGGAGAGGAGTGGCGCTTCACCCATTTGAAGGGCACATTCGGCGACAGCGACCTGGCGGGCAAGATGACCGTTTCGCTGCCCAAGGGGCGGCTGCTGATCGACGCCGATCTCGCCACGCAAAAGATGGACATCGTCGATGCCGGTCCCTTCTTCGGCTATGATCCTGAACGACTGGCGGCGCAGGGCGCGGCCGGCGCTATCGAGCAAATCGGCGGCGCGCCGCGCGTCCTGCCGGACACGCCGCTCCGGGTGGAGGCGATCCGCAATTTCGACGCCAACGTCCGTTACACGGCGCGCACCATCCGCGCGCCCAATCTGCCCATTTCCAACGGAGCGGTGACGGTCAAACTGGACAACAGCCTGCTCGTCCTGTCGCCGCTCACGTTCGATATGTCCGGCGGGCATGTGGCGTCGGACATAGAGATTGACGCGCGCAAACAGCCGGTGCGCACCACCTACGACATCCGCCTGTCGCCCACCCCCATGGGCAAGCTGCTGGCGCGCTGGGGCGTGGCCGATTCGGGCACCAACGGCACGATCAAGGGGCGAATTCAGATGACCGGCATCGGCGATTCGCTGCATGATTCGCTGGCCGCGGCGAACGGGCGGATCGCTGTGGTGCTGCCGGCCGGCTCCATGTGGGCGCGCAACGTCCAGCTTTCGGAGCTCGACATCGGGACCTTCGCGACCAAGATGTTTTCGGGTAAGCTGAAGCAGCCGGTCGAGATCAACTGCGGCCTGATCGCCTTCACCGTGCGCAACGGCGTGGCGGCGGCCGACCCGATCCTGATCGATACGAAGAAGAATGTCATGATCGGGCGCGGCGGCTTTTCATTCAAGAACGAAAGCCTGGACCTGGCCTTCCGCGCCGACGCCAAGAAGATCAGCCTCTTTTCCGGCCAGTCGCCCATCGGCATTAACGGCTATTTCGCCAAGCCCGGCATCAGCGTGATCAGCCCTGAACTGTTGTCGCGCGGTGGCGCGGCGGTGGCATTGGGCATCGTGGGCACGCCCATCGCGTCGCTCATTGCCTTCATCGATGCAGGCGACGCCAAGGGCGCGGCTTGCGGCCCCGTCCTGGCGGGCGCACAGGCGCAGGCGCAGCGGACCAAGGATGGGCAGCCGCGCGACGATGTCGGGCGCGGCACCACGGCCAAGGACGAAAAGGGGAAGGGCAGCCAGGGCGAGCAGAAGCGGCAGGACAAGAAATTCCTGGGCATCTTCTGATGGCAGCGTGCCGCTAGCGGGCGGCTGCTTTAGCCAGGTTGGTCAGTGATCGTGACCATGGCCGTCATGATGTCCGGCGGCATGCAGCGCCTCCAGCACATCCTCCAGCCGGGCCGGGTCGCCCAGCGCCAGGACATGGCCCTCGCTATCCGCCGTCAACGGCTCGCCGTTCCAGTCGCACATCAGGCCGCCCGCGCCCTCGACCACGGGCACCAGTGCCGCGAAATCATAGCTTTGCAGGCCCGATTCGATGACGATATCCAGGAAGCCCGACGCCAGCAGGCCGTAATTATAGCAGTCCCCGCCATAGACCGGCCCCTGGCGCGGCGCGCCCCGGACACGGCGGCAACCAGCGCCATATAATGCGGCACGTCGTCGTCGGCGAAGAGATGCGGGCTGGTCGTGGCGATGCCCGCGCCCTCCAGCGCCTTGCACGCTCGGGTCCGCACCGGCTTGCCGTTGAAGGTCGTGGGCTGCCCGCTCATCCCCGCCCAGCGTTCCTGCGCGATCGGCTGGTCGATGATGCCGATGGTCGGCCATCCCCCCTGCGTCAGCGCGATTAGCGTGCCGAAGATCGGTCGTCCGGCAATGAAGCTGCGCGTGCCGTCGATCGGATCGAGAATCCACACCCGCTCGGCATTTTCGCGTATCGACCCATATTCCTCCCCGATGATGCCGTCGTCCGGGCGCTCTTTTTCCAGGATCGCGCGGATCGCGGCTTCTGCGGCGCGGTCCGCTTCCGTCACCGGCGACTTGTCCGCCTTGATCTCCAGATCGTAGCGCGCGCGGAAAAAGGGGCGGATGGCGGCGCCGGCGGCGTCGGCAAGGCGGTTGGCGAGGGTCAGGTCGTCGCGGGTGGTCATGCCCTTCGCCTAGCGGCTCGGACGGGGATGCGCTAGACTGAACGGCAGATGCCGAGAAGGAGAGGACGATGCCCGGTTCACCCGTCATCCCATGCCTGCGCTACGCCGACGCCCCCGCCGCGATCTATTTCCTGTGCGACGCCTTCGGCTTTGCGCGCCACGCCGTCTATCCCGACGACACCGATCCCACCATCATCCATCATGCGCAACTGGTGCTGGGTGATGGCATGATCATGGTGGGCAGCATCCGGGACATGGCGGGCGAATCGCTCTACACCTGGGGCACCGCCCGCGATCTCGGCGCGGTCACCGCAAGTGTCTATGTCGTCGTCCACGATCCCGACGCCCATTGCCTCCATGCCCGCAACGAAGGCGCGGTGGTGGTGCAGGAACCCCAGGATAATGACGGCTATCCGGGGCGCGGCTACACTGCGCTCGATCCGGAGGGTAATGTCTGGAGCTTCGGCAGCTACGATCCCTGGCATTAGGCCCTGCGCCGGTTAAGCCTTCGGCAACCCGGCCGTTCTAGGCTCCGACAAGAAAGGGGCATGTACATGGCGATCGTCGGCTGGATATTGAGCTTCGTCGGCCTGTTCGCGGGCCTGGCCTTGCGTCAGGATCTCCCGATCGGTGGATCGGTGACGCTGTCCAACATGCTGCTGGTCTTTGCGCTGCTTGCCTGCCCCATGATCTGGCGCGACAAGCCGCTCGGCGTATCGCGCGGTCAGCGGATCGTCATCGCGCTCGTCATGATATTGACGGTGCCGCTGGTCCTGCTGCCAGCCGCCTGACCGTCCTCAGTCAAACAGGCTGGACACCGAACTTTCATCTGCGATGCGCTTGATCGCTTCGCCCAGCAGCGGGGCGATGGGCAGATGGCGGATATGCTTGGCATCGATCACCGCATCGGTGCCCTGGATCGAAATCGGTGATGACCAGTTCCAGCAGCTCCGACGCTTCGACCCGCGCGACTGCGCCGCCCGACAACACGCCATGGCTGACATAGGCGATCACGTCTTCCGCGCCGGCCGCCTTCAGCGCCGCAGCGGCGTTGCACAGCGTACCGGCCGAATCGACGATATCGTCGATCAGGATGCAGAAACGCCCCTTCACGTCGCCAATGATGTTCATCACTTCCGATTCGCCCGCGCGCTCGCGGCGCTTGTCGACGATGGCGAGCGGCGCGTTGTCGAGTCGCTTCGCCAGCGCGCGGGCGCGCACCACGCCGCCGACGTCGGGCGACACGACCATGATATTCTTGTCGCCGAACCGCGCCTGGATGTCGGCCGACATCACCGGTGCACCGAACAGATTGTCGGTCGGAATATCGAAAAAGCCCTGGATCTGCCCGGCATGCAGATCGACCGACAGGACGCGGTCGGCGCCAGCCGTGGTGATGAGGTTGGCGACCAGCTTGGCGCTGATCGGGGTGCGGGGACCGGGCTTCCGATCCTGCCGGGCATAGCCGAAATAGGGGACGACGGCGGTGATTCGCTTGGCCGACGCGCGTTTCAGCGCATCGATCATGATCAGCAATTCCATCAGATTGTCGTTGGTCGGATAGGCCGTCGACTGGATGACGAACACGTCTTCGCCACGGACATTTTCATGGATTTCCACGAACACTTCCTCATCCGCGAAACGGCGGACGCTGGCGTCGGTCAGGGGAATCTCGATATAGTCGGCGATGGCGGCCGCAAGCGGCTTGTTCGAATTGCCGGTCATGAGTTTCATGGCGAAAACCCCCCAAACTGATTGGCGTGACGAATTGATGACGATGCGCGAAACGCGGCCCCTTTAGCGGTGTCGGTCCGATGTGGAAAGGCGCTTTTGCGCCATCGGGTAAAATGGCCGGAGCATTTTCAGAACGGTCGCCACGCGGTCGTTGGGTTCGAAAATGCGGCATCGAAAAACAGAGCATTTTGGCTGTAGCAAAAAATGCTCTAGGGCGCGGGCATGACCGACAAACTCGTGATCGCGCTTGCCCAGATGACCCAGTCCGTGGGCGACCTTGCCGCCAATGCCGACGCCATGCTGGCCTGGCGCGAGCGGGCGCAGGGCGCGGACCTCATCGTCTATCCCGAACTGCAACTGATCGGTTATCCGCCAGAGGATCTGGTGCTGAAACCCGCCCTTGTCGATCGCGCCAATCAGGAACTGGACCGTCTGGCGCAGGCGACTGCGGACGGCGGCCCGGCGATGCTGGTCGGCACCGTCGTCGCGTCGCAGGGCGTGCTATTCAACGTCGTCGCCTTGCTGGAGGATGGCGCGGTCACAGCCATCCGGCAGAAGCGCGAACTGCCCAATTACGGCACCTTCGATGAAAAGCGGCTGTTCGCGCCCGGCCCGCTGCCTACGCCGATCGATTTCAAGGGCGTGAAGATCGGCGTGCCGATCTGCGAGGATATCTGGTTTCCCTTCGTCACCGCGCATCTGCGCAGCGAAGGCGCGGAGATCCTGATCAGCCCCAATGGCAGTCCCTATGAGATCGACAAGGACGACCGCCGCCTCAATGCCGTCGCGGGCACGCGCGTACGCGAAACCGGCCTGCCGCTCGTCTATCTCAATCGCGTTGGCGGGCAGGACGAAATCGTCTTCGACGGCGCATCCTTCGTGATGAACGGCGATGTGAGCGTCGCGCAGCAACTTCCCGATTGGGAGGAAGCGCTGGTGCTGACGACATGGGAAAAATCGGACGGCCGATGGATATGCCTACCCGGCGAGCCGCACGCACTGGATGAGCATCCGGCCGATATCTACAACGCCATGGTGCTGGGCCTGCGCGACTATGTGAACCGCAACCGCTTCCCCGGCGTAGTGCTGGGCCTGTCGGGCGGCATCGATTCCGCGCTGTCCGCAGCCGTCGCCGTCGACGCGCTTGGCGCCGACCGGGTCTGGTGCGTGATGATGCCCTCGCGCTTCACCAGCCAGGACAGTCTGGACGACGCGGTGGAATGCGCGCGCCTGCTCGGCGTTCGCTACGACACGATCCCGATCGAACCGGCGGTCGACGCCTTCGACACGATGTTGGCTCCCGCGTTCGAGGGGCGCCAGCGCGACCTGGCCGAAGAAAATATCCAGTCGCGTATCCGGGGCCTCACCCTGATGGCCCTATCCAACAAGTTCGGCCACATGTTGCTGACCACCGGCAACAAGAGCGAGATGTCGGTGGGCTATGCCACCATCTATGGCGACATGGCGGGCGGCTACTCGGTGCTCAAGGATGCGTATAAGACCACCGTCTTCGACCTTTGCCGCTGGCGCAACGACCATCTCCCCTCGCTCGGCGAAGGCTTTGGTCCTGCCGGTCCGGTCATGCCGGACCGTGTCATCACCAAGCCCCCCAGCGCCGAACTGCGCGACAACCAGCGCGACGACGACAGCCTGCCCCCCTATGAAGTGCTGGACCCGATCCTCTATGGCCTGGTCGAGGAGGAATTGTCGGTCGAGCAACTGGTCGCGCGCGGTTTCGATCGCGACACCGTGGCCCGGATCGAGCGATTGCTCTACATCGCCGAATATAAGCGCCGCCAGTCGCCGCCGGGCGTAAAGCTCGGCACCCGCAATTTCGGCCGCGACCGCCGTTACCCGATCACCAATGCCTTCCGCACCCTGTAAGGGCCGCCATGACCGTCATCACCCGCTTCGCCCCGTCGCCCACCGGCAATCTTCATGTCGGCAATATCCGTGCCGCGCTCCATAACTGGCTGTGGGCGCGCAAATCGGGCGGCCGCTTCCTGCTGCGTCTGGACGACACCGACCTGGAACGCTCGCGCCCCGAATATGCCGAATTGATCAAGGCCGACCTGCGATGGCTCGGCCTCCATTGGGACGGCGAGGAAAAACAGTCCGACCGCTTTGCGCTCTATGAAGCCAAGTTCGAAGCGCTCAAGGCTTCGGGTCACGTCTATCCCGCCTATGAGACGAGCCAGGAACTGGACCTGCGCCGCAAGGTGTTGCTGGGGCGCGGTCTGCCACCTGTCTATGACCGCGCGGCCCTGTCGCTGACACCGGACCAGATCGCCGCCTATGAAGCCGAAGGCCGCACCCCGCACTGGCGCTTCAAACTGGATCATGATCAGCCCATCACTTGGACCGACCGCATCCGCGGCGACCAGCGCTTCGATCCCAAATTGCTGTCGGACCCCGTGATCCGCCGCGCCGACGGCAGCTGGCTCTACATGCTGCCCTCGGTGATCGACGATGTGGATATGGGCGTCACCCACGTGTTGCGCGGGGAGGATCATGTGTCCAACACCGCGACGCAAATTCAGATGTTTGCGGCATTGGGTGCACCACTCCCCGCCTTCGCGCACGAAGCGCTGCTGACCGGCAGCGAGGGCAAGCTGTCCAAGCGGCTGGGTTCGCTGGGCGTCGCCCATTTCCGCGAGATCGGCCTGGAGCCGATGGCGATCGCGTCCTTGCTCGCACGCTTGGGCAGTTCGCAGTCGATCGAGCCCTTCCTGGACATGGCGCCACTCATCGACAGTTTCGACTTCGCGTATTTCGGCCGTGCCCCCGCGCGCTTCGATGAAGGCGAACTGGCGACGCTCAACCAGAAGATCGTCCACATCCTGCCCTATGCGGACGTGGCCGACCGTCTGCCGCAGGGCATGGATGAAGCCGCCTGGGCAGCCATCCGTCCCAATCTCGAAACGGTGGCAGGTGCGGCCGACTGGTGGCGCATCGTCACCGGGCCGATCGATGCGCCGTTGGTAGCAGAAGAGGATCGCGATTTCCTGACCGCTGGGCACCGCATTCTCACTGACGCGCCCTTCGACGGCGACATCTGGCGCACGTTGACCGGCACTTTGAAGGAGGAGACGGGTCGCAAGGGCAAGACCCTGTTCCTGCCGCTGCGCCGCGCGCTGACCGGGCTGGATCACGGCCCGGACATGGGGCAGCTGCTGCCGCTCATCGGCCGGGATGAGGCGCTGGCGAGGCTGAAACCGTAACGCCTCGCGTCATTTCACGACGATAGCCTGAACCGTCAGATCAGGCGCGAGTGATCGCTTCCAATGCCTTGCCCACCGCCGCGATACCCTCCGGCGATGCGGCAAAGCCCATATGGGTGCAGTCCACTTCGATCGCTCTGTCGCGCTCGCGGGCGCGCCCCTTGGCGCATTCGGGCAGGATCACGCCGTCGCGTTGCGACCAGAGCGCCACGGTCGGCACCGGCGGTTTGTCTTCGCGCGTGCAAGGGAAGGGCGGGCGATCGACCGGAAAGCCCGATACAAGCTGATAAAGCCGCCAGGCATGATTGGCACGTGGATCGCCGGAAAAGGGCGTGCCCATGGTCACCACGCCGCCAACCTTATCGGTCGCAAACTTGGCATATTCCCGCGCATATAGTCCGCCCAGGCTCCATCCGACCAGTATGACCGGTGCGCCATTATCTTTGCGGATAGCGTCAACGCGGGCGTCGATCCGGCTCAGACTGTCGGGTCGTGGCCCGAAATTGCGGCCCATGCCCCAGTCATGCGCGTCATAGCCCGCCAGATTGAGGATATCGCGCAGCCAGCCCATACGCTGTTCCGACGCCATCAGGCCGGGAATCAGCAGAACGGATCGGCCGTCGCCTTGCATCTGACCCGCCAGCATGGTCGCCTGAGCCTTCGTTCGCGCCAGATCGAAGGGAACAGTAAGATTGCCGAGCAGTTGCTGCAGGGGTGGAAGCTGCGCCGCGCGCGGTCCGGTCGCCAGGCGATCCTTCCAAAAACTGCTGACGGCTTGGGCGTAAGGCGGCACGACGATGATATCCCTGAACCCCGTCAGGTGACGCGACGGGAAAAGATGACATTGTCGTGACAAACGATCGGATCGTCCATCGGTTTCGCCTCATGCGATTAACGGTTCGTCGTTTGTGACAGTGGTTAAGGAGTTAGCTCAGGGTGCGAGCGGCGACGTCTGGTTCACCGGCGTCCCTTCGGTGCCGCGCAATTGGCGCGGTTCCAAGATCGCTGCCGTTTCTATAAGATCCAGCGCGCGCCGCGCTTCCAGATAGCGGCGCGCATATTGCATCCAGCGGTCCGCCGCCGCACGGCCTGGCAACCGCTCCACCTCGGCCAGCGCAGCGCTCACTCGGCCACCGTCAATATAGCGCATGGCGCGATCCATCGCCACTTGCGGGCGGGGGAGGGTGTCGATGCCTTGCGAATGGTGACCAGCTCGCGCGCCTCATGCTCCAGCGCATCCCACCAGCCGGATTCGGCCGGCGGCGTGGTCAATTGGCCCGCAATGTCGGTTAGTCCCCCGCGCAGGTCCGCCAGGGTGATCGGCTCACGCGCCGCATTGATGATGGCGGCGACGGCGCGGGGCTGGGCCTGGCCGAAACGCAGCCGCAATTGCCCCTCCACATAGCCGAGCGGCGTACCGCTATCGAGTGCGCGCCGCGCGGCAAAGGCGACCAGCAATCCTTCCGCGCGGGCAGCGTTGCCCGACGCGGCCTGCGCTTCCACCGTGATCCGGTTGAGCCGCTCTTCCAGCTGGATGACGCGGCTGTCCAACATTTGCGCCGCATTGGTGGTCAGCGGCTGGACGGCCGCGCCGGTCCCGCTTCCGGTAATCAGCCCCTGCGCCGGTACACGCACATTTTGCTGCGCAGGCGTCTGCGGATCGCCCCAGCGGCGCTGTATCTGCGGCCAGGCCCAGACGGTGAGGCCTACGCCCAGGGCAAAGGCGAGCAGGGTCAGGATCAACAGCGGCAGGACGGTGCGACGACGCGGCGGCGCTGGCGGTACGATTACGCTGCCAACCCCATCCTCTTCGCGCATACTGGCCCCTTCGTCTGTCACCATGCCCGTCATTCGCACAATCGCGCGGCGAGGGCCAGCATCTCGTCATCGTCCGGTAATGCAGCGGCCTGACCACTGGCCCAGCCGACGCCGCAGGCCGCCAGCGCCGACGGGCTGATCGCGACGATATACAGCGCTGCGCGGTCCGTGGCTTCGATCCGTTCGGCCAGCCTTTCCCCCGCGCGCGGCGAGTGGACCAGCAGCACCGTGCCGGGCGTCGCATCCGCGATCAGCGCCGGGTCCGGCGGCAGCGTCGCCATGCTGTAGACGGCGATCCGCATCACATCGACCGCCCCCGTTTCCATCGGCGCGACGGTCGTGCCCGCCAGATGCAGCACGCGGCGATGCCCGTCCGCCGCGATCCGCGCGGCGATTTCGGAGCCGTCACTGGTGCCCGCGATCACGGTAGAAAAGCCTGCCGCCTCCAACACCCGCGCCGTCGCCTGACCCACGGCATAGGCGGGTAGGGCACGATAGCGCTCCAAGTCCGGTCCGGCCAGGCGCACGCCATTGGCACTGGTCAGCAGCAGCGCGTCGAACCGGTCGGGCGTCGGCGGCGACCAGTCGACGGGCTGCGGCGCGAACAGCGGGTGCCGCCGCACCTCCAGTCCCAGCGCGGCCGCCTTCTCCGCCGTCCTGCCCGCCGCCGGTTCGGGCCGCAGGATGAGGATGCGGGTCACGCGTCGAACAGCGCGCGCAGCGCAGGACTGGCACGCCCCAGCAACCTGCGCCCTACCGCTTCCGCCGCCGCGTCGTCCCCGCGCGTGAGGCGCGCCACCTCGCGCACCGTTTCCTGTCCGTCGGGGCTGATGATCTCGGCGATCAAATGCAGCCCGCCGTCCTCGACCCGCGCCAGCGCGGCGATCGGCGAATGGCAGCTGCCGCCCAGCCCCTTCAGCACCGCGCGCTCGGTCATCACCGCGTCGCTCGTGTCGCGATCGTTGATCGCCGCCAACGCCGCGACCATGGCGGCGTTGGCGCCCAGCGTCTCGATCCCGACCGCGCCTTGCGACGGGGCGGGCAGCATGACGTCGATCGCGATGGGGACGCCGACATCCCCCTGGCCCAACCGGTCCAGCCCTGCCGCAGCCAGCAGCGTCGCATGCACCTCCCCCGCCGCCAGCTTGGCCAGGCGCGTGGCGACATTGCCCCGGAACAGGGTGATCGTCGCGTCGGGCCGCAATCGCTTCACCTGTGCCGCGCGGCGTGGAGAGCTGGTGCCGACGATCGGGTTGGCGGGCAGGGCGGCAAAATCGGTCACGCCCACCAGCCGGTCGCGCACATCGGCGCGGGGCAGCATGGCGGCGATATGGATGGCCTCGGGCCGCAGCGTCTCCACATCCTTCATGCTGTGGACCGCGAAATCGATCTCGCCCTCGACCAGCGCCCGGTCCAGTTCCTTGGTCCACAGCGCCTTGCCGCCGATGTCGGCCAGCGCCCGGTCCTGTATCCTGTCGCCGCTGGTCTGGACGGTAACGATCGTCACGGCGTCGTCGGCCCAGCCATGGGCAGCGCACAGGGCGCGGGCGGTCATGCGGGCCTGGGCGAGGGCGAGAGGAGAACCTCTGGTGCCGAGGCGCAACGGTCGATCGGGCAAAATCATATGCGGCTTGCTCTAATAGCCACGACCTTTAGATGGAAGCGACAATGACGATCATCCTTGGCCTGGAATCAAGCTGCGACGAAACCGCAGCCGCGCTGGTGAGCGCCGACGGCCGGATATTGGCGCACCGCCTCGCCACGCAGGAGGAAGCGCACCGCCCCTATGGCGGCGTCGTGCCCGAAATCGCGGCCCGCGCGCATGTGGAGGCGCTTAGCCCCCTGGTCGAAGCGGCGCTGGCGGACGCGAAGATGACGCTGGCGGACGTGGATGTGATCGCCGCCACCGCCGGGCCGGGCCTGATCGGCGGCGTCATGGTCGGCCTCGTCACCGGCAAGGCGCTGGCCCATGCGGCGGGCAAGCCGTTGATCGCGGTCAACCATCTGGAGGGGCATGCGCTCTCACCGCGCCTCGCCGATCCCACATTGCAATTCCCTTATCTTCTGCTGCTGGTGTCGGGCGGCCATTGCCAGCTGCTTCATGTCAAAGGGCCGGGCGACTATGCCCGCCTCGCCACCACCATCGACGATGCGGCGGGCGAAGCCTTCGACAAAACGGCCAAGCTGCTGGGCCTCGGTTATCCCGGCGGTCCGCAGGTCGAAAAAGCGGCAGCGCAGGGCGATCCCAGGGCCGTCCCGCTGCCGCGCCCGCTCATCCACACCGACGAACCGCATTTTTCCTTCGCTGGCCTGAAAAGCGCGGTGATGCGCGCCGTCCAGTCCGGCCGATATGCGACGCAGGACATCGCCGCTTCCTTCCAGCAGGCGGTGATCGACTGTCTGGTCGACCGTACGCGCAAGGCGTTGGGCCACAGTAACGGCGTTACCGCGCTGGTCGTGGCGGGGGGCGTGGCCGCCAATCAGCCGATCCGCGCCGCGCTCGAACGGCTCGCCGCCGACCATGGCCTGCCCTTCGTCGCGCCGCCGCTGTGGCTTTGCACCGACAATGCAGCGATGATCGCGTGGGCCGGGGCGGAACGCTATGCGGTCGGGCTGATCGACGATCTCACCGTCCCTGCCCGGCCGCGCTGGCCGCTCGACCCGGCGGCGGAAAAGGCGCGCGGCGCAGGAGTGAAGGCATGAGGGCAGGAGTCATCGGCGCGGGCGCCTGGGGCACGGCATTGGCGCAACTGCTGGCCAGCGATGGACAGGATGTGACGCTCTGGGCGCTGGAGCCGGACGTGGTCAACGCCATCAATGCGACCTGTGAAAACCCGCTCTATCTGCCCAATATCATGCTTTCGCCTTCGGTTCGTGCGACCGGGGCGATGGCCGACCTTGCCGACTGCGACCTGCTGCTGGTCGTCAGCCCCGCCCAGCATCTGCGCAGCGTCGTGGCGCAGGCACCCGCCGGTGTGCCGCTTGTTCTCTGCTCCAAGGGGATCGAGGCGGGCACCAGCCTGTTGATGTCGCAGGTCGCGCA
The DNA here is from genome assembly GCF_035818615.1 of Sphingobium sp. CR2-8. NCBI lineage: Bacteria > Pseudomonadati > Pseudomonadota > Alphaproteobacteria > Sphingomonadales > Sphingobiaceae > Sphingobium > Sphingobium wonjuense. The sequence goes on along the minus strand of NZ_JAYKZY010000002.1, from coordinate 3,274,807 downwards.
ACAGGCGCAGCCAACGTCGCCCATTGCCGTCCTGTCCGGCCCGACCTTCGCCCATGAAGTGGCCAAGGGCCTGCCGACCGCCATCACTTTGGCTTGCGAAGACCGGGCCTTGGGTCAGCGTCTGGCCGCCCGCATCGCCCGGCCCGCCTTTCGCCCCTATCTGTCCGACGATGTCATCGGCGCGGAAATCGGTGGTGCGGTCAAGAATGTGCTCGCCATCGCCTGCGGCGTCGCGGAGGGGGCGGGCCTCGGCCTCAACGCCCGCGCCGCGCTGATCAGCCGGGGCTTTGCGGAAATGACCCGCTTCGGCCTGGCGCGGGGGGCGCGGGCGGAAACGCTGGGCGGCCTGTCGGGCCTGGGCGATCTCGTCCTCACCTGCTCCTCCACCAATTCGCGCAACTTCTCGCTGGGCAAGGGCCTGGGCGAAGGGCAGGCCGCCGCCGATCTGCTCGCCAACCGCCGCACCGTGGCGGAAGGGGCCTATACCGCGCCAGTCCTGCGCGATGCCGCCCATGCCGCAGGCGTCGAGATGCCGGTGGTGGAGGCGGTGTGCGCGCTGCTGGCCGACGCGGCGCCGCTCGCCGACGTGATCGATGCGCTCCTCGCCCGGCCGCTGCGGCCCGAATAAGCCATCGCGCCGTCGCCACATTGCGCCTACAGCAGAAATAGAAAAGATCATGACGCAAGGGGTTCAGGGTTCTTTGGCGACGCAAGCGCCCCCATCCAAGGATCAGGATGACATCGCCGCCCTGGCCAAGGGCGGGCGGACCAACATATTCGGCTTTCTGCTGCGGCTCGCCGCGCGCCTGCCCTTCCTGTTCATCGCCGGGCGCGTCTATGGCGCCGAGGCGTTGGGTCGTTTCGCCTATGCCGTGCTGGTGGTGGAGTTCGTCGCGCAGATCGCGACGCTGGGTCTCAAGCGTGGCCTTGCAGGCGCGCTCAGCCAGACCGAACGACCCCATGCCCATGTCGTGGCCGACGCCATATTCGTGACGATGCTGGCGTCGCTGGTCGGCGCAGGCATATTGATCGCCTTTCCGCAGGCGATGTTCCCCAACAGCGGCATCAACGGCCTCGACCGGTTGCTGGCGCTGGTCGTGATCGCGGTGGCGGGGTCCGATGTCGCGCTGGCCGCCTGCGCCTATCGCTTCGACGTGGGGGCGACCGTGCGGGCGCGCTCGATCATCGAACCCTGGGCGATCAGCATCGGTGCTTTCGCCTTCGCCTTCTACTCGACCCGCGACGGCCTCATCCTCTCCTATGCCGTATCGATGATCGCGGCCTTTGTGGCGTCGATCATTCCCATGGTTCGCCATTATGGTCGCCCGCGCGGCTGGACGCCCGACTTCGGGCGGCTCTGGCGGCTGGCGCGGCGCAACCTGCCGCTGGCGGCGGCCGATGGCGTCGAATGGGGATCGCGGCGGCTGGACATGGCGATATTGGGCCTGTTCGTCAGTCCGGCGGTGATCGGCATCTATTATGTCGCGCAACAGGTCGCCTCCTTGCCGCAGAAACTGAAAACCAGCTTCGACCCCATCCTCGGCCCGGTCATCACCCGCAATCTGGCCGACAATAATCTGGCCGCCATCGCCCGGCAGGTCAGCCAGGTCGGTTTCTGGATCATCGCCGCGCAGGCGGGGATCGCGCTGGCGCTCGGCATTCCGGGCGAAGCGGTGATGGGCCTGGTCGGCCCGCATTTCGTCGGCGGCACCGGTGCGCTGGCCTTCCTGCTGCTGGCCGAAGTAGTCGCCGCCACCGCCGTGGTCAGCGAATCGGCGCTGGTCTATATCGCCCGCCATCGCAATCTGATGATCTCCCTCGTCATGATCGGGTTGCAGGCGGGCTTCAGCTTTGCGCTCATTCTGGTCGCGCGCCGATTGGCGATGCCGGTCATGTGGATCGCTGCCGCGCCTGCGCTGGCGCTCTGCCTGGCGCTGACGGTTGGGGCGTTCGTCAAGGCGCGGCTGCTTGCCCGCCTGCTCGATGCGCCGATCAATGCCTGGCGCTGGCCGTTGCTGAGCGCGGCGGGCGTCGCCTGCATCGTCGGCGCGGGCTTCGTCGCCTTGCCGCCCAGCCTGGAATGGGTCGAACTGGTGGTCGGCGTCTGGGCGATATTGGGCGCCTATGGCGTCGTCATCTGGCGCTGGGGCTTCGGTCCCGAAGACCGCACCCTCTTCCGCAAGCAGAAGGCGGGATAGCCGATCCCATCGGCTGTAGGACAGTAAAAAGCCCCGTCGCTGATCGCAGCGACGGGGCTTTTTATATGGTCAGGTTATATGGTCAGGCGAACAGTGCGTCGCGGATCACGCCCAGATCGTCTTCCGGGCGCGCGCCCCAGTGCGATATCACTTCGGCCGCCGCCGCCGCACCCAGCGCCAGCGCGTCTTCCACGCTGCGCCCGTCGAGATGGGCGGCGAGGAAACCGGCGGCGAACAGGTCGCCCGCGCCCGTCGTATCGATGATCTGCGCCACCGGCGCGGCTGGGGCTTCGTGGCGCACGCCATCGACGATGGCGACGGCGCCCTGCTCGCCACGGGTCGACACCAGCACCGGCACCTTGTCGGCGAAGCGGGCCAGCGCGCCTTCGAAATCATCGACTTGCGCCAGTGACTGGATTTCGCCCTCGTTCGAGAAGAGAATGTCGATCTGGCCATTGTCGATCAGATCGATGAAGTCGGCGCGATGCCGGTCGATCACGAAATTGTCCGACAGGGTGAAGGCGACCTTGCGCCCCGCGCCCCGCGCCGCGTCGATCGCCGCCCGCATCGCGGCACGCGGCTGTTCGGGGTCCCACAGATAGCCTTCCAGATACAGGATTTTGGCCGATCGGATCAGGTCGAAATCGACCGCTGCTTTCGGCAGGAACTGCGACGCGCCCAGGAAGGTGTTCATCGTGCGCTGCGCATCCGGCGTCACCAGGATCAGGCAGCGGGCGGTGGGCACCTCGCCATGCATGACGGCCGTGTCGAACCGGATGCCCAGCGCATGAACGTCATGGGCGAAGACCGCGCCCAGCTGGTCGTCATTGACCTGGCCGATGAAGCCGCATGTCTTGCCGAGCGCGGCCAGGCCCGCCAGCGTATTGGCGGCCGACCCGCCGCTGATTTCCTTCGCCTGGGGCATGTCGGCGTACAGGGCCTCCGCCATGGCGGCGTCGATCAGCTGCATGCCGCCTTTGGTCAGCGTATGTTCGGCCAGGAAAGCGTCGTCGCTGCGGGCCAGCACGTCGACGATGGCATTGCCGATCGCGACGACGTCTAGTGTGGCGGGCAGCGTGGGGACAGAAGCGGTCACGCAATTTCCTTAAATCGGGGAATGGAATAAAATTTCGTCGCCTTTATCGGCCCGCGCTGCCGCATGCAACGGCGCTGATTGACCTTGCGCCCCGGCGGGAGGATAGCGGTGCCATGGTCCTGACCGCCGCCTTGCGCGCCTTTCCCTCCATCTTCCACGGTGCGGCGCTGCGCCTGCTGGCCAAGACGCTGATATTGACCCTGCTGCTGTTCGCCGCCTTGGCCGCCGCGCTCTGGGCGGGGTTTCATGCGCTGCGGCTCCATTTCGGCTGGGGCGGTGGCGGTGTGGCCGAAGCGGGCGCGACCGTGCTGCTGGTTGTCGGCGCGGGCTGGCTGTTGTTCCGCGCCACCGCGATGGCGGTGATGGGGCTGTTCGCCGACGACATCGTGGAAGCGGTGGAGCGCGACCGCTATCCGCAGGCCGCGCTCGCCGCCCGCCCGGTCGGCTGGGCGCGCAGCCTCCGCTTCGCCTTCGCCTCGCTCACGCGGACGCTGGGCTGGAACCTGCTCGCGCTGCCCGCCTATATCCTGCTGCTGGTGACGGGGGTGGGCACGATCGGCCTGTTCCTGATCCTCAACGCCTATCTGCTGGGCCGCGACATGGCCGACATGGTGGAACCGCGTCATCCCGCGCTGCCGCCGCTATCCCGCAGCAGCCGGTGGCTCATGGGCCTCGCTTCGGCGCTCATGTTCCTCATTCCGCTGGTCAACCTGCTTGCGCCGGTGTGGAGCGCGGCTATGGCGGTCCATATGTTGCTTGGGCGAAAGACATCATCATGACCTTCCTGCGTTTTCTGGGGAGCGCCTGCCTCGCCCTGCCGCTGGCCGCCTGCGGTGGCGGCGTGGTGCCCAGGACGGGCTATACCCCGCCACCCGCCGGGCCACCCGCCAGCGCCTTCATGAAGCAGGGGCCGTTGCTGGGGTCGGACGCGCGGGCGCTGACCCAGATGTTCGGTCAGCCCCGGCTGGACATCCGCGAAACGACGGTGCGCAAATTGCAGTTCGCCAATGGCCGCTGCATCCTCGACGCCTATCTCTACGCCCAGGCGCGCGGCAAGGAGCCGGTGGTGACGCATGTCGATGCGCGTAGCCCCACGGGCAGCGATGTCGATCCGGCCGCCTGTGCGAGCGCGTTGCAGGCGAAGTAAAGCGACCGACAGGGTCACGGTCGCGAAGTTCACACCGTTGCAGGGTTGCGTTTCCCGCGGTTTTTTGGCGGCATGGCGACAGGTACGCGCCGCCGAAGCGTGCGCGATGCACCACCGACGCGCCGCTAGGGTCACGGCGACGCGACAGCCAAGCGACATGTGGGTCACGATCGGGTCACGGCTGCGCAACGGTGCGGAAAGGCGAGCGTACGGGTTCATCCGACAGGATAGATCAGACGAAATCCTATTTTGGAAGCAAATAGGATGGGGTGGAGATGCCGGGGATTCGAGGTGTGGGGCGAGGTCTTCTTTCAGCCCGATATCTGGCTGATGATGGCTGGCTATCACGCCTTATCCGTCATGCTGAACGTGTTTCAGCATCCATCCCGCCGCCGGGTGCCTTGATCGAAGAGGATAGATGGACCCTGAAACAAGTTCAGGGTGACGATGGAAAATAGGGTCCATGTCGATCGACTGGACACATTCCTGTGCCTTCAGCCCGAAATCTTCCCGATCGCCCAGGTCGCCGCTTCCGCCACGACCGGATCGTCGTCCCCGACCAGCGCCTGCAAACGGCCCAGCAATCGCGCATCGCCGCTATTGCCTGCCGCGATCGCCGCGTTGCGCACCATGCGGTTGCGCCCGATCCGCTTGATCGGCGAGCCGGAGAAGATCTCGCGAAACGCGGCATCGTCCAGCGCCAGCAGATCGCCGATTTCCGGCGCGGCCAGTTCCGCCCGGCCGACGAAGGCGCGGTTCGCCGCCGCCGCGTCGGCGAACTTGTTCCACGGGCATACCGCCAGGCAATCGTCGCAGCCATAGACGCGATTGCCGATCCCGGCGCGCAGATCCTCCGGAATCGGCCCCTTATGCTCGATGGTGAGGTAGGAGATGCAGCGCCGCGCATCGACCACATAGGGGGAGGGGAAGGCGTCGGTCGGGCAGGCGGTCATGCAGGCGGTGCAGCGGCCGCAATGGTCGGTTTCGCCAGCGTCCGGCTCCAGCGCCATCTCGGTATAGATGGCCCCCAGAAACAGCCAGCTGCCATGTTCCCGGCTCACCAGATTGCTGTGCTTGCCCTGCCAGCCCAGCCCCGCGCCCTGCGCCAGCGGCTTTTCCATGACCGGTGCGGTATCCACGAAGACTTTGAGGCTGCCCGCCTGCCCTTCCAGAGCCTGCTGTTCCACGAGCCAGCGGGCTAGGGCCTTGAGCGCTTTCTTGACGACGTCGTGATAATCCTTGCCCTGCGCATAGACCGAAAAGCGCGCCCGGTCGCTCACCTCCGCCAGCGCCAGCGGATCGCGCCCCGGCGCGTAGCTCATCCCCAGCATGATGACGCTGCGCACGTCGGGCCACAGGCCCTTGGGCGATCCGCGTTGTTCGGCGCGGTCCTCCATCCACAGCATGTCGCCATGATGGCCCGCGTCCAGCCATTGGCGCAGCCGCTCGCCCGTCTTGGGCGCGACGTCGGCAGGCGCGATGCGGCAGGCGGCAAAGCCCAGCCGTATCGCTTCCGCCTTCAGGCGCTGTTCCAGGCTTTGGGCCAAGGTTTCGGTTTCCACGGGCATGGGTCCAGACTATCAGGACGGGATGATCGGCGACACCCCGGCTCCACCCCCTGTTTCAGCGCCCGTTCCAGCGCCACTTCCAGCGCCCTTCCCGGCGGCGTCCCATGCCATCGAAGGGCAGGGGCTTGTCAAGACGTTCGGCAGTTTCCGCGCGGTCGACGGCATCGACATCGCCGTGCCCGCGGGCACCATCTATGGCGTGCTCGGCCCCAATGGCGCGGGCAAGACCACGCTGCTGCGCACGCTACTGGGCATCATCGACCCGGACGAGGGGCGGCGGACGCTGCTGGGCGAGGCGCAACCGCTGCGCATGGCGCGGCAGGTGGGCTATCTGCCCGAGGAACGCGGCCTCTATCCCTCGATGAAGGCGTTTGAGGCCATCGCCTTCATGGGGGCGCTGCGCGGCCTGCCGCTCAGGCAAGGGCGGGAGCGCGCGCGGGCCTTGCTGGAGGGGCATGGCATGGGCGCGGCGGCCGACAAGCCGATCCGCCAATTGTCCAAGGGCATGGCCCAGACCGTCCAGCTGTTCGGCACCATCATCCACGAACCCCGGCTGATCGTGCTGGACGAACCCTTTTCCGGCCTGGACGCGATCAACCAGGAAAAGCTGGAGGCGCTGATCAGGCAGCAGGCGCGTCAGGGCGTGACCATCGTCTTTTCCACCCATGTCATCGCCCATGCCGAACGTTTGTGCGAACGCATCGCCATCGTCGCGGGCGGTCGCATCCGGTTCGAGGGGACGCCTGCTCAGGCGCGCGACCGGCTGCGCCCGCAGGTGCGGTTGCGCACCCGGATCAGCGACGGCGCGTGGCGGCGCGCCTTGCCCGCCGATACGGTCGCCAATGACGGCACATGGCATTTCGATCTGCCCGACGAAGGCATAGAGCCGCTGCTGCGCGCGCTGCTGGACGGGCAGGCGGGGATCGAGAGCCTGTCGATCGAACGGCCCGGCCTGCACGACGCCTTCGTGGCGATCGCGGGCGCGGCCGCCGCGCAGCAGATGCAGGGGCAGCCTGCGCCGGAGGAGGCGGCATGATGGAATTGTGGCGCGCCGCGCTGGTCATCGCCCGGCGGGATTTCACCGCCGTCGTGCTGTCGCGCACCTTCATCCTCTTCCTGCTGGGGCCGTTGCTGCCGATCCTGATCGGCATGGCGTTCGGGGGGCTGGGCGACAAGATTTCCAGCACCGACCTGCGCCCGGTCGTCGGCGTGGCGATGTCCGCGCGCGATGCCGCCGCGCTGGAGCGGGCGCATGACCGACTGACCCGGCGCATGGGCGACCAGGCGCTGCCGAGGCTGCGCCGGGTGGCGTCTACCCCCAGCCCGCGTGTGCAGCTGGCGCACCCCGATTCCGCCGTCGTGGCGATCTTGTCGGGCTCGATCGCCCGTCCGGTGCTGACCGGCAAGGCGGAGGATCTGGACAAGTTGCAGGGGGATATCAGCCTGCTCTCCACCGCCGCCATGGCCGAACGCACGTTGCAGTTCGTGACCGTCGAACGGCAGGAAGTGGCGACCAGCCTGGGCGCGCAGGCGCAGGCGCGGTTGCTGATCGGGCGTGTGGCGCAGGTGGTGATGTTCTTCCTCACCATATTGCTGGCGGGCATGATCCTGTCCAATCTGGTCGAGGAAAAGACCAACAAGATCATCGAAATCCTGGCCGCCGCAGTGCCGATCGACGCGATTTTCCTGGGCAAGCTGATGGCGATGCTGGCGATGAGCTTTGTCGGCATCACCTTCTGGGGCGGCACGGCCTTCGCGATCTTCCTGGCGCTGCACGACGGCAGCAGCAGCGCCTTGCCCGCGCCCGCGGTGGGCTGGCCGTTCTTTCTGATGCTGGCGGTGCTCTATTTCGGCATGGCCTATACGCTGCTCGGCTCGCTGTTCCTGGGGATCGGCGCGCAGGCGGCGACGGTGCGCGAAGTGCAGACATTGAATATGCCGATCACCATGGGGCAGATGCTGATCTTCTTCTTCGCCAGCTATGCCGTCGATCATATGGGATCGCCCGCCGAACTGGGCGCCTGCATCTTTCCGTTCAGCTCCCCCTTCGCGATGATCGCGCGGGCGGCGCAGGACGGGGCGATCTGGCCGCATCTGGTCGCATTGCTGTGGCAGGGGGCGTTCGTGGCGCTCATCATCCGCGTGGGCGTGTTGCTGTTCCGGCGGCATGTCATGCAGTCGGGCGGCAGTTGGTGGAAAAACCTGTTCAGGCCTGCGACAGGCTGATGAGGCTAAAGGGAAGCGATGGATAGACGGCATTTCCTGGGTGGCGTCACGACCGGCGCGGTGGCTCTGGCCCTCTGGCAGTTTCTGCCCGAACCCGCGCAGGCGGCCTATCCCTTTACGCTCAGCGACGCGGAATGGAAAAAGCGGCTCAGCCCCTGGGCCTATAAGGTGCTGCGCCAGCAGGCGACTGAATTTGCCGGCAGCAGCCCGCTCAACAATGAACATCGCGCGGGCGTGTTCGCCTGCGCCGGGTGCGCGCAGCCCTTGTTCAGTTTCAAGACCAAGTTCGACAGCGGAACCGGCTGGCCCAGCTTCTGGGCGCCCCTGCCCAAGGCCGTGGGCACCAGCCGCGACCTGGGGCTGGGCGAAGTGCGGACCGAAGTCCATTGCGCCCGCTGCGGCGGTCATCTGGGGCATGTGTTCGACGATGGGCCAAGGCCGACCGGCAAACGCTACTGCATGAACGGCGTGGCGATGAAGTTCATTCCCGCCTGATCCGCCAAATGCGCAGCGGCCCCTTGCCCGGCAGCGGTTCCAGCCAGTCCGGGACCGTTCCCTTCGCCAGCAGCGCGGCCAGCCCGACGCGATTTTCGCGGCCATAGAGGCGATATTCGGTCAGCCCGTCGCAGGTGACGACATAGGCGGCGCCGGTGCGCGCTATGACGGCGCGGGCCGTGTCCGGCGCGTCGACGAAGCCCGCGATCACCGCCGTGATGCCCGCGGCGTTGCGATGATGCGCCGTGCCGATCACTGCATGGCGGGTCTGCACCAATATGTCCGGCCCCATGTCCAGCGGGGCGAACAGCGTGGCGGGCGGTAGCGCCCGCAATGGTGCCAGCACGTGGGCGGCGCGGCAGTTGGCGCTGGCGGCTTTGGCCGGTTCCGTTCGCGCCGTCCCCGCCACCCAGACCGCGGACAGCCCGGCCGGGGTCAGCAGCACCAGCGCGACCGATCCGAAGATCCGCACCGGCGCGGCGCGCGAGGCCTGAACCCGAACGAACAGCCGCGCCAGCAGCCAGGCGATGCCCGGCAGCGCAAAGACATGGGCGACCGACAGCGCGCGCATCACCAGCATCGCCAACAGCGTCGATCCGGCCAGCAGCAGCGCAAGCACCAGCCAGCGCGTCCGCGCTTCGCCCTGATGGGCGCGCGCCGCCATCAGGCTGGTGCAGAGGCCTAGGAGCGGCGGCAACAGGATCACGCCCCGCAGTTCCAGGCTCTGTTCCCAGATCGGCCGTCCTTCCATCACCTGGAGATACCAGAGCTTATAGGCCAGCGGCCCCAGCGCGGTGAAGGGATCGCCCGACAGGCATGGCCCGCCGGTGACAAGGAAGGTCGTCAACGCCGCCCCGCCGCCGATAGCGGCGATCAGGAAACGGCGTCCGCCCGTCGCGGTGCCGATAAATCGGGCCGCGCCGCCCGTCGCTAGGGCCAGCGCGACCAGCGGCCAGAGATAGACGAAGGACAGGGCGTCGCACTGGCGCGCCAGCAAGGCGTCGGGACCATGCAGCAGGGCGAGCAGCACCAGCGCGGCGCCGCCCAGCACAGTCGCAAAGGCGATGAACCGTCCCGCCTGATCCCGCGCCATCCAGTGGCGCAGCGCGAAGGTGGCGGCGAACAGTGCGGCATAGGGCAGCGCCTCGCTCGAAATCTGGAGCCAGATGGCGAGCGCCAGCCCCGCAACGATCCCGCCCCGCACCGCCCGCGCATCGAGCGCGCCGCACAGCGCCAGCGCTGCCATAGCGATCTGCCAACCATGATGGTCGATCCGCAACGGCGTGAACTGCACCAATATGCTGGGGTTGGTCAGCAGCAGGGCGACGCTGAGTAGGGCGATGCCGCTGCCCGCCACGCGCCGTGCCGCGACGAGCAGCGCGGCGGTGAGGCCGCCCAGCAGCAGCAGCGGGACGGTGACGCAGGCGATGATATCCGCCCCCGCCGCGCCGATCATCGGCCGCAGCAGCAGGATGAGCGCGGCGATCGGCATGTCCACGATCCGCGACCAATGCATCGGGCCGCCGACCGGCGGATTCACCCGATGCTGGCTGACGTCCCAAAAGGCCTGCCCGCCGATCCAGTCGCGGACCTGCGCCAGCCGCATCGCATCGTCGGGATCGCGAAAGGCCAGCGCGGAAAAATCACCCCGGAACAGCCACAGCATCGCCAGGCTGCACACCAGCCACAGCAGCGCCGCCCACATGGCTGCGCGTGGCACGTCAGGCGCGCGCAAAGATGCCATATTTGCGGATCGCATAGACGGATAGGAAGCTGACCGGCACCGACAACAGCTTCGCGATCGCCGGGGCCATGCCAACGGCGCTGAGCAGCGTGACCAGCGCCAATGTGATGCCCATGCCGACCGCCGCGCTGACCACGAAGCCCAGGCGCTGGGCATGGGTCGGCCCATTTTGCAGGTCGAAGACGAAGCGGGTGCTGATGACCCAATGGACAACAAGGCCTATGGCATAGCCGCCCAGCGTCGCGATCGCCGGGGACGCGCCGCCATGGTCGAGCGTCAGGAATAGGCTGAGATCGCTCGCCAGCGCGCAGATGCTCGCCAGCAGATAACGGGCGAACATCAGCCGCGCCAACAGCGCGCCGATGGTCTTCGCCATGGCGGTCAGGCGGCCTTCAACCGGGAGGGCACGGCGCGGACGCTGGCAAGGGCCGCCTGCGCGTCGGCGTCCTGGCCTTCCTCGCCTGCCTCATGATATTCGGCATCCTCGTTGACGCTCCACACGTCGTGGATGCGCGCGCCCGCGACGATGTTGCGCACGGTCAGCATCGCCGTCATCATCGCATGGTCCTGATTATTGTAACGGTGCATGCCGTTGCGGCCGACCATGTGCAGCGTGGGATAGCGCGCTTCCAACTCGCTGCGCATCGCCAGCACATTGGCGGCATAGTCGTCGTCATAGACCGGATAAGCCTTTTCCTGCCGCACCACCGCGCCGCCCACGACGTCTTCGGGGTTGCACAGGCCCAACTGCGCCATCTCGCGCGTGGCGAGCGCGATCAGGTCGGCGTCGGACGCGGACCAGAGGCCGTCCCCCTCGAAACAGAAATATTCCAGCCCCACGCAGGCGAGCGAAGGATCTGGCACCATTTCGGGCGACCAGCTGCGGAAATTCTGGATGCGGCCGACCTGTACCTTGCTGTCGTGGATATAGATCCAGTTGTCGGGGAAGATATCCTCGCCCTTCACCATCAGCGCCACGGTCATGAAGTCGCGATATTTGAGGTCCATCGCCTGGGGCAGCGTGTCGGGCAGGGGATGGATGCGCCCCGCCAGTTCGCGCATCGGCGCAGATGAAATCACATGGGTGGCGGTGATGGCGACGTCGCCTTGCGGGCCGGTGGCGATCAGGCGCCATGCGCCGTTCGCCTTGTCCTCCTCCAGCCGCTTGAAGCTGTGCGCCATCAGCACATTGTTGCCGCCAGCGACCACCTTGTCGCGCGCGGCCTCCCACATCATGCCGGGGCCAAGGCGCGGATAGCGGAAGGTTTCCAGCAGCGTCTTGGTCGCCATGCCGTCATTGGGCTTTTTGTTGAGGCCGAGCGAGCGTTTGAGGCCATCGACCACCGCGCTCCACAGCGACAGGCCCTTGATCCGCTGCGCCGCCCAGTCCGCCGACATTTCGTTGCAGGGCATGCCCCAGACTTTTTCGGTGTAGGTCTTGAAGAAGATGGAGAAGAGTTTGTGGCCGAAGGCGTTGACGGTCCAGTCCTGGAAGGAGCGGACGTTGCGGTTCGGCAGCAGCCTGGCCTTGGCGAAGCTTGCCATGCACAGCGTCGAGCGCCAGATGCCGAGGTTCCACAGGGCCTCGAACGCGCGCAGGGGATAGCTGTAATATTTGCCCTCATAATAGATGCGGCTCATCCGCGGGCGCTGGATGAAGTCGTCTGGCAGTATCTCGTTCCACAGGTCCACGACCTGCTGCGACTTGGAAAAGAAGCGATGCCCGCCAATGTCGAATCGAAAACCGTCCAGTTCCACCGTGCGGCTGATGCCGCCGACATAGACCGGGTCTTTTTCGATCACCGTGACGTTCAGCCCCTGCTTGGTCAGCAGATAGGCGGCCGTCAGACCCGCCGGGCCAGCGCCGATGATGGCGACATCCACATGTCGGTCGGTACGCGGCATGGCAGGCTATTCCCCCGGAAGATCGTTCGTGCCTGCCGGAGTGCAGGAAATCCTCTAAGGAGTGGTTAACGGGCGGTAAGCATGACGAAGGGCCGCGCCACGGCTGTGGAGCGACCCTTCGATACGCATCTTTGTGCGGGACGGCCGGATGCCGTCAGCTCATCCGCTGCGCCAGTGTGTTGAGGTCGCTGCGTGCGCCCTCGATCGCGCTGCCGAAGCAATTGCGGTAATCGTCGGTCACGGGCAGGACCGATCCGTTGACGAAGCCGCACACCTGCTTGGCGGCGCGGGTCACGCGCGAATCGGCGCGGCGCATGCCGTTGGTGCTGGCAAGGTTGAGATCGGCCACCGACACCGCAATGGCGCGGGTTTCGGTGCCGGCATGGCCGTCGACGATCACGTTCATGTCGTTGCTACCGGCGCTCGCGACGCCCGGCAGCGCAAGGGTCATGGCGGCGGCCATCGCCACCCACGTTTTCTTGGTCATCCTGTATCTCCTGTCGAACATTGTTCTGATTGTCTGCCCCGCGTCTGACGTGGAAACAGGGTCCCGCTCTAAATAAGCGCACAGGCTGTTGTTGAAAAGAGGCCAGTTGACAAAAATTGGCTGAAAAGCGTTATTTTGCGGGTGCGAAGGGATCAGCTTCGCACCCGCATCACGTCATCAGTGCCGGAAGTGGCGCATGCCGGTAAAGACCATCGCCAGGCCCGCTTCGTCGGCGGCGGCGATCACGTCTTCGTCGCGGATCGATCCGCCCGGCTGGATCACCGCCGTGGCGCCCGCTTCCACCGCCGCCAGCAGCCCGTCGGCGAAGGGGAAGAAAGCATCGGAAGCGACGGCCGAGCCGATCGTGCGGGGGGTGGCCCAGCCCGCCTTTTCAGCCGCGTCCTTCGCCTTCCACGCGGCGATGCGCGCCGATTCCAGACGGTTCATCTGGCCTGCGCCGACGCCCGCGGTGCTGCCATCCTTGGCATAGACGATCGCGTTCGACTTCACATGCTTGGCCACGGTCCAGGCGAACAGGCAGTCCTTGAGTTCCTGCTCGGTCGGCGCGCGCTTGGTCACGACCTTCAACGCGTCTTGCGTCACCTGGCCATTGTCGCGGCTCTGGACCAGCAGGCCGCCCGCTATGCTCTTGATCTGCAAGCCGGGACGCGCCGGATCGGGCAGGTCGCCGGTCAGCAGCAGGCGCAGATTCTTCTTCTTCGCAAAAATCGCCCTGGCGTCGTCGTCTGCGTCGGGCGCGGCGACGACTTCGGTGAAGATGCCGCTGATCGCTTCGGCGGTGGGGCCGTCGAGCGGGCGGTTGACCGCGATGATGCCGCCGAAGGCCGACACGCTGTCGCAGGCGAGCGCGGCTTCATAGGCTTCGATCAGCGTTGCGCCGGTCGCCACGCCACAGGGGTTGGCGTGTTTGACGATGACGACGGTCGGCGGGCCGTCGCGAAATTCGCTGACCAGTTCCAGCGCGGCGTCGGCGTCGTTGTAATTATTGTAGGAGAGTTCCTTGCCCTGGATCTGGCTGGCCTGTGCGATGCCGTTGGCCGACGGGCTGGTGGGCAGATAGAGCGCAGCCGACTGGTGCGGGTTTTCGCCGTAGCGCAGCGTAGTGGAGAGCGTGCTTGCCACCGCGAGCGTTTCGGGGAAAGCGACGCCCTGATCGGCGAAGGCGAACCAGCTGGCGATCATCGAATCATAGGCGGCGGTGGCGGCATAGGCCTTGGCCGCCAGCATCCGGCGGAAGTCGTAGCTGGTCGCGCCGTTCTTTTCCGCCATCTCGGCGATCAGCCGGGCATAGTCGGCGGGGTCGGTCACGATCGCGACGCTCTCATGATTTTTCGCGGCGGAGCGGACCATGGACGGGCCGCCGATATCGATATTCTCGATGATCTCCGCGCGCTCCGCGCCCTTGGCGACGGTCGCGGCGAAGGGGTAGAGGTTGACGACCACCAGGTCGATCGCGCCGATCGCATGCTCGTCCATCGACGCGACATGCTCCGGATTGCCCCGCACGGCGAGCAGGCCGCCATGGACCTTGGGGTGCAGCGTCTTGACGCGGCCGTCCATCATTTCGGGAAAGCCGGTGAGGTCGGAAATATCCTTCACCTCAAGCCCGGCTTCGCGCAGCGCCTTCGCCGTGCCGCCGGTCGACACCAGTTCGACGCCATGCTGGCCCAGTGCCTGCCCCAGTTCGACGAGGCCCGCCTTGTCGGACACGGACAGAAGGGCGCGTTTGATGGGATAGTCGGTCATGAGGCGGGCGCTTTCTACAGGCGAAGGGCAGGACGGCTTTGCGCCAGCCCCATAGACGGGATGGCGCAAAAATACAGCCCCGTGCGCGCAGGCGGCACGACATCCCATGGCAGGGCGAAGTTCACACCGTTGTCGGGCAGAAGGGGGCGGTGGCGTCCGCAAAGCGCCTGCGACGCGCCGCCTGAGAGACGGTGCCGCAGAAAAGGCGGTATGGCTTGGAATGAAGCGCGGTTTCATGTCGCAGGGTAGAGCAGATGCAGCGCGAATAGGACAGGCGGTGGGGTGGCTGTCGATCGGACAGCGCCTCTTCTACTCCCCTCCCTTCTAGGGAGGGGCTGGGGGTGGGTGCGCCGCGCAAGCGGCGCTCTACTCTATGTTGGGCTGGAGTTCGCTGCGCTCACTACCCACCCCAACCCCTCCCTAAAAGGGAGGGGCTTAGGACCGCCATCACCCTTTTACCCGTCACCCGACGCGCTTGAAGATCCAGCCGATGCTCGACCCGCCGGGCAGCGCTTCGCCCGTCACCACCAGTTGCTTGGTCGGATGCGGGCGGCCGTCGGCGTCGACCCACAGGCTATCCTCGACGCTCAATACGCCCGCGCCGGTACGGAACTGCCAGAGTGCGCCCAGATCGATGCGCAGCAGCGCGCCCATATTGTCGGCGGTCAGCGTCGGCTCGACGCCGGGCGCCAGATGGAAGCGCAGCTGCACCGGCTGTTTGGCAGGCTTGCGGCGGCGTTCGGCCGGAGTCAGCATATCCTCGCCCCGGATTTCCTTGCCGTCGCCATTCATCATCAGCAGGCGGCGGTGGACATAGCCCATGCGCCGGACATAGCCGTCGTGGGAGAGGTCGAGGCGACTGCCATTGTCCAGCTCCTGCCGGTTCAGCTCGACTTCGGTCACGCCCTTGCCCAGCGTCCCGTCGGGCAGCAAGGCGGTCGAATTATTGTCGCTCAGCACCAATGTGCTGTGCGCGGCCGTGGTGCGCAGCCCCTGCGCCAGGTCGCGGGGTATCCATGCGCCCTCCAGCGCCGCGCCGCCGCAATTGACGACCAGGCGCAGCGGCCCGTCGCTGATCTCGATCGCGCCAGTGGAGGCGCACCCCGCTTCGGCGAGGCGTGCGACCGGTGGCGGGGCGGCGTCGATCTGCACCACGGTCGATCCGGCCGCGATCCGCTGATAGCCCCAGTCGCGCGCCTGCCGCAGCGGCCGGGCGCGCACCCGGCTGGCCGCGATCACCGCCGCGACGGTTTCCGGCGCGATCGCGCCTGCGCCCTGCCAGCTGCCAAGGCCGCCATCGCCATGCGTAAGCCCCAGCAGCGCCGGGACCGCGCGGGCAAGCCCTTCGGTCAGGCAGGCGGGGGAGGTTCGCGCCGCACGTCATAGACCGCGCGCAGCATGGACAGCAGCATCACCGCCTCCGTCTGCGCCAGCGGGGATCGCGACACGATGCCGCCATCGGGGTGGAAACCGCTGTCGATCGCCCGCTTGAGGCCCGCTTCGCCGAACAGCTTGCGCGGCCCCCCGCCCGGGATCAGCAGCGCGGCGGCGACGATCCCGCACCAGGCGACGAGCCGGGGCAGGCCCATCGGCGCCTTGTCGGCGCTGCGGTCCAGATGGCGCGCGGTCCGCGCGATGCAGTTGAGCACCAGCGAGCGATAGACCAGGTCGCTGGACGAGAGGATCAGCGGCGCATGGGCGGTCCAGAACAGCAGCCGCCAGCCCGCATTGTCCGCGCGCCACGCGGGTTCGCTGGGCGTTTCGGCATGGACGCTCAGCCATTTGCGCATCACGGTTTCGGCGATCGGCGCACCCTGTTCGCGCGACGCGGCGCTGGACAGGTCGCGCAACCAGCGAAAGCCGTGCAGATAGTCCGAGAAGGCGGGGCCGACCGATGGCCGGGCGAAATCGAGCGTGTCGATCGCCACCTTCTGCCCGCGCAACAGGAAATAGCCCGCGCGGATCGCCGCGCCGGCACGGGCGTCGCCCGCGATCTCGTCGTCGGGCACCGCCAGCAGCTTCAGGGGATATTTGCCGCGCAGCTTGCGCCCGTGGATCGGCGTCTTCCAGCTGAGCAGATAAAATTGGTTGGCAATCTTCTGCGCCAGCGACAGCCCCTTGTCATCCGCGACGCGGATGAGCCGCTTGCCCTGCTCTATGCCATCGTCGCCAGTCTCCGGGGCGGCGTCGGGCGTGGAGCGGGTCGGGATGCGCCGGGGGCCGTTCACCCGCCCCGCAGCTTCCGGATATTGTCGGCATAGGCTGGCTGGCCGCCGCGGAACGTGGCGGTGCCCGCCACCAGCACGTCGGCGCCCGCGTCGATCGCCTTGGGCGCGGTGGTGAAATCGATGCCGCCATCGACCTGGAGGTGGATGTCCCGGCCAGTCTTGTCGATCATCTTGCGGATCGATTCGATCTTGCGCAGCTGGTTCTCGATGAAGCTCTGCCCGCCGAAACCGGGGTTGACGCTCATCACCAGGATCAGGTCGACGTCGTCGATCAGATAGTCGAGCATCTTGGCCGGGGTGCCGGGATTCAGCACCACGCCCGCCTTCACGCCCAGCGACTTGATATGCTGGACGGTGCGGTGGATGTGCGGCCCGGCTTCGGGATGGACGGTGATGATGTCGGACCCGGCCGCCACGAAGGCTTCGAGATATTGATCGACCGGAGAGATCATCAGATGGACGTCGAAAATCTTGGTCGTATGTGGGCGCAGCGCCTTCACCACGGCCGGGCCGATGGTGATGTTGGGCACGAAATGGCCGTCCATGACATCGATATGCACCCAGTCGCAGCCTGCGGCGTCGATGGCGCGCACCTCTTCGCCCAGGCGGGCGAAGTCGGCGGAGAGGATGGAGGGCGAGATGAGAATGGAACGGGTCATTAACCGTTCGCCTTAATCGCGGCCGGGGGCGAGGGCAACGGAGATTTGCAGGCGAGTCGCGATCTTTGTCGATGACCCGCGCGACCGGGTCAGAGCATCACGAAAATCGTGGGGTCCAGCCGCCGGGAAGCGGGCGCGCCGCGCGGCAGCAACTGTTTGACGCCATGCAGGCCCACGACCGCGCCGTCATCGTCCAGCACCGGCGCGGCGATCAGCCGCATCGCGCACTGGCCCGCGCCGTCGATCTGGTTGATGTCGACGTCCAGGGTGAAGCCGCGCCGGTGCTGAATGGCATAGGCGCGCAGCCGCTCCATCGCGTCGCGCGACTCCGGCGCATAGAGCGAGACGGAGAGCGGCCGGGATATGTCGCTGTCCCGCTCCAGCCCGAATATGTCATAGACCCCTGCGGTCCAGCTGATGCTGTTATCGGTCAGGTCGCAATGCCACAGGCCCAGCCCCCGCTCGGCCAGCGCGGCGTCGTTGCGCGCGATGCTGGAATCGAGCAGGACCGGGGCGAGATGTTCGCGCAGATCGTAGAGCGGCCAGCTATGGTGCAGGGGAAGAGGCTCGATCGGACGCATAGGCCACCTTTCACGCGGGGAGAGCCTCTCTAAGTCCTTTATGGTTAAGGCTTAGTTCGCCCTTTTTGCAAGCCGCGCGATGAAGAAACCGTCGGCGCCGCCCTGCGCGGCCAGCGTGTCAGGCAGGGTGCGCAGCCAGCCCTGCTGCGTGGGGGCGATCCCGTCCGGCAGTTCGGCCGGTTCGGCGGGGATCAGCGCGAAGTCGGGCCGTGCGGCCAGGAAGCGGTCGACCTGATCCTCGCCCTCGGCGCGTTCCAGCGAACAGGTGGCGTAGATGATGCGGCCACCCGGCTTCAGCCAGTCGGCGGCGCGGGCCAGCAGTTCGCCCTGCAATTCGGCGAGTTCGGCGATCTGGCGCGGGCCGATGCGGTGCAGCACGTCGGGATGGCGGCGGTAGATGCCGGTCGCGGTGCAGGGCGCGTCGAGCAGGATCGCGTCGACCGGCGCGTCCGGCTGCCACTGGCGCAGGTCCGCCGCCAGCACATCGGCAGTCAGGGCGGTGCGCGCCAGATTTTCGCGCATGCGCTCCAGACGCTTCTTTGACTGGTCGATCGCGGTGACGCGCCAGCCCGCCGCCGCCAGTTGCATCGCCTTGCCGCCCGGCGCGGCGCACAGGTCCAGCACGTGGCGGCCCTCGCCCGGTCCCAACAGCCGCGCGGCGCAGGATGCGGCGACATCCTGCACCCACCAGGCCCCTTCGGCAAAGCCGGGCAGGGTCGGGATGGCCACGCTGTCGGGCAGTCGCACATGGCCCGGCGCGAAGGACGTGCCGTTTAGTTCAGCTGTCCACTTCGCTGTCTCATTAGGGTCGCGCAGGCTGATGTCGACCGGCGGCCGGATGGCATAGGCATGGGCGGCGGCCTGCGGCATCGCTTCGCCCCATTGCGCGCTCCAGCGTTCGGCGACTTGGGCAGGCAGGGTCGGGGGACGGGCAGCGTGGGTTCGCCGCGCGTCACCGTGCCGAATACGCCATGGACCAGCTTGCGCGGCCCGCCGTCGACCAGCGGCAACGCCGTGGCGATGGCGGCATGGGCCGGGGTGTCGAGCACCAGCGTCTGTATGAGCGCGATGCGCAGCACCATCCGCGCCTTCGCGTCGGGCGGCAGGATCTGTTGGGTCGCGCCGTCGATCAGCGCGTCGAGATCGGGCAGGTGGCGCAGCGTTTCGGCGGCGATGGCGTGGACCAGCGCGCGATCGGCGGGGGCAGGCCCTGCGCCGCGCCATGCAGCGCCAGTTCCAGCGGATCGCCCCGGCGCAGCACCGCATCGAGCAGTTTGAGCGCCGCGCGGCGGGCGGGAAGGCCGGGGACATCTTCGGGGCGGATTGCGGGTTTGCGGGCCATCGCCCGTCCCTAGGAGAAATTGGCCAAAAAGAAACCTCCGTTCGTGCGAGACGGCCGGGGGAGCGGTTCAGCCGCGCCCATGCGGGTCCAGCGCGCTGCGGCGGCGCTTTGGCGCGCTGACGGGCGAAAGCGCCGATGCGCGGGGCGCGGCCGTCATCATGGGCGCGCCCATGTCCGCCGCCATATCCTGCAAGGCGGCGATGCGCTTTTCGGTCGCGGGATGGGTGGAGAAGAGTTCGCTGACATGGGTCGGCACGATATAGAGCTGCGCGGTGGCCGGATTACGCTGCGCCACCGGATTGGGGATGCGCTCAGCCTGCCCCGCAATCTTTGCAAGGGCGGAGGCCAGCGCATGGGGATTGCCGCTGATTTCCGCCCCGGCGCGATCGGCGCCATATTCGCGGGTGCGGCTGATCGCCATCTGCACGATCATCGCGGCGAAGGGCGCGACGATCACCGCCATCAGGCTGGCGATCATATTGCCATGCCCCTCCCGATCGCCACCGCGAAAGAAGAGGCCGAAATTGGCCAGCATCGCAATCGCGCCCGCGATCGTGGCGACCATCGTCATGATGAGCGTATCGCGATGCTTCACATGGCCCAGTTCATGCGCCATCACGCCTGCCACCTCCTCGCGGCTCAGCATTGCCAGCAGGCCGCTGGTGGCGGCGACGGCGGCGTTTTCCGGATTGCGGCCGGTGGCGAAGGCGTTGGGCGCGTCCTGGTCGATGATATAGACGCGCGGCATCGGCAAGTGCGCGCGCTGCGCCAGGTCGCGGACCAGATTGTAGAAGTCGGGCGCGCTGTGCGCATCGACCTCCCGCGCGTCATGCATGCGAAGCACGATCTTGTCGGCGTTCCAGAAGGTGAAGAGGTTCATGCCCGCCGCCGCCAGCAGCGCGATGACGGCCCCGCCGCTGCCGCCCAGCGTATAGCCCAGCGCCATGAACAGCGCCGTCAGCGCCGCCAGCAGCATCGCTGTCTTCATCCCGTTCACTTGCACTTGCCTCCTTCGCGGCCCAGATAGCGGGTAATTCATGGAATATGGGGTGGATCGACCCCGTTCGCAAATCGAAAGGCCGCTTTCATGGGAACGTTCAACGGCAAACGCCCGGCGCATGTGAAGCCGCCCGCGCACCTGTCCAAAAGCCCGCCGGTGCCGCAGGGCGACGCGCCCGACGCGCCCTCGCGCCATCAGGAAGAGCTCAGCCCGGTGCGCTATGGCGACTGGGAACGAAAGGGAATCGCGATAGATTTCTGACCCTTCGCCCGCACGGCTCGCCGTCGATTATGCACGTCCCCCGATGATCCGTGCCCCTTGCGGGAGGAGCGATGACGGCATGTCTGGCCTTTTTTCCCGTTAACCGTGCAGGCTCGGCACGCTTAGGGAGTATCGGGGCGTGGGTGTGTATCTGGTTTCTGACATGAATATGAAGACGGTTTCGGACTATACGCCGGAAGATGCAGCGTTGCTGTGTGCGGTGGGCAGGCTGGTGTGCGCCTGGACCATGCTCGAACAAAGCCTGGAAACGAAGATATCGCAATTGCGCGAAGCCATGGGCGACGTGCGGACGGTGGGCGCGCGGACGCGGCCCAGCATGAACAAGCTGATGACCGAATTGCGCACGATGGTGGCGATGCGCGACCGGCGCAACGCCAGCGCCCTTACCGAAATTGCGGACATAGAACGGGCCATGCAGCGGATCGACCGTTTCCGCGGGCTGATCATCCAGGGCTTCCACCAGCCCGAACCGGGCGGCTTCACCTGTCGCGACGGGCGGAACAATTTGCAGCATATTGCGCTGGAGCATCTCGAGAGCGAGATCGCAGCCCTGGAAGTCGTGGCCAATCGCCTGCTCGCGGTCTGATCGCCGCGCGCGGCCCTTGACCTTTCTCGCATGTGCAGCGATCCAGTGGCCGGTCGCGCAAGCGAAAAGGGGATCCAGACTTTGACTAAGCCGATTCGTAAAGCCATTTTCCCTGTCGCGGGCCTCGGCACGCGCTTCCTGCCCGCGACGAAGGCGGTGCCCAAGGAATTGCTGCCCGTCGTCGACCGTCCGCTGATCCAATATGCCGTTGACGAAGCGCGCGAGGCGGGGATCGAGCAGATGATCTTCGTCACCGGGCGCGGCAAGGGCGCGATCGAGGATTATTTCGACATCGCCTATGAGGCGGAAGCCACCCAGCGCGAACGGGGGAAGGATCTGTCCGCGCTAGACGGCACGCGTCTTTCGCCCGGCCATGCCGTGTTCCTGCGCCAGCAGGAGCCGCTGGGCCTGGGCCATGCCATCTGGGTCGCCCGCGACATCATCGGCGACGAACCCTTCGCCATCCTGCTGCCCGACGAGTTCATGAAGGGGCAGAGTGGCAATGGCTGCATGAAGCAGATGGTCGACGCCTATGAAAAGGTGGGCGGCAATCTGGTCTGCGCACTGGAAATTCCGGCCGATCAGACGCCCAACTATGGCGTGATCGATCCGGGCGCGCGCGATGGCGCGCTGACGGAAGTGAAGGGGCTGGTCGAAAAGCCCGCGCCGGGCACGGCGCCGTCCAACCTGATCGTGCCGGGCCGCTATATTCTCCAGCCCGAAGTGATGAAGATCCTGGAAACGCAGGAAAAGGGCGCAGGCGGCGAGATCCAGTTGACCGACGCCATGGCGCAGATGATCGGGCAGCAGGCCTTCCATGGCGTCACGTTCGAGGGACGTCGCTTCGATTGCGGGTCCAAGGCCGGCTATATCGAGGCCAATCTGGCGCTGGCGCTGGAGCGCGAGGGGCTGGGCGACCATATCCGCGCTTTCGCGACGGAAGAACTAGCCCGCTGAAAGCAGGCAGTGCCCCGGCGAAGGCTGGGGTACGTGCCCAATTTCTTATGCAGCGACTGCTGTCAGAAGGCGGGTAGCAACCGCCCGATCAGCAGCGCGAGTCCCGACAGGGCGATGGCGCCGCCGATCGCCAGTTCGACGGGGTGAACGATCTGCCGAACCGGCACGGCGATGGCGTTTTCAAGCTTTGTCATGCGGATCGATATGGGCGCGCCGGTGCCCTTTGTCTCACGCATCGTCCCGTTCAGACGGACCGATCGGATCGATCAATAAAAGAGGCGGCCTCCATGGGAAGCCGCCTCTTGTGATTCATGCTGACAGGGCCGTTCAGAACGGTACTTCATCGTCCAGGTCGTTGTCGAAATTGGGGCTGCCCGCGCGGCTCGAACCGCCACCGGCGCCGCCCTGCGAACGACCGCCGCCAAAGCCGCCGCCGCTTGATCCGCCGCCTTGGCCGCCGCCGAAATCGTCATAGTCGCCGCCGCCAAAGCCGGACGATCCGCCCTGCCAGTCGCTGACGCCCTGCTGCGAACGGCCACCGCCGCCGCCCGGTGCGCCGTCCAGCATGGTCAGCACCGACCCCAGGCCCTGCAACACGACTTCGGTCGAATAGCGGTCGTTACCCGACTGGTCCTGCCATTTGCGGGTGCGCAGCTGGCCTTCGATATAGACCTTGCTGCCCTTGCGCAGGAAGCGTTCAGCCACGCCGACCAGCCCTTCGGAAAAGATCGCGACCGTATGCCATTCGGTGCGCTCTTTCTTTTCTCCGGTCATCCGGTCCTTCCAGCTTTCGGACGTCGCGATGCGCAGGTTGCATACCTTGCCGCCATTCTGGAAGCTCTTGACCTCCGGATCGGCGCCCAGATTGCCGACCAGAATGACCTTGTTGACAGACCCTGCCATGATTCCTCCGAAAGCTTATAAAGCGGCTCTTATAGACCCGCCACTTTCGCCGTCTAGGCGGAAGCTACCCCAAACCCATCGCGGTTGCGGTCCAGTAGGTGATGCCCGCCGCGACATAGGCCAGCGCGAACAGATAGCCGACCATGAATAGC
This sequence comes from Sphingobium sp. CR2-8, assembly GCF_035818615.1. NCBI lineage: Bacteria > Pseudomonadati > Pseudomonadota > Alphaproteobacteria > Sphingomonadales > Sphingobiaceae > Sphingobium > Sphingobium wonjuense. The sequence continues at coordinate 3,251,484 of NZ_JAYKZY010000002.1, read as the reverse complement.
GGCCATTTCCATCCGTTCGTCTCCCGCCGGGTCACGGCGATGGTGGAAATGCACTGCGGCGCGAACACGAACCAGGCGAGGAAGGCGAGCGCCGTCGCCAGACTCCACCGCCCGGCCAGCCTTTCGCCCAGCGTCCGGCTCAGCGCATCCTCGTCATCCCCCGCGTCGATCGCATAGACGGTGGCGATGGCAGACACGGCGACCTCGCGCGCGGCCATGGTCGGCAACAGCGCCAGCGAAATGTCGCGGTTGAACCCGATCGGCTCGACCAGCACGTTGATCCCGCCCGCGATCCGCCCGGCGATGCTGTACTCGCTTTGCTTCACGCCAGCGGGCGCATGGGGGAAACTGGCCAGCACCCACAATATGACATTGGTTAGCAGGATGATCGTGCCTGCGCGCTTCAGGAATATGACCCCGCGCTGCCACAGGCCGATCGCGATATCCTGCGGCCGGGGCCACTGATATTTGGGCATTTCCATCAGGAATCCGCTGCTCGTGCCCTTGGCCACCGTCAGCCGCAGCGCCCAGGCGGCCAGCATCGCGCCAACGATCCCGGCGACATAGAGCATGAACAGCACCAGCCCCTGCAAGCCGATCCCGCCGGCCACCTCGCGCGGGGGAATGAACGCAGCGATGATCAGGCCATAGACCGGCAGCCGCGCCGAACAGGTCATCAGCGGCGCAATCAATATGGTGGTCAGCCGGTCCTTGGGGTCGCTGATCGTACGCGTCGCCATGATGCCCGGCACCGCGCAGGCAAAGGAGGACAGCAGCGGAATGAACGCCCGCCCGGACAGGCCGACCCGCGCCATGATGCCGTCCATCATAAAGCCCGCCCGCGCCATATAGCCGGTTGCCTCCAGCATCAGGACGAAGAAGAACAGGATCAGGATCTGCGGCAGGAACACGATCACCGCGCCCACCCCGCCGACGACGCCCTGCAACAGGAAATCGTGCAGGATGCCCGGCGGCAGCAGCGCTGTCACTGCTTCGCCCAGCGCCGTCACCCATCCTTCCAGCATGTCGGCAGGCACAGCGGCCCAGGCGAACACCGCCTGGAACATGACGAACAACAAGCCCAGCAGCAGGATCAGCCCGAAAAAGGGATGCAGCGCCACCCGGTCCACCGCCGCCGTCAACCGGCGCGACGGCGTTTCCCGGACGATCGTGGCGCGCGCGATCCGCCCGGCATTGCGGCGCACCGCGTCGAAATCCTGCGGCTCGCCAGCACGCAACGGCACTGGCCCGGCGCCCAGAACGCCTTCCAGTTCGGTTTTCAGATGATCCAGCCCGCGCTTGCGCACCGCCACCGTCGGCACCACCGGCACGCCCAGTTCGCGCGCCAATATCGCTGCGTCCAGTTCCAGCCCGTCGCGCGTCGCCAGATCGACCATGTTGAGCGCCACGATGGTGGGCAGTCCCAGCGCGATCAGTTCCAGCGCGAACCGCAGATGATTATCCAGGTTCGCCGCATCGACCACGATCACCAGTGCGTCGGGCAGCTTTTCGCCATCCTGTTTGCCCAGCACGACATCGCGCGTCACTTGTTCATCGGGGCTGTTGGGGTTCAGGCTGTAGGTGCCGGGCAGGTCGACCAGTTCGATCGGGCGACCATCCGACAGGGCCAGCCGCCCCGCCTTGCGCTCCACGGTGACGCCGGGATAATTGCCCAGTTTCTGCCGCGCGCCGGTCAGCGCGTTGAACAGCGCGCTCTTCCCGGCATTGGGATTGCCGACCAGCGCGACCAGCGGCAGGGCGCTCATGCCGCCGCCTCCCGCCCGGATGGCTCCGGCCCGGTGCGGACGGTGACGGCGGCGGCATGGCTGCGCCGCATGGCGATGGTCATGCGGCCGATCCGGCAGGCGATCGGTCCCTTGAAGACGATGCCGCCGTGATGCAGCGCCTCGACGCTGGCCCCTTCGCACAGGCCGAATTCGCGCAGGCGCTGGCCCTCCGACGGGGTGATGGCCGCCCAGTCGATCAGGTCGACATAGGCGGGCTGGCGTAGCGGCAATTCGGTCAGGAGCAAGGAAAGGGGACTCACAGGCTGGTTTTGCGAGTGACTATCAATACCGGCTGGTTAACGCCACAAAAAACGCATTTCCGCGGGATCGCGGCGCCTACGCGTCAGCGTCAGATCGCGGGATAGCGCAGTCGTCCAATGAAGCGGGACAGGCTCAGCCGTTCACCGTCGCCCTTGAACCTCGCCTTCGCCTTTTCGAACTGCATCAGATTGTCGATCCGCCGGGCCAGGAAGGCGCGGCTATCGGTATGATTGTCGCTGTCGTCATCGACGAACACCAGCATCGTCGCCGCATAGATGGCGGTCAGCGTCATGCGCTTGCTATAATGGTTGAGGTCGGTCGCGCTGTCGCCCGCCGCGCGCCACATCGTATCGGCTGCGCGCCAGCCCAACCGGGCCGCGCGGGCCGCGTTGGTCGGCAGCGCCAGAATCGCGATGGCGCGGCGGAGCGCTTCCCGGTCGGGGGCGAGCAGCGTCAGCCGCGCCTCGATCAGGACGACGATCTTCCGTCGGATCGACAGCGCCGCCAGTGCCTCGACCGGCAATGCCTCGACCATGCGCGCGTCGATGCTGGCGAACCAGGCGTCGATCATGTCGACCGGTCCATCGGCAAAGGCGAGCGCGGCGATATCCGGATCGATGCCCTGTTCCGCCGCCGCCATCGCCACGGCCTGCGGCCGCCAGCCGTCGAACGCGGCGTGGCGCGGCAAGAGCGGCGCCAGCAGCGCGCGGATTTCGTCCAGGGTCAGGTCGGATGTCTCGGTCATGGCTCACTATCTAGGCCCGCGACGGCAGGCGCACAAGCACCAGCGCGGCCGCGACCGCCACCGTGCCGATCATATCGACGGGGCCAAGCCATTCGCCGAACAACAGCCAGCCCAGCACCGCCGCGACGGCGGGTTGCAGCAGCAGGCTGACCCCCAGCACCAGCGGTGAAAACCAGCCGATCGCATAGGTCAGCAACCCCTGTCCCACCAACTGGCTGGACAGGGCCAGGACGATCAGCGGCGTCCAGTCGCCCGGCATTACCCGTTCGTCCAGCGCGAGCGCGCATAGCAGCAGGGCAGGCGCGCTCACCACGCTCGACACCGCCAGCACCGACCAGCTGTCCAGCCGCCCGCGCGCCTTCTGCACGATCAGCAGATAGGCGGTGTAGAGGACGCCCGCGAGCAGGCAGAGCAGGTCCCCCTTCAGATTGCCGATCGACAGTTCGTAACTGCCCCCCATCATCACCAGCGCGCCCGCGCCTGCCAGCAGCAGCGCCGCCGCCTGCATGCCCTTGGGCTTCTGGCGCAGCACCAGCATGCCCCAGGCGGGCAGGAACAGCGCGCTCATATTGCCGAAGATCGTCGCATTGGCGACCTTGGTATAGAGGATGCCCAGATGCCAGGCCGCCAGGTCGGCGGCGAACACCAGCCCCGACAGGATCAGCGCCGTCCCTTCGCGGCGCGTCGGCGGCCTGCGTTTGAGGCCGGGCCACGCCAGCAGCAGCAGGAACGGCACGGCCAGCATCAACCGCCAGAAGGCCGCCGCCACCGGCCCGACATCGGACAGGCGCACCAGCACCGGTCCCAGCGGCAGGATCAGGTTCGCCAGCAGCAGCGCGGGAAAGGCCATGCGCGGGATAGGAATTGGCGCTGCGGGGGTTGAACTGGACATGGCGGCTCCCTAGCTCGCTTTGCGCATCAAGTCCCGTTGCAATATGCAACTTTTAATGACGGAGTTTCCATGCCCAGCCTGTTCGATCCCGTCCAGATCGGCGCCATCGATGCGCCCAACCGCATCCTGATGGCCCCGCTGACCCGTGGCCGCGCCACCCGCGATGTGCCCACCCCGATCATGGTGGACTATTATCGCCAGCGCGCTTCGGCCGGCCTCATCATCAGCGAAGCGACCGGCATTTCGCGGCAGGGGCTGGGCTGGCCCCATGCGCCGGGCATCTGGTCCGACGAACAGGTTGCCGCATGGCAGCCGGTGACGCAAGCGGTGCATGACGCGGGCGGGCGGATCATCGTCCAGCTCTGGCATATGGGCCGCCAGGTGCATAGCAGCGTGACCGGCGAGCAGCCCGTATCATCGAGCGCGACCGCCACGGCCGGCGACGCGCATACCTATGAGGGCAAGAAGCCGTTCGAGACGGCGCGCCCTCTGACGGTCGAGGAAATTACCGGCCTGATCGACACCTATGTCCGCGCCGCGCACAACGCCATCGCCGCCGGTTTCGACGGGATCCAGATCCATGCCGCTAACGGCTATCTGATCGACCAGTTCCTGCGCGACAACGCCAATTTCCGCACCGACATCTATGGCGGCAGCGTCGAAAACCGGGTGCGGTTACTCAAGGACGTGACGCAGGCGGTGGTCGACGCGATCGGCGCGGATCGCGTATCGGTGCGCCTGTCCCCCAATGGCGACAGCCAGGGCGTGGACGACAGCGATCCTGCCAGCCTCTTCGCCCATGCCGCCGCCGTGCTGGACGCCATCGGCATCGCCTCGCTCGAACTGCGGGAGCCGGGACCGGACGGTACGTTCGGCGCGACGGACGTGCCGCGCCAGTCGCCGCGCATCCGCCAGCATTTCAAGGGGCCGCTGATCCTGAACAGCGATTATGATGCGGCGCGGGCGCAGGCGGACCTGGACAGCGGGCTGGCCGATGCGATCAGCTTCGGTCGACCCTTCATGGCCAATCCCGATCTGGTGGAGCGCCTGCGCGAAGGGGCGTCGCTCAACGCCTTGCAGGCCATGCCGACCTGGTACGCGCCGGGCGAGAAGGGCTATACCGACTATCCCACGCTCGCGCAGGAAAAGGCAGACGCCTGACATAGCTGTTCCCCGGCGCAGGCCGGGGTCCAGTCCCATGCTTTAACCTGTTCCCCGGCTTACGGCCTTTCTGATCGCCTGCCTTGGCAGGCAGTCGAAGGGCCGGGGAACAGCCGCGGATTCTACATCCCGAACCGTTCGCGCAGCGCCAGCATCGCGATCGCCGCTTTCGCCGCTTCGCCGCCCTTGTCCTTTTCGGTCGGCTTGGCGCGGGTCAGCGCCTGCGCTTCATTTTCGACCGTCAGGATGCCATTGCCGATGGCGATGGCGTCCATGCTGAGCGCCATCAGGCCGCGGGCGCTTTCGTTCGACACCACTTCGAAATGATAGGTTTCGCCGCGGATCACCACGCCGATCGCGACGAAGCCGTCATAACGGCCGCTTTCCGCCGCCAGCGCGATCGCGCCGGGGATTTCCAGCGCGCCCGGCACCGTCACCACCTCATATTTGTGGCCCGCTTCATCCAGCGCGGCTTTCGCGCCTTCGATCAGCAGGTCGTTCAGATGGTCGTAGAAGCGGGCTTCCACGATGAGGAATTTTGCCATGATGCTTTGTCCTTACAGCTCGATCGGGCGCTGCCCAACCACGGCCAGGTCGTAGCCGTCAAGCGCGATCAGGCTGTGATGGCTGTTGGTCAGCAGGACCATGTCATGCACGCCCATGTCCGCCAGGATCTGCGCGCCCGCGCCATAGTTGCGCAATTCATCCATGCCCGCAGGCGCCAGGCCGGCATGGCTCTGCACGCAACGGCTGACGAAATCGCCATCCTCATTGCCGGTCAGGATCACGATCAGGCCCGATCCTTCGTTGCCGATGATCTCCATCGACTTGGCCAGCAGCCCGGACCGCGTACCCACCGCGCCATAGACATCGTCCAGCAGCGAGAGTTGATGCATGCGCACCAGAGTCGGCTGGTCGGGGACGACATGGCCTTTTTGCAGCACCAGCTGTTCCGCCTGGGTCGCGCGATTATAGAAGCTGATCGCCTTCCAGTCGCCGCCCCACTGGCTCTTGAAGGTGGTTTCGGCGCGGCGCTCGATCATATGGTCGTAGCGGCGGCGATAGGCGATCAGGTCGCGGATCGTGCCGATCTTCATCTTGTGCTTTTGCGCAAAGACGATCAGGTCGTCCAGGCGCGCCATCGTGCCGTCGTCCTTCATCACTTCGCAGATGACGCCCGACGGATTGAGGCCGGCCAGGCGCGCAACGTCCACCGCCGCTTCGGTATGGCCGGTGCGGACCAGCACGCCGCCGTCGCGCGCGATCAGCGGGAAGACATGGCCCGGCGTCACGATGTCGGCGCGGGTCTTCGACGCGTCGATCGCGACCGATACGGTGCGCGCGCGGTCGGCGGCGCTGATGCCGGTGTCGACGCCCTCGCGCGCCTCGATCGATACGGTGAAGGCGGTTTCGTGACGGGTGCCGTTGTTGCGGCTCATCAGGTCCAGGCCCAGCTGGTCGACCCGGTCCTTGGTCAGCGCCAGGCAGATCAGGCCACGGCCATGGGTCGCCATGAAATTGATCGCGTCGGGCGTCGCCATCTGCGCCGGGATGACCAGATCGCCTTCATTCTCGCGATCCTCGTCATCGACCAGGATGAACATGCGGCCGTTGCGCGCTTCGTTGATGATTTCCTCGGGGCTGGCGAGCGCGGTGCCGCCCTCCCGCTTCAGCAGATAGGATTCCAGCTTGCCCAGCGTGTCGGCGGTCGGGTTCCAGTCGCTTTCGCCCAGCTTCCGCAGCGAATTGGCGTGCAGGCCAGCGGCGCGCGCGAGGCCGGAGCGGGACATGCCGCCACCGGTGACGAGGTTGCGGACGGTATCGAGAAGCGCGGACGACATGAAAACGACTCCTTCCCAGGATCGGGCAGGCGTCAAATATCACATTACAGTGTGATTATTTCAAGTGAGAAATCACAATATGATCATCCTGCGGGCATGGCCGTCGGGTCGGGAAGACCTGGTTCCCGCCCGATCAACGGTTGCGCAGACTCTGCATCCGGTCGAGATAACGGGCCAGCACGTCGATCTCCAGGTTGAACGTCCGCCCCTCAGGCAGCGCGTCCAGCGTCGTCGCGGCGGCCGTGTGCGGGATGATGTTCAGCCCGAAATGGACGCTGCCATCGGCCTGATCCTCCACGCTGTTCACGGTCAGCGAAATACCGTCGAGCGTGATCGATCCCTTGGCAGCCAGCGCGGCGGCGAGGTCGGCAGGCGCGCTGATGACCAGCCGGATCGAATCGCCCTCATGCGTCGCCGACACCAGATGGCCGATGCCGTCGACATGGCCGGTCACGATATGCCCGCCCAGTTCGTCGCCGACCTTGAGCGCGCGTTCCAGGTTCAGCCGTCCGCCTTCGTTCCACAGGCCCGGCGCGGTGCGCGTCACCGTCTCCGCCGACAGGTCGACCGCGAACCAGTCCGCGCCCTTTTCCACCACCGTCAGACAGGCGCCCGAACAGGCGATCGACGCGCCGATGGCGACGCTGTCCATGGCATAACCGCATCCGATGACGAGCCGCAGGTCGCCGCGCTGTTCGTGGCTGCGGATGGTCCCGATGTCGGTGATGATGCCAGTGAACATGCGTTGGTCCTAGTTACCGAACGGAAGAATGGGAATGCGGACTTAGGCGCTCCGCGCCGCCTCGTAAACCTCCAGCCGGTCGACGCCCAGTCGGCGCGTATCGGTCATCCGCCAGCGGCCATGCGCGGCGGCCAGATCGGGCAGGCCGATGTCGCCGATCCCGGCCAGCCCGGACCCGATGACGATCGGCGCGCGATAGAGCAGCAACCGGTCGACCAGGTCCGCGCGCAGGAAGGCCGCCGCCGTCTCCGCGCCGCCCTCGACCAGCAGATGGTCGACGCGGTCCAGCGCGGCGATCTCCTGCGGCGCGCCGATCCGTTCCCAACCGGCGGGGGCATCGCCCCGGCTCAGCAGCACCCGGCGCGGCGATCGATCCGCCAGTCCCGCCAGCCGCACGTCCAGACGGGGCGCATCGGCGCGCAACGTGCCGCCGCCCACCAGTATCGCGTCATGCCGCGCCCGTTCCATATGCGCATGCGCGCGCGCGTCCGGCCCGGTGATCCACCGGCTCGATCCGTCCGCCAGCGCGATTCGTCCGTCGAGCGACAGGCCCAGCTTCAACGTCACATGCGGGCGGCCCAGCGTCTGGCGCAGCACGAAACCCGCCATGGCCCGGGCGGCCTCCTCCGCCATCAGGCCCATGTCGACCGTCACGCCCCGGTCGCGCAGCCAGGCGGCGCCCTGTCCATCGGTGCGGGGATCGGGATCGCGCAGCGCGATCACCATGCGCGCGATGCCCGCGCGCGCCATCAGGTCGGCGCAGCGCGGCCCGCGTGGCGACAGGTGAAAACAGGGTTCCAATGTCACATAGGCCGTCGCCCCCGCCGCCCGGTCCATCGCCTGGTCCAGCGCCTGCGCTTCGGCATGGGGGCGGCCGCCGCGCTGGGTCCAGCCGCGCCCGACGATCCGTCCGTCCCGCACGATCAGGCAGCCGACATTGGGATTGGGGGTCGAAAGGCCCCGGCCGCGCCCCGACAGGGCGATGGCGGCGGCCATATAGCGTCGATCCTGCGCCGACGACTCCTGCACGGGCGCCGTCATGCGGTTCAGGGTCGTGCGGTGGTCGTCGGCTGCGCCGCAGGCTTGGCGGCGGCGGTCGGTGCCACGGCCTCCGCCTTGGCCAGCCGGTCGTCCAGCAGCGCGTCGATCTGCTTGACGGCTTCCTTGCGCTTGGCGGTGTTGCGCGCTTCCTCGGCCCGCCATTCGATGCCGAAGGCGTCGGCATAGCCCTGCATCTTCTTCTGCTGCTTCTGCAACGCCGCCTCGCGCTTCGCGAAATCGATCTTCTGTTGCAGGATGATCGCCGCGTCGGACCGGTCGGCGTCCCAGCTCTGGAAATAGATAATCTTGTTGCGCGTCGGCATGGTGTTGGTGTTCGCGTCGACGATGAACGTCCAGACGATCACATAGGTCAGCGCAGCGGACACACCCAGCAACGGCCATTTATGCTGCCGCTGCTGTTTGAAATAGCCCCAGAAATCGCCAAGCGCATTTTTGGGGGAAACGGGACGGGGAAAGATCGCCATGTCGCTCTTATAGGGCAGGGCGGGCGGCAATGCAAAATGGTCCATGACGCCTTTCCCCGAAATATCCGTCCCTATCCTTCGGTCAGGGTGAAGCGCACCGTCAGCACCTTGGTCGAGCCGATCGCGACGCCATCGCGCGTGGCAGGCCGGAACCGCCATTGGCGCAGCGCGTGGCGCTGGGTCGCCAGCCAGAAACTCTCGTCAGTGGCCGATATCCGCTCGATATCGGTGACGCGGCCTTCGGGGCTGATGGTGACGCGCACCGTGACCGTGCCTTCCGCCCCCTGGCGGATCATCGCGCCGGGATAATCGGGCTGGAACGCCGACAGCGCGCGCGGATCGATCGCCGCTTGGGTGACTACCGGCTCGCGCGGTGGATCGGCCGGGGGCAGGGTGATCGTGGGACCGGGATCGATGCCGGTGCCCGAATTGGACGTGCCGGTCAGCACCGTATCACCCTGCGGCAGTGGAATGGTCGGGTCGGTAGCGGTGGGCCGCTGCGGCTGGGGCTGGGTTGGAACCTTGGTATCGACCTGCGCCTCCGGCACCTGTTCGGGCGGGGGCGGGTCGTCCGGGACCGCATAGGTCGTGATCGGCGGTGTGGGGGTGACATAGTCGATCACTTGCTTGGGGATCAGCAGGAACGCACCGATCAGCAACGCATGCACCGCAACGGTGCCGCCCCACCCGATCGGCGATTTGCGCCCCGCGCCATAACGTGATTGTCCGGCTGTTTCCTGCGTCTGTCCCTTTGTCTGCACGGTCATGAGTCGCATCGCTTGGCTCCTCGTCTGTCGCATCCTCTCGCCGGTTCGCGTCCTCCTATCTATCGTGGACGCGTGACCGCGATGAAATGATACAACATCATTTGATGATATGTTGCAACATTATTTTTGTATGACGACATAGGGAGGTGGATCGGGGATGCCAGAGCGATCGGCGATCCTGCTTTCAGGCGCCGCGACGCACTGCTTCTTTGTCATTCTACTGTCTACTTCGCTGTCTCAATACCGCTCCTGGCGCAGCTCCGCCGTGGCAATATGGCGTCAGAACAGCCGGTCGATCGTATGGATCGCCAGGCCCACCAGCCCGCCGACCAGCGTGCCGTTGACGCGAATATATTGCAGGTCGCGCCCGACCGCATTTTCCAGGCGGCTGGTAACGGTGCCCGCGTCCCAGCCGCGTACCGTGTCGCTGACGAGGCGCACGATAGCGTCGCCGTAAGTCGCCGTCGCGCCGACCGCCGCGCGGCGGACGAAGCGGTTGATGACCAGCCGCAACCGTGCTTCCTGTTGCAACGTGCCGCCCAGCTGGCGCAGCGCCTCGCCCAGGCGGCCCGCCATCGCCTTGCCCGGATCGCGCACCGCGCGCAGCAGCCCGGCGCGCGCCTGTTCCCACATCCCCTCGATCCAGCGCTGCATCGCCGGATTGTCGAGGATCTCGTCGCGGATCTTCGCCACCTTGGTCTGCATCTCGATATCGAATTGCAGGTCGAAGGCGAGCTTCGCCATGCCCTCTTCGGCTTTCAGGCGCAGGCTGTGGCCGGGGTCGGCCGCCATGTCCGCCAGCATCTTGCGCAGGCCAGACAGGATGGCGTTGGCCAGATTTTCGTCCAGCCCGGTCCAGCGCAGCACCTTGCCCGCGCGTTCCTGCACCATCTGGCGGATCAGATGCTCGTTCGCCTCCAGCGCGCGGTCCGCCCATTGGATGATGCCGTCCATCACCGGTGCATGGCGGCCGTCGCGCATCGCCGCTTCGATTGCCTGCCCCGCTAATGGCCCGACATGGATCGCGCGCAGCCGCTGGCCGATCGCGCCCTTCACCATCCCGCCCAGCCGTTCCTGGTCCAGCGCCTCCAATATGTCGGCGACCAGCCGCGATGCGCCCTCGCGCAATCGCCCATCGCCTTCGGACGGACTGGCCAGGAAGCGTCCTGCCGCCGCCGCGACGTCCATGCCGCGCATCCGTCGCGCGATCACGGCCGGCGTCAGGAAATTGTCGCGCAGGAACAGGGCGAGCGTATCGCCGATCCGGTCCTTGTTGCGCGGGATGATCGCGGTGTGCGGGATGGGCAGGCCCATCGGGTGGCGGAACAGGGCGGTGACCGCGAACCAGTCGGCCAGGCCGCCTACCATCGCGGCCTCGGCAAAGGCCTGGACGAAGCCGATGGCGGGATGGAGATGCGCGGTGGCGCGCGCCGTGACGAAGATCACCGCCATCGCCACCAGCATCCCCGTCGCCACCAGCCGCATGGTGCGCGCGGGATGGGGCGCGAATTCGCCTCTGGGCCGGGGGATGCGAAGCAGCGTCATGGCCGTCCAACGGTTACGCGGCCGTTTCGTTCAGGCAAAGCCCTCTTTTAACCGCGTCATTCGGCGGGGTGGGGGTGGGCGGGGCGATCCTTGTCGTCGCCTGGCCTGTAGGTCATCAATCCCCGGCCAAGGCGCGGCCCGACCCAGCTTTCCAGGCCGATCGCCAGGCTGAATATCGCCGGCACGATCACCAACGTCAGCACGGTCGACAGCATCAGCCCGCCGATCACCGTGATGCCCATCGGCGCACGCCAGGCCGCGTCGCCCGACAGCGACAGGGCGGTCGGCACCATGCCCGCCACCATCGCCACGGTGGTCATGACGATCGGCTGGGCGCGCTTGTGACCCGCGTCGATGATCGCCTCTCTCTTGGGCACGCCCTTCTCCATCTCCTCCAGCGCAAAGTCGATGACGAGGATCGAGTTTTTGGCGACGATGCCCAGCAGCATCAGCAGGCCGATGAACACCGGCATCGACAGCGGTTGCCCCGCGATATGCAGCGCCAGCGCGCCGCCTAGCGGGGCCAGCAGCAACGACCCCAGATTGACGAAGGGCGGCATGATCCGCTTGTAGAGCAGCACCAGCACCGCCAGCACCAGCATGATGCCGGACAGGACGGCGACGACGAAGTTCTGCAACATCTCCGCCTGGAACTTGCTGTCGCCTGCGGTCAGTTTCTGCACGCCCTGGATACGGCCTTCGTTGATCGCCTTCATCGTGGGCAGCGCGTTGATCTTCGCCATGGCCTGGCTCGTCACAAGCCCTGGCGCCAGGTCCGCGCCCACGACGACGCGGCGGATCTGGTTAAAGCGGCGGATCTGCGTCGGCCCCGCGCCGAAGTGGATGTCGGCCACGACCTTGAGCGGCACCGAACCACCCGTGACGGTCGGCACCGGCATATTCTCGATCGTCGACAGGCTCTTGCGACTTTCCTCCGCGATCGACACGCGAATGGGAATCTGCCGGTCGGACAGCGAATAGCGCGCGCTGTTCTGGTCGATGTCGCCGATCGTGGCGATGCGCATCGCCTGGCTCAGCGCGGCGGTGGTCACGCCCAGGCTGGCGGCCAGGTCCATGCGCGGCTTGATGATGATTTCGGGCCGTTGCAGGTCGCCCGCCACGCGCGGCGCGCGTATCTCGGCCACACCGGCCAGTTCCTTCACCAGCTGGTTGGCGGTCGCGTCCAGCTTGGCGGGGTCGTCGCTGCCGAACATCATGATGATATCGCGGCCGAACCCGCCACCCGATTGCGATTGGAAATTGACCCGCGCGTCGGCGACGGTCTGGAACTGGGGCGCGACCTTGCGTTCCCATTCGACCGAGGACATCGGCCGGTCCTTCTTCAGCGTCAGGAAGATGTCGGCGGTCGTCGGCTCGATATCGGCGAAGGCGGCTTCGACCGTGTCGGTGTCGGCGGCCAGCATATCCGCGACCTTGCGCGTGATCGCGGTCGTCTGCGCCAGCGTGCTGCCTGGCACCGTTTCGATCTTCACCTGGCTGAAATCGGTGTTGGTGGTCGGCTGGAACGTCATCGGCAGGGTGGCGAAGGCGGCGATCGTGGCGACGAACGCCAGCATCCCGACGCCCAGGGTCCAGACGCGATGATCGGTGAAGAAGCCCGCCAGCCGGTTGCGGAAACCCCCGCGTTCGCGGCGCGTCTTCGCCTTCTCGTTGTTCAGGGACCAGCGCAGCACGCTCATATAGCGGTCCATCAGCCAGCCTTCGCCATGGCTCGCCTCGCCATGGGCTTTGAGGAAATAGGCGGCGATCATCGGCGTGATGAGGCGGGCGACGGCCAGGCTCATCAGCACCGACACGACCACGGTCATGCCGAACTGGATGAAGAACTGCCCGGCCAGGCCCGGCATCAGCGCGACGGGCAGGAACACCGCGACGATCGCCATGGTCGTGGCGAGCACCGCCAGGCCGATTTCGTCGGCCGCGTCGATCGACGCCTGATAGGCGGATTTGCCCATCCGCATATGCCGCACGATATTCTCGATCTCCACGATCGCGTCGTCGACCAGCACGCCCGCGACCAAGCTGAGCGCCAGCAGCGAAATGCCGTTCAGCGTAAAGCCCATCATGTCCATGAACCAGAAGGACGGGATCGCCGACAAGGGGATGGCGAGCGCCGAAATCATCGTCGCGCGCCAGTCGCGCAGGAACAGGAATACGATGACGACCGCCAGCACCGCGCCTTCGATCATCGCGGCCATCGCCGAATGATATTGGCCCTTGGTGTAATCGACGCTGGTATAGAGTTGCTTGAACTGGACCTTGGGATTTTCCTTCTTCAGCGTGTCCAGAACCTTCATGGCTTCGTCATAGACGGTGACGTCCGACGATCCCTTGGCCTTTTCCATGCTGAAACTGGTGACCTGCCGCCCGTTCATCAGGGCCAGGCTGCGCTGTTCGGCATACATGTCGCGCACGTCGGCAATGTCCGCCAGCTTGACCGTGCGCCCGCCCGAAATGGCGATCTGGGTCTCGCCCAGGTCGCGCGCGTTGCGGGCATTGCCCAGCACGCGGATCGATTGCTCGGCCCCGGCGATTTCGGTCCGGCCACCCGCCGCGTTCAGGTTCACCTGCACCAGTTGCTGGTTCACCTGCGCGGCGGTGATGCCGAACGCCTGCAACTTGACCGGGTCCAGGATGACGCGGATTTCTCGGCTGACGCCGCCGCCGCGATTGACCGCCGCCATGCCGCTGATCGACAGCAATCGCTTGGCGACGGTATTATCCACATACCAGGACAGTTCCTCCAGCGTCATGTCGGTCGCTTCGGCACTGAAATAGGCGATCGGGCCGCCGTCGACGTCGATGCGGGTGACCTGCGGTTCCAAAATGCCGTCGGGCAGGTCGCTGCGGATCTGGTCCACGGCGTTTTTGACGTCGTTCACCGCCCGGTCGACCGGCGTGCCGATGACGAACTGGACGTTGGTGCGCGACTGGCCCTCCATCACGATGGAGGTGAGTTCGTCGACGCCACTGACGCCACGGATCGCCGCTTCGATCCGCTGCGTCACCTGCGTTTCCAGCTCGCTGGGCGCGGCGCCCGGCTGCGACACCGTGACGCTGACGAAGGGGAAGCTGACGTCGGGATTGTTGTTGACGTCCATCCGCATGAAGCTGACGACGCCCGCCAGCATCAGCGCGGCGAACAGGACGAGCGGCGTTACCGGGTTGCGGATGGCCCATGCGGAAATATTGCGAAAATTCATGACGGGCTTCCCTCACCGGATGCGCTAGCGCGTCCGTTCAACCTGTACCGGACGCCTGGCATGCGTCCCATTCAACCCAATCGGCGCACATCGCCGCGCGCATCATGCCGTGCAGGGCGGGCGGAGCAGGTCCGCCGTCGCCCTATTTGGCTTTCAGCAATTCCGGCTTCACCTTCTGCCCCGGGGTCAGGAAGGCGGCGGCGGACGTGACGATGCTTTCGGTCCCATTGATCCCGCTGGTCACCGCCACCCCGGCGTCGGATACCTGGCCGAGGGTGACGTCGTGGCGCTCCACCTGATTCTTGCCGTTGATCACATAGACATAGCTGCCTTTGGGATCGCTCTGTACCGCCGATTCCGGCACCAGCGGCGCGCTGCCCGATCCGCTGGTGATGACGGCGGCGGCAAAGCCGCCCGGCCGGATCGCGGGGTTATAGGGGATGGCGATGCGCGCGATACCCTGGCGTGTCTGCGGATCGATCACCGGCGATACCTGCCATACGCGCCCTGCAAACCGGTCGCTATGGCCGATCGGCGTCACCATGGCGCTGTTGCCGGGGCGCAGCACCGCCAGATCGCCTTCGGCCACCTGCGCCTGCAACTCCATCTCGCCATCCTTGGCCAGGCGGAACAGGACGCCGCCGCCCGCCTGAACGATCTGGCCCGGTTCGACCGTGCGGGTCAGCACCAAGCCGGATGCCGGGGCGCGAATGTCGAGCCGCCCGGTGCGGGCGCGCTGTTCGGCGAGCTGCGCCGCGGCCACGCTGACGCGCGCTTGCGCGGCGTCGCGGGTCGCGGTGCGCTGATCGATGTCGGCGGCGCTGATGAAGCCCCGGCCGACCAATGCCTTGGCGCGATCGAGTTGCGCCTGCGCCAGTTTGGCGTCGGCGCGCGCCACGTCCACCTGCGCTGCGAGCGATCGCCCCTGTTCGGTCTGCACCGACCGTTCGATGACGGCCAGCGTCTGTCCGGCGCGTACCCAGTCGCCCGGCTGTACCAGGACGCGCGTCACCATGCCGCCTTCGCCCACGACACCGACCGGCATGTCGATCCGCGCGGCAAGCGACCCGGTTGCGCTGATGGTGCGCGCCACGACCGACTGGCCGGGGCGAATCACGGTGACGACCGGCACTTGCGCGACCGGCGTGGCAGGTCCTGCCGCCTTTTCGCCGCGCATCGATGTCCAGGCGGCCGCGACCACCAGCAGCACTACCGCGCCGCCGCCGATCATCAGCATACGCTTGCGCCGACGGCGCGCGTCATAATCGTCGACGACGACCATCGAGTCGCCCGTCAGCTGGGTTTCGTAATTCATGCCGCTTCCATCTCTCCGGCGCTCCGCCATCTGGCGACTGTGTTATCTGAATATAGCACCGCCCTCAAGTCCCAATATCACGGTTCAAAGGGGGACGGCAAAGCCATTATGCGCGATGGATGGTGGGATGGGCGCGGCGCAGCGTTCAAATTCTGCTTTTCGGATGGGGCGGCCTTGCCAAAATTGCTGGATTGTGTCGCAATGGCGATCCGGCGCGCAACGGCCGGGGAGGATCGCGCCATGGATTTACTGGGATGGATCGTGGTCGGCCTGCTGGTGGGCGCGATCGCACGGTTCTTCATGCCCGGGCATGATCCTGGCGGCTGCATCGTCACCCTGTTGCTGGGCATCGCCGGCGCATTACTGGCCGGATTTGTCGGGCGGCTCGCAGGCTTGTACCGGCCGGACGAGCGCGCCGGATTTGTCGCCGCCATCGTGGGCGCGATGGCCGTGCTCGCGCTTTATCGCTGGTTCGCGGCGCGGCGATAGGACAAAAAAAGGGCCGCGCCGTGGCGCGACCCTTTTTGATCGATGCAGGTCTTTGCGTTTATCGCACCGACCCACGACGGACCAGATTGACGATCGCTAGCAGGATGATGGCGCCAACCAGCGACACCAGGAAGCTGTAAAGCGTCAGACCGGCATTGTTGATCGAGCCGCCGCTGAAAATCAGGCCGCCGATGAACGCGCCGACGATGCCGACCACGATGTTGAGCAGGATGCCCTGCTGCGCGTCGGTGCGCATGACCATGCTGGCGAGCCAGCCAATGACGCCGCCGACGATAAGCCACAAGATAATGCCCATAATACTCTCCTTGACCACGCCCCCAGCGGGTTGGGTGCTGCATTCAACGGAGGAAAAGGCATCGCGTTCCATGGCCGAAAAATGATTCCGGACTGGAAACTATCTTGGCTTTGCGCTGTTTGTGCGCGTCCGTCGATGGTTTCCAACCTTTTCAAATGCAAAGGGCCGACGGATAGGCATCCGTCGGCCCTTCATCCCATCGATAGCGATCGCTTGGGCGGCCGCTTAATATTTCTGCTGCCGCTCGTAGAGCGACTTATAATATTGGATGCGTGTGACGCGCAGGCCATGCATGCCCGATCGGTCGACCGCGCGCTGCCAGCCGGCAAACTCCTCCAGCGTCAGATTATAGCGGGCGCAGGCTTCGTCCACGGTCAGCAGGCCGCCATTGACCGCCGCAACCACTTCCGCCTTGCGCCGCACGACCCAGCGGGTGGTATCCGCGGGCGGCAGACTGTCCAGCGTAAGGGATTCTCCAAGTGGCCCTACGACCTGGGCCGGCCTGATTTTCTGGTTCTCGATCATTCTTACCCTCAAAGTGCGGCACTGGCGTTACCGAATTCAACAGTGGAACCCCTTATCTGCGTCAGCCCTGAAGAACGGCTGAAGCTGAACGGTAAACACTGCCTTCATCATTCCTGCCCCCTGGCTAAACGGCTCGCGATCAGCGGATGAAAGCTTCCCGCGAGACGCACGGCTTCGATCTTGCCGCCGGAACGTGGCGCGAAAACTCCCGCCAGTTCCTGGACCCAGTCGTCGCTTCCGCCCTGCCCCCGCAGGACGCCCGCCACCGCCTGCGCGGTGGGACTGGCCGCCTGCGCCGCCGCCGTGGCGGCACGCAGAAATGGCCAGGCCGGCACGCGCGGCCGGCTGAAGGGTCTTGGGGTGCCCGGCTTCAGCCCGCCACCCCGAAGGAAACTCAGATCCATGACCCTCTGTGTAAGGGCGAATGGATAAGGGTCGGTAAACTCGGGTCGGCTTTCGTGACTCGTCCGACCCCCCTTTCGCGTCGATCCGTCCCGATTTCGGTCAAAAGGGCGCTACCTTTCGTTAACTTTTGCGCCACCGCCCCGGCTGCACTATATGCGCGCCATGCAGCCTCAGTTTCAGCTTCCGCAGCCGCTTGACGCGCGGCGCATCGTCGTCGCCATGTCCGGCGGCGTGGATTCCAGCGTGGTCGCGGCGCTCGCGGCCAAAACCGGCGCCGAGGTCATCGGCGTCACGCTCCAGCTTTACGATCATGGCGCAGCGGTGGGCCGCACCGGCAGCTGCTGCGCGGGCCAGGATATTCGCGATGCACGCGCGGTCGCCGACCGCATCGGCATCGCCCATTATGTCTTCGATTATGAAACCGCCTTTCGCGAATCGGTGATCGCCGACTTCGCCGATGAATATATGGCCGGGCGCACCCCCATCCCGTGCGTGAAGTGCAATATGGGCGTGAAGTTCACCGACCTGTTCCAGATCGCGCGCGACCTCGGCGCCGATTGCCTCGCCACCGGCCATTATGTGCAGCGGGTCGAGGGGCCGAATGGCGCGGAACTGCACCGCGCCGCCGATCCGGCGCGCGACCAGAGCTATTTCCTCTTTGCTACCACACAGGCGCAACTCGACTATCTGCGTTTCCCTTTAGGTGGCCTGCCCAAGCCGCAGGTGCGCGAGATCGCGGCGGAACTCGGCCTCTCGGTCGCGCTCAAGCCCGACAGCCAGGACATCTGCTTCGTTCCCGATGGCGATTATGCGAAGATCGTGCGCAAGCTGCGTCCCGACGCGGACGAGGGCGGCGACATCGTCCATATCGATGGCCGCGTGCTGGGTCGGCACAAGGGGATGATCCATTTCACCGTGGGCCAGCGCAAGGGGCTGGATATCGGCGGCCAGCCCGATCCGCTCTATGTCGTGCGTCTGGACGCGGCGGGCAAGCGCGTGATCGTGGGACCGAAAGCGGCGCTCGCGGTGTCGGGGGCGGTGCTGAGCGACATCAA
Source organism: Sphingobium sp. CR2-8 (assembly GCF_035818615.1). Taxonomy (NCBI): domain Bacteria; kingdom Pseudomonadati; phylum Pseudomonadota; class Alphaproteobacteria; order Sphingomonadales; family Sphingobiaceae; genus Sphingobium; species Sphingobium wonjuense. The sequence continues at coordinate 3,232,888 of NZ_JAYKZY010000002.1, read as the reverse complement.
CTGGCTGGGCGGCGACTTTACCGGGCCGTTGACGGCCAAGGTGCGGTCGATGGCCAAGCCGGTGCCCGCCCGACTGGAAGGCGACCGTCTGCTGTTCGACGCGCCGGAATATGGCGTCGCGCCGGGGCAGGCGGCGGTGTTGTATGCAGGCGAGCGCATCCTGGGCGGCGGCTGGATCGCCAGCACGCAAGCGGCGATGGCGGAAGCGGCTTGATCCCTAATATTCCCCTCCCTCTCAGGGAGGGGGCAGGGGTGGGTGGCGAGCGAAGCGGGCCTTGCAATATCTCGATAGGGCGCAGCGCCGCCTTCGGCAGCGCACCCACCCCCAGCCCTTCCCTGAGAGGGAGGGGAGCAAGTAGTGCCACAACCTTGCCCTTTCGCGCCTCGCCAAGTAAGGCCCGCGCGTCATGACTCGCCCGCTCACCTTCGCCATCCCCAAGGGCCGCATCCTCGATGAAGCGCTGCCCCTGCTCGCCAAAGCCGGTATCGAACCGGAGGCGGAATTTCACGACAAGAAGAGCCGCGCGCTGCGCTTCGCCACCAACCGGCCCGATGTCTCGATCATCCGGGTGCGCGCCTTCGACGTCGCGACCTTCGTCGCCCATGGCGCGGCGCAGATCGGCATCGTCGGCTCCGACGTGGTCGAGGAGTTCAGCTATTCCGAACTTTATGCGCCCGTGGACCTCGACATCGGCCATTGCCGCCTGTCGGTCGCCGAGCCGGTCGACGCCGCCGACGAGGATCAGGCCGCGATGAGCCATGTCCGCGTCGCCACCAAATATCCGCACATCACCCGCCGCTATTATGAAGCGAAGGGGTTGCAGGCCGAATGCGTGAAGCTCAATGGCGCGATGGAACTGGCGCCTTCGCTCGGCCTGTCGCGCCGCATCGTCGATCTCGTGTCCTCTGGCGCGACGCTCAAGGCCAACGGGCTTGTCGAAACCGACATCATCATGCCGATTTCCGCCCGCCTGATCGTCAACCGCGCCGCCTACAAGATGCGCTCGGCCGACCTGTCGCCACTGGTGGAGGCGTTCCGCGCCGCCGTGGGGGTGAAGAATGCCGCTTAGGCTCGACAGCCGCGACGCCGATTTCGCGTCCGCCTTCACCGCCCTGGTCGATGCGCGCCGCGAAGCGGATGAGGATGTGTCGCGCGATGTCACCGCGATCCTGAAAGCGGTGCGCGCAGGCGGCGATGTGGCGCTCGCCGACTACACCCAGCGCTTCGACCGGCATGACTTGGACGTCAGCGGCTGGGCGGTAACGCCTGCGGAAACCCGCGCGGCGCTCAACGGCATTTCCACCACATTGCGCGACGCGCTCGAACTCGCCGCCGCGCGCATCACCACCTATCATGAAAAGCAGAAGCCGGTGGACAGCGACGGCGTGGATGCGGCCGGTGTCCGCCTGGGCGCACGCTGGAGCGCGGTGGACGCAGCGGGTCTCTATGTGCCCGGTGGGCGCGCCGCCTATCCCAGCTCGCTGCTGATGAACGTGATCCCGGCCAAGGTCGCGGGTGTCCGCCGCATCGCCATGGTGACGCCGACGCCGGGCGGCGAGATCAATCCGCTCGTCCTAGCCGCCGCGCAGATTGCGGGGATCGAAGAAATCTGGCGGGTAGGCGGCGCGCAGGCCGTCGCCGCGCTCGCCTATGGCACCGACCGCATCAGGCCGGTGGACGTCGTCACCGGCCCCGGCAATGCCTGGGTCGCCGAAGCCAAGCGCCAGCTCTACGGCGTGGTCGGCATCGACATGGTCGCCGGACCGTCCGAGATCGTCGTCGTCGCGGACGGGCAGAATGATCCCGAATGGACCGCCGCCGACCTGCTCAGCCAGTCGGAACATGACCCGACCAGCCAGTCGATCCTCTTCACGGACGACGCAGCCTTTGCCGACGCGGTGGCCGCCGCCGTGGAACGCCAGATCCCGACGCTGTCGACCAGCGCCGTGGCGCGCACCAGCTGGGACGCCAATGGCGCGATCATCCTGGTCCGCGACCTGGATGAAGCCATGCCGCTGGTGAACGCGCTTGCGCCCGAACATCTGGAACTGGCCGTGAACGATCCCGAACCGCTCTTCGCGCAGGTCCGCCACGCCGGGTCGGTGTTCCTCGGCCGCATGACGCCGGAAGCCGTCGGTGATTATGTCGCCGGGCCGAATCACGTGCTGCCCACCGGCCGTCGCGCGCGCTTCTCGTCGGGCCTTTCGGTACTCGACTTCATGAAGCGCACCAGCTTCCTCAGCCTCGACGCCGCCGCGATCGGCGCGATCGGCCCCGCCGCCGTCGCACTGGCGCGGGCGGAAGGGTTGCCAGCGCATGCCGCCTCGGTGGCGCTGCGCTTGCCATAAACATCCCGTTCAGTTCGAGCTTGTCGAGAACCGGTTCTCGACAAGCTCGAACTGAACGGAGTAGGGACATATAATGAACGACCGCTCCAAATCCCGCTCCGCCGCGCGCCTTGCCGCGGTCCAGGCGCTCTACCAGCTCGAAATGGAGGGTACGCCCGTCCATGTCCTGCTCCATGAATTTCACCAGCATCGCCTGGGCGCGACGATCGAGGACGTGACCTACGCACCGGCGGAGGAACCCTTTTTCGACGATGTCGTGACCGGCGTGGATCGTCGTCGCGACGAGATTGACGGCCTGATCGCCGCCCGCCTGTCGAGCGGCTGGACCCTCGATCGCCTCGACAAGCCGATGCGCCAGATATTGCGCGCGGGGACGTACGAACTGCTCGCCCGCGCCGATGTCGGCACCGGCACGGTCATCAGCGAATATGTCGATGTCGCCCACGCTTTCTACGACAAGCGCGAGGCCGGTTTCGTCAACGGCCTGCTCGACGGCGTGTCGAAGGACGTGCGTAAGTAGAATCCACGCGGGGCGGAACGACGGCGTCGCGCCCCGATCGATGATGGGCTTCGACTTCGCCCGGTCTGGACGGTAGGATGGCGCATGTCCGCCGAATCCCGCTTCATCACCCTGCTGCGCCTGCTGGCGAATGATCCCGCCGCGCAGGGCCTGAGCGACGACGTGGCGATCCTGCCCGTCGGCGACAACCGCCTCATCCTCACCAGCGACACGATGGTCGAGGGCGTCCATTATCTGGCCACCGATCCGCCGCAGGATGTGGGCTGGAAACTGGCGGCGGTGAACCTGTCCGATCTTGCCGCCAAGGGGGCGAAGCCGATCGGCTGCCTGCTCAACTATGCGCTGTCGGGCGACGATGGCTGGGACGAAGCCTTTGTCGCTGGGCTGGGCGACGCGCTCGACCGCCATGCCATGCCGCTGCTGGGCGGTGACACGGTGAAGATGCCGACAGGATCGGCCCGCAGCTACAGCCTCACCGCCATCGGCGAAGCGACCGGCGCAGTTCCCACGCGCACCGGCGCGCGGCCGGGCGATCGCCTGTACCTCACCGGCCCAGTGGGGGACGCGGGTATCGGCCTGGGCCTCGCCCGTGTCGATCCGTCTGCATCAGGTCCACTGGTGGACGCCTATCGTCGCCCGCGTCCGCGCCTGGCCGAAGGCGGACTGATCGCGCCGCTCGCCAGCGCGATGATGGACGTGTCCGATGGCCTGCTGATCGACGCTGCCCGTATGGCGCAGGCCAGCGGGGTGGCCATCACCATCGACCATGTCCCGCTATCCCCCGCGTTGGAAAAGGTGCGCGGCGCCAGCACGGCGGTGCAGATCGCGGCGGCGCGGGCGGGCGACGATTATGAACTGCTCTTCACCCTGCCGCGCGGTGTCGCGCCCCCGGTGCGCGCCATTCCGGTCGGCCATGTCGGGCAAGGAAGCGGCTTGACGCTGATGATCGACGGCGCGGCCATCCCCTTGCCTGACAGCCTGGGCTGGGAGCATGGCTGACCCCTTCAGCCGCCGCCCAGCACATTGATGGTGAAGGCCAGGATGCCGAGGTTGAACAGGAATGCGGCCAGGCATTGGAACAGCACGGTCCGGCGCATCGCCGTGGCCGTCACCGACACGTCCGACGTCTGGAACGTCATGCCCAGCGTGAAGGCGAAATAGAGAAAATCCCAATAGCCCGGCTCGTCGCTGTCCGGGAAATCCAGCCCGCCCCGGTCCTTCCCCGCCTGATCCGACAGATAAAAAATATGCGCATAATGCAGCGCATAGACGAGGTTGGAAAAGAGCCAGGCGATCAGCAACGTCGCGAGCAACAGGGCGATCGTCGGCCCGTCTGGTCCGCCATGCTGGCTGGTCGCCACGCCCACCGCGATCAGGATCACCAGGCTGACGATCCCGGTCAGCAGCAGCATCAGTCCGCGATTGGCGTCATTCTTCTGCGCGTTGCGCCGCATCGTGGCGGGCGCGGCGTCGATCAGCGGCGCGACCGACGCCATGAAGGCCAGAGCGGCCAAGTCGAACCCCGCCATCACCGCTTCATGCCATGGCAGCAGCAACGCCAACGGCGCGATGGTCCCCAGCAAAGCCAGGAACATGCCATAGCGCCAGGGGAAGAGGGGCGAAGTGCGCATCACCGGCATCAAAGGCGCAAAATCGCCGCTGTTCAAGTCCTTACAGCACTGCGGCGATCAATCCGCGCGCCTGCGCCTCATTGGCTTCCAGATACCAGTTTTCCGGCGCTTTAAGCAGCAGTTCGTCCATCGTCACGTCCGATCCCAGGATCAGATTCTGGAACCCCTCATTCTGGATCACGATCGACGATTCAATTTCGTTCAAGGTCGCCTTCAACGTGGCGATACAGGTTGATAGCGGCCCGGCCAGATGGATATTCTTGGTAATGATGCGCTCATGGATCATCAACCGCGTGCCGCGCGTCAGATAGCGATTCTCGGTCGCGAAGAAACTCATGAAGGTCGCGCCCGCCGAATAGACCGCCGTGCGCCCCATGAAAACCAGCCGACGATCGGGATAAAGCTCCGAATGGAACCGGATATCTTCGCCCATCAGGCGGGCGATTTCAGGGTCGCCGCCCAATGTCGCCAGTTCCACGACGACCAGCCCCTGCTGGGGCGCGGTGGACAGGCAGTTTTTGAAATGCAGATACATGCCATGATCGACCACGCCCGACAGCATGATCGCGGGAAATTCGAAATCCTTTGGCGAAAGCATCGGCGCGGTCATCAACATTCAGTCTCGTCCTTGCAGGGGGAAGTGGCTGCATTACGCTTGGGCCGGGAAAAGGTGCCGCGCTTTTGACTGGCGCGCCGCGTATGAGCCTGTAAAGAACAGACCATGACCAAAGGCGCCAACGCCGAAAGACGGGGCAGATGATCGCGAAACTCAAAGGGCTGCTGGACAGCACCGGCATCGACCATGCCATCATCGATGTGGGCGGCGTGGGCTATCTGGTCGGTGCGTCGTCGCGCACGCTCGCCGCGTTGGGGCCAGTCGGCGAAGCGGTGACGATCCATACCGAAATGCTGGTGGCGGCCGATTCGATCCGGCTGGTCGGCTTCGCCCGCGCCGACGAACGCGACTGGTATCGGCTGCTGACCCATGTGCAGGGCGTCGGATCGCGCGTCGCACTGGCGATCCTGTCCGCGCTGGAGCCGCATGACCTGCATCGCGCCGTCGCCATGGGGGACAAGGCGATGATCGCGCGGGCGAACGGGGTGGGGCCGAAACTGGCCCAGCGCATCGTCAACGAACTGAAGGACAAGATCGGCGCAGCCCCCGTGGGCAGCCCGATCGGCGTGGGCGGCGTGGTGGCGATGCCAGTCGGCAGCTTCGCCGCCGATGCCCTGTCCGCGCTCCAGAATCTCGGCTTCAAACCGCATGAGGCCAGCGTCGCCGTCGCTGCGGCCGAAGAGGATTTGGGCGAAGGCGCCAGCCTCGACGCGCTGGTGCGGCTCGCGCTGCGGAAGGCGTCGAAGTGAGTAACGCGCATTTCTGTCATGCTGAACTTGTTTCAGCATCCATCAGGCCGCTCGCACGGAAGGGATGTGCGGATGAAGGAACCCTGCGTCTACATCCTCGCAAGCCAGCCCTATGGCACGCTCTACATCGGTGTGACGTCCAACCTGCTGGGCCGACTGATCCAGCATCGCACGGATACGATACCCGGCTTTACGCGCAGATACAGCGTCCATCGCCTTGTCCGCTACGAACCCTGCGATACGATGGAGCAAGCGATCCCGCGCGAAAAGCAACTCAAACGCTGGCATCGCCAATGGAAGATCAATCTGATCGAGTCGGAAAACCCGCAATGGGTAGATCTGGCCGTCAACCTTGGCCTTCCTCCGCTCGATCCGCGCGCGCGGCACGATGGATGCTGAAACACGTTCAGCATGACGTGAGGGACGGGGGTCGGCCATGACTGACGACGATCGCCTCATCACCCCCGCGCGCCGTCCAGAGGATGTCGACGCCGCGCTGCGTCCCAAATCGCTCGACGAATTTATCGGCCAGCAGGCGGCGCGCGAAAATCTGCGCATCTTCATCCAGGCGGCCCGGTCGCGAGGCGACGCGCTCGACCATGTGCTGTTCTTCGGCCCGCCAGGCCTTGGCAAGACCACATTGGCGCAGATCGTGGCGAAGGAAATGGGCGTGGGTTTCCGCGCCACCTCCGGCCCGGTCATCGCCAAGTCGGGCGACCTGGCCGCTTTGCTCACCAATCTGGACGAAGGCGACGTGCTGTTCGTGGATGAAATCCACCGGCTCAACCCGGCGGTCGAAGAGGTGCTCTATCCCGCGATGGAGGATCGCGCGCTCGACCTGATGATCGGGGAGGGGCCATCCGCCCGCTCGGTTCGCATCGACCTTCCGCGCTTCACCCTGGTCGGGGCGACCACGCGGCAGGGGCTGCTCACCACGCCGCTGCGCGACCGCTTCGGCATTCCGGTGCGGTTGCAATTCTATACCGTGGACGAACTGGAACTGGTGGTGCGCCGCGCCGCGCGGCTGCTCGACCTTGCCATCACGTCGGACGGCGCGATCGAGATTGCCCGCCGTTCGCGCGGCACGCCCCGCATCGCCGGGCGGCTGCTGCGCCGGGTGCGCGACTTCGCCAATGTCGCAGGAGCGCCCACGGTCGACCGGAAAGTCGCCGACGCCGCGCTGATGCGGCTGGAGGTCGATCATCTCGGCCTCGACCTCATGGATCGCCGTTATCTGATGATGATCGCCGACATCTATCGTGGCGGCCCGGTGGGTGTCGAAACGCTGGCGGCTGGCCTGTCGGAAGCGCGCGATACGATCGAGGAAGTGGTCGAACCCTATCTGATCCAGTTAGGCCTCATCGCCCGTACCGCGCGCGGGCGCTGCCTCAACGGGCCGGGCTGGAAGCATCTGGGCCTCAATCCGCCCGCAGGCGGTCAGGACGGGCTTTTCGACTGACGAGACGCGTCAAACCGCTTGGCCGTTACGGCAGCGCGACGCTATAGCCATGCATCATGATCAGGCACGCGCCAGACGCGCCGGAAACCGCAGGAGTCGAGCCTTGAGGGCCATCGATACATTTCCCAACCTCGTCACCATGTTCTTCGCCCGCGCACAGGAAAAGGGCGATGCGCCTTTCCTCTGGCGCAAGGCCGACGGCCAATGGCATCCCCTCAGCTGGGCGGAGGTCGCGCGGCAGGTCGCGGCGCTTGCCGTCGCGCTCAGGGCGCAGGGTCTGAAACCCGGCGACCCGGTGATGCTGGTCAGCGAAAACCGCCCGGAATTTTGCATCGCGGACCTCGCCATCATGGCGGCGGGGTGCATCACGGTGCCCACCTACACCACCAACACCACCCGCGATCATCAGCATATCCTGACCGATAGCGGCGCGCGCGCCGTCATCGTCTCGACAGCGAAGCTCGCTCAGGCGCTGATGCCCGCCGTGGTCCGATCGCAGGCCAGCTTCGTCATCGGGATGGAGCCGTTGCGCGGGGCGCAGGGGACATCGACCTGCCATTTGTGGAGCGAACTGCTCGCCGCACATGCGACCGATCCGGCCGCCGACGTGCAGGGCGTTGCGGCCCGCCAGACCGCGACGCGCAAGGATCAGGCCTGCATCATCTACACCAGCGGCACCGGCGGCGCGCCTCGCGGCGTGATGCAGCATCATGGCGCGATCCTCGCCAATGTGGAGGGCGCGGCCAAGGTCGTGGCGGAGGATTTCGGCTGGGGCGACGAGGTCTTCCTGTCCTTCCTGCCGCTCTCCCACGCCTATGAACATAGCGGCGGCCAGTTCCTCCCCATATTGCTGGGTGGGCAGATCTATTATGCGGAAGGGCTGGAAAAGCTCGCGTCCAACATAGAGGAAGCGCGCCCGACCATCATGGTCGTCGTGCCCCGCCTGTTCGAAGTGCTGCGCACCCGCATCATCAAGTCGATCGAGAAACAGGGCAAGTTCCCGACCTATCTGCTGGGTCAGGCGCTGCGCATCGCGGCCAAGGAGCAGGCGGGCAAAGGATCGATCCTCGACCGGCCGATGAAGCTGCTCCTGTCCCGCACGCTCATCCCCAAGATTCGCGCGCGCTTCGGTGGCCGGATGAAGGCGCTGGTATCGGGCGGCGCGCCGCTCAACCCCGATGTCGGCCTGTTCTTCCATGCGATGGGCCTGACCCTGCTCCAGGGCTATGGCCAGACGGAGGCCGGTCCGGTGGTCAGCTGCAACCGCCCCGCCGCAGGCATCGCCATGGACACGGTCGGCCCGCCGCTCGATGGGGTGGAGGTACGGATCGCGGAGGATGGCGAAATCCTGGTGCGCGGCGAACTGGTCATGCACGGCTATTGGCGCAATCCGGCGGAAACCGAAAAGGCGCTGAAAGACGGCTGGCTCCACACCGGCGACATCGGCGAGATCGACGCGAAGGGCCGCATCCGCATCACCGACCGGAAGAAGGATCTGATCGTCAACGACAAGGGCGACAATGTCTCCCCGCAAAAGGTCGAGGGGATGCTGACGCTGCAAAGCGAGATCGGCCAGGCGATGGTCCATGGCGACCGCCGCCCCTATCTGGTCGGCCTCATCGTCCCCGACGCCGAATGGACGCGCGATTGGGCAACGGCGCAGGGTGTCGCGGTCGAGGGCATTGCGGCCCATCCCGCCTATATGGCCGCGCTGCGCGCAGCGGTGGACCGGGTCAATGACGATCTGTCGGTGCTGGAACGCTTGCGCCGCTTCATCCTGGCCGACGAAGCCTTCACCATCGAAAATGAGGAAATGACGCCTTCGATGAAAATACGCCGCCACGTCATCCGCAAACGCTATGCGGATCGGCTGGATGCGCTGTATAGGGGATGAGTTGCCAAGGGGGAATCTGTATGATCGTTGCGCGTTACTGTCTGGCCTTGGTCCTGGCGTGTGTGTCGAGTTTGCCGGTAGCGGCGCAACCGCTCAATGCGCCGGTTACCGCCAGCCCCGACCCGGAATCCCTGTTCACCAGCCCCGATTCCAAGCTCAACCGCAACAAGCAGGTCGCCCTCAAGATCGTCAAGGAACTGCTGGAGGCCCATCATTGGGAACGGGCGCCGCTCTATCTGACGGAACGATATATCCAGCATAATCCCTATGCGGGGTCGGGACGCGACGCGGTGATGCATTTCTTCATCGACGTCATGAAGACAAAGCCCACCCCGATACCCGCCAGAATGAAGACCAAGGTGGTGGCCGTCCAGGCGGAGGGTGACTATGTGACGGTCAGCTTCGTGCGGGACATCAAGGATCCCGCCGATCCTGCCAAAAGCTATACGACCACCTGGTTCGATATGTGGCGGTTCGTGGATGGCAAGGCGGATGAGCATTGGGATCCGGCTATCCTGCGATAAGGGGTAAAGGCTGGCCGCCCGTCTTTCCTTCTGGCCGTGGGACGCAGGATTTACCGCCCGAACTTCTTCTGCACCTTCCCATAGCGCAGTTTCCGCGTCCCCGGCTTCCCCTCGGTCGCCCGCCCGCGCGGCGCGGCGACCTGCTCATGCGCGGGTAGCCCCAACTCTTCGGCTTCCAGCTTCCTGATCTCGTCGCGAATGCGGCCGGCTTCCTCGAACTCCAGGTCGGCGGCTGCGGCGCGCATCTTCTTTTCCAGATCCTCGATATAAGCGCGCAGATTGTGGCCGACGAGGTGCGGGCGGTCGTCCAGCCCGGTATCGACCGTGACCTGATCCTTGCTCGACACATGGGCAATGATGTCGCCGATATTGCGCTTGATCGTGGTCGGCGTGATGCCGTGCTCCAGATTATAGGCCTCCTGCTTCTCGCGCCGTCGCCCGGTTTCGTTGAGCGCCCGCTCCATCGACCCGGTGATGCGATCGGCATAGAGGATGACCCGCCCGTCCACGTTACGCGCGGCGCGGCCGATCGTCTGGATGAGCGAGGTTTCGGAGCGTAGGAACCCTTCCTTGTCCGCATCCAATATCGCCACCAGCCCGCATTCGGGAATATCCAGCCCTTCGCGCAACAGGTTGATGCCGATCAGCACGTCATAGACGCCCAGCCGCAGATCGCGGATCAGTTCGATACGCTCCAGCGTCTCGACGTCCGAGTGCATGTAGCGGACCTTGATCCCCGCCTCATGCATGAATTCGGTCAGGTCTTCGGCCATCCGCTTGGTCAGCGTGGTGACGAGCGTGCGATAGCCCTGCGCCGCCACCTTGCGACACTCGTTGATCAGATCGTCCACCTGATCCTCGACCGGCTTGATCTCGACCGGCGGGTCGATCAGGCCGGTGGGGCGGATCACCTGTTCGCTGAACACGCCGCCGGTCTGCTCCATCTCCCACGGACCGGGGGTGGCCGAGACGCTGACCGTCTGCGGCCGCATCGCGTCCCATTCGTTGAAGCGCAACGGGCGGTTGTCGATGCAACTGGGCAGGCGAAATCCATATTCGGCCAGCGTAATCTTGCGCCGATGATCGCCGCGCGCCATCGCGCCGATCTGCGGCACGGTCTGGTGGCTTTCGTCCACGAACAGCAGGGCGTTTTCGGGCAGATATTCGAACAGGGTCGGCGGCGGTTCGCCCGGCAGGCGGCCGGTCAGGAAGCGGCTGTAATTCTCGATTCCCGCGCAGCTTCCCGTAGCCGCGATCATCTCCAGATCGAAATTGGTGCGCTGCTCCAGCCGCTGCGCCTCCAGCAGCTTGCCCTCCGCCTCCAGTTCCTTCAACCGCTCGGTCATCTCGAAACGGATCGCCTCCATCGCCTGCTTGAGCGTCGGGCCGGGCGTCACATGGTGGCTGTTGGGAAAGACCTTCACATAGTCGAGGGACGCGACCTTCTTGCCGGTCAGCGGGTCGAACTCGACGATATCCTCGATCTCGTTGCCAAAGAAGCTGATGCGCCAGGCCGTGTCCTCATAGTGCGACGGAAAAATCTCCAGATTGTCGCCCTTCACGCGGAAATTGCCGCGCGCGAAGCCCGCATCGTTGCGCTTATATTGGAGTGCGACCAGCTTGCGGATGATCTCGCGCTGGTCCTCGATCCCGCCTTTCTTCATCGAGAAGGTCATCGCCGAATAGGTTTCGACCGACCCGATGCCGTACAGGCAGGACACCGACGCCACGATGATGACGTCGTCCCGCTCCAGCAATGCGCGGGTGGCCGAATGGCGCATCCGGTCGATGCTCTCGTTTACCGAGCTTTCCTTCTCGATATAGGTGTCGGACCGCGCGACATAGGCTTCGGGTTGGTAATAGTCGTAATAGCTGACGAAATATTCGACCGCATTATCCGGGAAGAAGCTCTTGAACTCGCCATAGAGCTGCGCCGCCAATATCTTGTTGGGCGCCAGGATCAGCGCGGGCCGTTGCAGCGCCTCGATCACCTTGGCCATGGTGAAGGTCTTGCCCGAACCGGTAACGCCCAGCAGCACCTGATCCCGCTCCCCGGCCAGCGCCTGTTCGACCAGTTCGGGGATGGCCGTGCGCTGGTCGCCCGACGGTTCATATTCGCTGACCAGCGTGAACGGCCGCCCGCCCTCGCTCTTTTCGGGGCGGGCCGGGCGATGGGGCACGAAGCCTGCGCCGGTTTCCGGTTCATCGAGCGTGGTGCGGATCTGAATCGACATGGGGTGAATATGGGGTCTTTGTACGCAGGCGCAATCGGGATCAGGGCTTCAGTTCGAACGCGGTCTTGGGCATCGGCGGATAGACCACCGGCTTGTCGCCGAAACGCGCACGCAGGGCGGCCTGGCGGCGTTCGTCGTCGATGACTTCTACATCGACCTCGTCCGGATAACGGTAGTTGATCTCGAACTTTCCGTCCTTGATCTCATATTCCAAGATCGACCAGCGCTTGATGCCGCCTTCGTCCGACTCGGCATACCAAGCTTCCCAAAGAAGGTCGGAAAGAAGCCTGCTGCCGTCGAGATTCCGGATCTGATGGCCTTCATCCTTGAAGACATTGGGGCTGATCCATCTGTCACCGACTTCGACATAGAGGAAAATGCCATCGGGATCGCCGCCGACGATATCGACCAATTCCACGCCGATCTCGTTGTAAAGCGGCCCAAGAATGTCGAACTTATCTTTTGCCATCTGCGGCGCCTTTCGCTTCGTTCGGGAATTCTTTGAAGAACTTTCTATCGTCGACATACCATGTGACGATAAGATGGTAGGGCCGTTTGGACGTTCCTTCATAAAGCGGTTCGATGTCCACGAACACCTTATGCCCGGCGCGTAATTCCTTGGCCCAGGAATCTTCCATGACGCGATAGCTGCCCCGGTTGAAGTTGGAATTCTGGGCGAAATGGTTGAAGCTGTCGCTGGGACCATTGAAGCGAGCAGCGATGAAATGACCCCCATCGTCGCCGCCAAGCCGGTTGGGCTTGCCTGCCTGCGCCTGATTGTACCGCGATCGCTTGGGCGCGACAGCCAGCGATAATTGGCCATATGTCCGCCGATTGCGCGCAATGATGTCGATATGGAAATCATAGCCATTCTTGCTCTCCCTCTGCCAGTTCGTGTCGAGGATCTGGCTCACCAGCTTCGGCGGGTTGTTTGACGGAGACGCGTAGCATATCGCCGGGAACAAAAAAAGAACATATAGCTCTTCGCATCCCGTCATTGAACCCGCGCGCGGCGCTGCTATGATCGGCGCAACAGCACGGAAACAGGGAGGAAGATCATGCGCCGGACAGTCTTGACGCTTGCGGTTCTGGCGATCGGCCTGGCCGCCTGTACCGACAAGCCGGGCGACAAGACCGTGGACATCGCCGCCACCGACGCGATGAGCAAGGCGGAGGTGAAGGCGCAGGTCGACAAGGTGCAGTTGAAGCCCGGCCAATGGGAAGGGCGCTTCACGGTCAAGGATATCGACCTGTCCGGCATGCCCGGCGCGCCAGCAAACATGAAGGACCAGATGACGCGCGCGATGAGCCAGTCCTCGCTCAAATATTGCGTCACGCCGCAGCAGGCCGCCAATCCGAGCGGCGAGATGTTCGCCGGGCAGGAAAACAAGAATTGCACCTATGGCGGGTTCAAGGCGAAGGGCGGCACGGTGAAGGGGCAGGTATCGTGCAAGTCGCAAGGCGGCACGATGAACGCGACCCTGTCCGGCACCTATGCGCCCGAAACCTACGCGATGGATATGGATATGAAGATGGTGGGCGGCCCCAGTGGCACGACCATGGCGATGACCGCCCGGTCTGAGGGCAAGTGGATCGGGGAGGCCTGCGTAGCGGGCAAGTGATTGCCCCTGCCACTGTTGACGCGGGCGTTCCGCCGACAATCCTGACCCCGGCGCCGTTTCCGCTTGCGCTTTGGCGGTGGTGGGTAGAGCCTTGGCTTCAGTTCCGACCAGAGAACGGGGATGAGGATATGCGAATGAAACTGCTGACGGCGTTGCCGATCGGTCTGGCCCTTGGCCTGAGCGCCTGCGGCACGGAGCCAGCGCCCGCGCCACAGGCGGAAGAAGGGCCGGTGCTGATGCAGGCGGGGCAATGGGCGATCACGCGCAAGACCACCGGCTTCAACACGCCCACCGTCACCCCGGCCGAATATCAGGCGGCGCTCAAGCAGATCGGAGAGGACAAGCTGTGCATCACGCCTAACGCGCAGGGCGTTCCCGCCGCCGACGCATTGGCGGGGAAGGAAGGCACGGCCTGCAGCTACAAGGATAAGATGATCCGCAAGGGCCGGTTGATCGCCACCTTGTCCTGCACCGCGGGGGCGGGCACGTCCGAAATCGTGGTGGAGGGCAATTATACCGCCGACACGCTCACCTTGGGCACCACCATGACGAAGACGGAAGGGGGCAAAGCCGTGTTGCGCACCACCCACGACGTCACCGGCAAGCGCATCGGGGACTGCCCACCCGCGTCCTGACGGCGCGCGGCTATGCGCCCTCCCGTGGAAAGCCTGTGGACAGGCTGTGGATAAGTAATGGAGCGCTTGTGGACTATTCCAAAGCCCGGATCGCACGTTCGTCGCACCGCCTGGTGCCGATCGGCACCGGACGGACCGTCGGCACGGTCAGCGACTGGCCGATCCGCAGCGGCGCGAAACGCTTGCCCTCTATCCCTTCGCAGCGCAGGGCCAGCGCCAGCATCTTGGGCGGCGTGTCCCACTGTTCGTAGGACAGGCGGAACGTGCCCCAGTGGATGGGGATGGCTGTCGACGCGCCCAGACGCTTGAAGACTTCCACCGCCTGGGCCGGGCCGATATGCGCGTCCGACTGCATCTGCCCCTTCCAGAAACGAAACGCGCCGATCGGGATCAGCGCCAGCCGGATCGGACCGAAACGTCGCGCTTCATAGGGCCATCCCATGTCGCCTGCGCCGGTGTCGCCCGCAAAGAAGATATTGCCCGCCCGCGTCTCGATCAGGAAACTCGACCAGAGCGCCCGGTTGCGATCCGTGCCCCAGCGGCTGCCCCAATGATGGTTGCGCGTCACATGGACGCGATAGTCGGGACAATGTTCATAATTGCCGCACTGGATCACCGCTTGCGGCGCCAGCCCGTTCAGCGCCGCGCCGCTGACTGACTGGCCCCAGTCCAGCGCCGTCGTTTCTATCCCGTTCGCTTTCAGAATCGCGTCGTTGCCCAGGCTGGTGACGATCTTCGGCCGGTCGCGCGCCCACAGCTTCTTCAGCGTGGGGATGTCCATATGATCGTAATGATTGTGGCTGAGCACGATCAGGTCGATCCTGGGCAGGTCTTCGAAACGCACGCCCGGCTGCGCGATCCGCTTCGGGCCGAACGGGGGCAGGGGGCTGGCATAGTCGGACCAGATCGGGTCGGTCAGGATGTTGATGCCCGCCGCCTGCACCAGCACGGTCGCATGGCCGACCCAGGTCGCCACCATCCCGCGCGGCGCGGCGAAGGGGGCGGGACGCGCGGGCTTGACTGCTATCGCCTCCGGCCATGGCGGCCGGTCGTCATGGCCCAGCAGCCAGCGGGCGATGAACCCCTGTCGGCTCGTACCCGGCGGGGCGGGGGATTCGATCGCGCCGTCCGGATTGAAGAAATGCGCGCCGTCATAATGGCGGCTGACCGGTCCCTGATAATAAAGGCGGTCCAGAAAGGGCGGCACGATCGTGATCGCCAGGCACAGGGCGATGACGGCGAACAGCAGCGCGATCCCCGCGCCCCGGACGATGCTGACAAGGCGACCCATGGCTGCTCCCGCGTTGATGCCGTGTAGCGCCATAGCCCAAGGCGAAGACGGGGCAAGAGGCGGATGGCGATTATGGGGGGCTGGGGGACTGACTGCTCTGGTTTAACGAACCTGACATAACCGCGTCACCCCTGATCCTGATACGCCATCTGCAAGATGCCCCAATGACGCCCCTTCACATGGATCGATGCGATCACCTGTTTCAGCAGGATCACCTCGCCCTGCGCGGTCAGGCGGCGATAGGCCTTGATGCAGAAAGGCTGGGTGATCCTCGCCTGTTCGCGCGTGTCGGGAAAGTCGAAGAGCATGCCCTGGCGCGCATATTCCAGGTTCCAGGCTTCGTCGCCCGGCCTTTGCTGTTGCGCGCGTTCGGGCATGGCGACTGCGCCGAAGGCGTGCCGATCGGTGAAGGTCATGCCGAACAGGCCGGGAAAGCCGCGCGCCTTTTCCTGTGCGGCGCGGGCGGCGGGCAGCATCGCGGCCTGCACGGGATGGGTGAAGAGCGGCGGGTTCGTCCCCGCGACCGGTATGTGATGATCGCTGAAGATCGCCGCCTCGGTCACGGCGCCCGTATCGATCGCGCGTTCGATCGCACGGGCGACCTCCCGCGCGCTGTCCAGGCTGAAGCGGATATAGGGCGAATCGGGAATATCGATGCCGCTTTCGGCCAGATATTGCAGCAGCATGTTGGTGTCGTCGCTCGCGGTGGACACGCGCCCGGACAGCCGCTGCAAGCCGTCGGCATTGTCGGTCGAGGTGCTGGCCAGCGCCGCCAGCCCGCCGCGAATTTCGCTCGCCGATCCCACCATCGACGTGATCCGTCCCGCCATCGCCTCGCTGTTGCTCGACAGGCCCTGCATCAGCGTGCCGAGCCGCTCGACCAGCGTCTCGATATTCTTGGTGTCGTTAAGCGCGGTGCGCGCGGTCTGCGCGCCGTGGGTGATGCTGGTCAGCATGCCGCCCGCCTCGCCGGTCAGCGCGGCGATCGACCGTTCGATGGTGTTGGTCGCGGTGGCGGTTTCCTGCGCCAGCTTCTTCACCTCGGCCGCGACCACGGCAAAGCCGCGTCCCGCATCGCCCGCCCGCGCGGCTTCGATCGTGGCGTTGAGGGCCAGGAGATTGGTCTGGCTGGCGATGCCGCTGATGACGCTGGTGACATGGGCGACCGTCTTGAGCGCTTCGCCGAAGCCGTCGAGCCGCGCATGGATGCGGCTCACCTGCTCGATCAGATCGACGAAATTATGGTTGGCGGTCGACAATTGCCGCCCCGAATCGTCGATGATGGCGCGGGCGGCGACGGCCTGCTCGCGCGCAGCCTGCCCCGCCATGGATATGCTGTCGCCATCGCGCGACAATTGCGCCGCCGCGCCGCTGATCGCCTCGATCGTGCGCGCCTGGTGCGTTACCCGGTCGGCCAGTTCGCTGATATCGGCCTGCAAGTCGAGCGTGCGGATGCCCAGGTCGCCAGACAATTTGGCGACCTTCATCACCGCGCCGGCGACGGTTTCGGATTGCGCTTCTTTTCCCACAGGACCGGGCTATCAGCGCATGGTAAAGGAAAGCTTAGCGATCCGCTGCGGTCAAAGCGCACCCATCAGCGCCAGCGCCACGCCGCTCATCACCAGCAGCAGCCCGACCACCTCGCTCGCCCGCATCCGTTCTTTCAGGTAGAAATGGCCAAACGCCATGGTGAAGGCGACCTCGACCTGCCCCACGATCCGCACCAGCGCGACCGGCGCGGTGGCGAAACCGGTGAACCAGCAGGCGCTGCCCAGGGCGGACAGCAGCCCCACCTGCCCCGACACCCGCCAACTCGCCAGCACCCGCCGCATCTCGCCCGGCTCGCGCGCGATCAGCCACGCGCCCTGCATCAGCGTCTGGATCGATACCGTGACGACCAGCACCAGCAGCGCGGCCAGGATGCGGTCGTCCCCGCCCACCGCCTGCGTCGCGCGGCGGATGCCGATCGCGGTCAGCGCAAAGAAAAATCCCGACGCGATTCCCGTCAGTGCGGCGGGCTGGCCCAGCGCGCGCAGCATGTCGCCCGGTCCCATCCGCTTGCCGCCGGTCGACAACAGCATCACGCCCATCACCCCGCAACCGATCCCCGCCCAGGCGAGCGGGCTGAGCCGTTCGCCCAGCAGCAGGAAGGAGAGGATGGCCCCCTGCACCGCTTCGGTCTTGGAATAAGCGGTGCCGACCACGAAGTTGCGATGCTGGAACGCCATGATCAACAGGTTGGTCGCGATGATCTGCGCCAGCCCGCCACCCAGGCAAAAGAGTAGGAAGGGCGGGGCGATCGTCGGCAGCGGTACGGGGAAGATCAGCGCGTAACCGCCCAGCAGCAACAGGGCGAAGGGGATGCCGTAGAGATAGCGGACCAGCCCTGCGGCATTGATCGACAGGCTATGGCTGACGCGCCGTTGCACCGCCGTGCGCCACGCCTGCGTGGCCCCAGCGATCAGCGTCGCGGGCAACCAGATCGGGGATGTGATCATGCCCGCCCTATACAGGGGGAACGCGGCCCGTCATCCCCTTTCCCAGTCCTCCCCATCCGAAGATGGGGAGGATGGAGATGTCATGCGCCTTCGAGCAGCTTCTCCCGCTTGATCTTCTCCTGCCACACCAGCGGGGCCAGGCGATGGACATTCTGCCCTTCGCTGTCGACCGCCACCGTCACCGGCATATCCTGCACATCGAATTCGTATATCGCTTCCATGCCCAGATCTTCGAAGCCCACGACCTTCGCGCCCTTGATTGCGCGCGCGACCAGATAGGCCGCGCCGCCGACCGCCATCAGATAGGCGCTCTTATGCTTGGCGATAGCTTCGGTGGCCGCCACGCCGCGCTCGGCCTTGCCGACGCAGCCCAGCAGCCCCTGCTCCAGCATCATGTCCATGAAGCTGTCCATGCGGGTCGCGGTGGTGGGACCGGCCGGGCCGACCACTTCGTCGCCGACCGGATCGACCGGGCCGACATAATAGATGACGCGGCCCTTGAAATCGACCGGCAGTTGCTCGCCCCGGCTAAGCATATCCTTGATCCGCTTGTGCGCGGCGTCGCGCCCGGTCAGCATCTTGCCGTTCAGCAGCAGCCGGTCGCCATGCTTCCAGCTTTGCACGATTTCAGGCGTCAGCGTGTTGAGGTCGACGCTGATCGCTTCCTTGCTCGGCTTCCAGTCGACCTGCGGCCATTCGGAAATCTTGGGCGCTTCCAGGAAAGCGGGGCCGGACCCGTCCAGCGTGAAATGCGCGTGGCGCGTCGCGGCGCAATTGGGGATCATCGCGACCGGCTTGCCCGCCGCATGGCAGGGATAGTCGTAGATCTTGACGTCCAGGATGGTGGACAGGCCACCCAGGCCCTGTGCGCCGATGCCCAGCGCATTGACCTTGTCGAAAATCTCGATCCGCATCTCCTCGATCTTGTTCTGTGGCCCGCGCAGCTTCAGCTCGCCCATGTCGATGGGCTCCATCAGGCTTTCCTTGGCCAGCGCCACCGCCTTTTCCGCGGTGCCGCCGATGCCGATGCCCAGCATGCCCGGCGGGCACCAGCCAGCGCCCATCTGCGGGATCATCTCCAGCACCCAGTCGACGATCGAATCGCTGGGGTTCATCATCTTGAACTTGGTCTTGTTTTCCGACCCGCCGCCCTTGGCCGCCACGTCGATGACGACCTTGTTGCCCGGCACCATTTCCACGTTCAGCACGCAGGGCGTATTGTCCTTGGTATTCTGCCGCGCAAAGGCCGGGTCGCGCAGGATCGAGGCGCGCAGGCGATTTTCGGGGTTCAGATAGGCCTTGCGCACGCCGTCATCGACGATGTCCTGCATCGACCGGCTATTATCATCCAATCGACAGTCCATGCCCCATTTGATGAAGACATTGACGATACCGGTGTCCTGGCAGATCGGGCGATGCCCCTCCGCGCACATGCGGCTGTTGGTCAGGATCTGGGCGATGGCGTCCTTGGCCGCCGGATTGGCTTCGGCCTCATAGGCTTTGCCCAGCGCGCGGATATAATCCATCGGATGATAATAGCTGATGAACTGGAGCGCGTCGGCGACGCTCTCGATGAGGTCTGCGGTCTTGATGAGCGTCATCTACCCTGGTCCCTATATCGTGCGGCCCGCCTCTGCACGACGGGTCTTGGCAGGGGCAGCGGCTAGTCGGGAATCGACCCCAAGTCCAGCCGGGAAGGGCGGTGTCACCGTTGCGCGAAGGGGAAAAGATGCCACCAGGGCTGTTTCTCCTCCAGCACGCGGGCAAAGCTCGGCCGCGCCTCCAACCGCGTGAGATAGGCCGCCAATGAAGGAAAGTCCGCACGCATCGGCGCGACCTGGTCCGCGTAGAAGAGGGCGGGGGCCGCCGCACAGTCCGCCAGGGTGAAGCTTTCCCCGCCGCCCAGCGCCGCCCGGCCATCCGCGCCTCGATCATCGCATAAGCCTTGCCCAGCAGGGCGCGCGCCGCCGCGACGCCATCGGGATCGCGCCGGCCTTCGGGGCGCAGTCGATCGGCGACGATCGCCTGCATCGGGGTCATGACATAATGGTCGAACAATCGGTCCATCAGCCGCACCTCCAGCGCCGCGTCGGGATCGGCGGGGAAGGGGTGGAAAGTGCCGGGTTCATGCTGCGCAAGATATTCGATGATGATGCTCGCTTCGCCGATGACCGCATCACGCGCCGGATCGCGCAGCAGCGGGAATTTCCCGATCGGCCATAGCGCCTGCCATTCGTCCGCCGTCGCCCCATCCTCCAGCGTCCGCGCGGTAAACGGCGCGCCATTTTCGTAAAAGGCGATCAGCACCTTCCAGCAGTAGGACGACAAGGGGTGATAATAGAGAATCATGTCATTCTCCCGGCAGCCACAAGCACTGCTATACCACCGGAATCGGGCGCCCACGCATTTGCGTGACAAGCCTCAATTTATTTTTTCTTTGCGTGCAGCCCCTTGCCTTTTGCGGGGGCTAGGGAAGTCCGTGCGTCGCATGCCATCGATGCGTCCAAGCGAGTCTCATTGGCGACGGACGGAGTCTCTCGTTTGTCATTTACCTACTTGCGCGTCCCCACGCTTATGGCACTATCCATGGTATCGGGTTAACGGGGGTTACCCAACAGGTTGTGATTGCGCGCCGGGTCTATTGTACGGTGACAGGGCGGTTTCGCCCGTGCGATCGCGTCGGTTGGGCCTTTTTCCGTCCCCGGATCGGTACGATCATGCTAAGGATGCGCGGCTGACGCGACCCGACTTGACCGAATCGAACGGAACAGGAACATTCGGGGAATCGCGATGGATTTTCGAGATAGTGGACAAGGTGCTGGCGACGTGGCGACTGTAATGGACGATCTGTTGGATGATGCGAAGGTGGAGCAGGCCCGGCCTGCCGCCGATACAGCGCCCGCGCCTGCTGAAACCAAGGCGGAGGCTGCACCCATGACCTCTTCGACCGTATTGGAGCGGCGTTTCACCGTCGTGACGGATTCGTCGCGCGATGCGTTGCTGACCGAATTCGGCAAGGACACGCTGAACGACCGCTATCTGCTGCCCGGCGAATCCTATCAGGATCTCTTCGCCCGCGTTGCGGCGGCCTATGCCGACGACGCCGCCCATGCGCAGCGCGTCTACGACTATATCTCGCGCCTCTGGTTCATGCCCGCCACTCCCGTTCTGTCGAACGGCGGCACCGGTCGCGGCCTGCCGATCAGCTGCTATCTGAACTCGGTGGACGACAGCCTGGAAGGCATCGTCAACACCTGGAACGAGAATGTCTGGCTCGCCTCGCGCGGTGGCGGCATCGGAACCTATTGGGGCAGCGTGCGCGGCATCGGTGAGCCGGTCGGCCTCAACGGCAAGACCAGCGGGATCATCCCCTTCGTTCGCGTCATGGACAGCCTCACCCTCGCGATCAGCCAGGGTAGTCTGCGTCGCGGATCGGCCGCCTGTTATCTCGACGTCTCGCACCCGGAAATCGAGGAATTCCTGGAGATCCGCAAGACGTCCGGCGACTTCAACCGCAAGGCGCTGAACCTGCACCATGGCGTGCTGCTGACCGACGAGTTCATGGAAGCGGTGCGCGACGGCGCGGACTTCCACCTGCGCAGCCCGAAGGATCAGTCGATCCGCGGCACGGTTAACGCCCGCGCTCTGTTCCAGAAGCTGGTCGAAGTCCGCTTGGCCACCGGCGAACCCTATATCGTGTTCAACGACACGGTGAACCGCATGATGCCCAAACATCATCGCGACCTGGGCCTCAAGGTTTCGACCTCCAACCTCTGCTCGGAAATCACGCTGCCCACCGGTCGCGACCATCTGGGCAACGACCGGACCGCCGTGTGCTGCCTCTCCTCCATGAACCTGGAAACCTGGGACGAGTGGAAGGACGAGCCGATGTTCGCGGAGGACATCATGCGCTTCCTCGACAATGTGTTGCAGGACTATATCGACCGCGCCCCGCCCGAAATGGCGCGCGCCAAATATAGCGCGATGCGCGAACGCTCGGTGGGTCTGGGCGTCATGGGTTTCCACAGCTTCCTGCAGGCGCGCAACATTCCATTCGAAGGCGCGATGGCCAAGTCCTGGAACCTGCGCATCTTCAAGCATATCAATGCCAAGGTGAACGAAGCGTCGATGATGCTGGCGCAGGAACGCGGCCCGTGCCCGGACGCCGCCGATCAGGGCGTAATGGAGCGGTTCAGTTGCAAGATGGCGATTGCGCCGACCGCGTCGATCAGCATCATCTGTGGCGGCACCTCGGCCTGTATCGAGCCGATCCCGGCGAACATCTACACGCACAAGACGCTGTCGGGCAGCTTCTCGATCAAGAATCCCTATCTCGAAAAGCTGCTGGTCGCCAAGGCGAAGGACAGCAGCGCGGTGTGGAACTCGATCCTGGAAAAGGGCGGATCGGTCCAGCATCTCGACTTCCTGAGCCAGGAAGAAAAGGACACGTTCAAGACCAGCTTCGAAATCGACCAGCGCTGGCTGCTCGAACTCGCGGCCGACCGTACGCCCTATATCGATCAGGCGCAGTCGCTGAACCTGTTCATCCCGGCCGACGTGGAAAAATGGGATCTGCTCATGCTCCACTTCCGCGCCTGGGAACTGGGCATCAAGTCACTTTACTATCTGCGTTCGAAGAGCGTCCAGCGCGCGGGCTTCGCCGGCGGGGTGGAGGCCGACAATACGATCGACGCGCCTAAGTTCGAAATCGGCGAGACCACCGACTATGATGAGTGTCTTGCCTGCCAGTAACGGCATGAAGCCGGGCGCGACGGCCTATGCCGCCGCGCCCGCGCGCTCACTCTTCCTCTTCAAACGTCACTGCGACGTCGGCATTGGCGGAAAGCCGCACGGTGCCGTCATCCTCGACCGCCGCGATCAGGCCCTGGCTGATATAATGATGATGCCCCTTATGGCTGCCTTCTCCGCTGTCCTTCTTGGTCAGCTTGATCCGGTCACCGTCCATATGGTCGACGGTGCCGACATGAACGCCATCGGCGCCGATTACTTCGGCATGTTCTTGGATGCTGGTCAGGTCGACCATGATATTTCTCCTGTGCGGGGGGTAGCGACGTCTCAACGTCCCGTCCCCGTCCAAGTTGCAACCGCCCTTCACTCGTAACGATTTCGCCCGGAGTTCCGTCCCATGCCTCTTCTCCAAGCCTCCAAGGTCTACAAGCCCTTCGAATATCCCTGGGCCTATGAATATTGGAAGCGCCAGCAGCAACTGCACTGGCTGCCCGAGGAAGTGCCTTTGGGCGAGGATTGCCGCGACTGGGCACAGAAGCTGTCCGACCATGAGCGCAACCTGCTGACGCAGATCTTCCGCTTCTTCACCCAGGCCGACGTGGAAGTGCAGGATTGCTACCACGAGAAGTACGGCCGCGTGTTCAAGCCGACCGAGGTCAAGATGATGCTGACCGCGTTTTCCAACATGGAAACCGTCCACATCGCCGCCTACTCGCATCTGCTCGACACGATCGGCATGCCCGAAAGCGAATATAGCGCCTTCATGCAGTATAAGGAGATGAAGGACAAACACGACTATCTGCAGCAGTTCGGCGTCGACACGGACGAGGATATCGCCCGCACGCTGGCCATGTTCGGCGGCTTTACCGAAGGCTTGCAGCTCTTCGCGTCCTTCGCGATGCTGATGAACTTCCCGCGCTTCAACAAGATGAAGGGCATGGGCCAGATCGTCACCTGGTCGATCCGCGACGAAACGCTGCATTGCGAGGGGATCATCAAGCTGTTCCACGCCTTCTGCGCGGAACGCAACTGCCTGACCCCGGCGGTCAAGGACGACATCATGGACATGTGCCAGAAGACGGTTCGGATCGAGGACGCCTTCGTCGACCTCGTCTTCGAAATGGGACCAGTGCCCGGCATGACGCCCAAGGACATCAAGAAATATGTCCGCTACATCGCCGACTGGCGCCTGGGCCAGCTGGGCCTCAAACCCATCTACATGATCGACGAGCATCCGCTCCCCTGGCTCGCCCCGATGCTGAACGGCGTGGAGCACGCCAACTTCTTCGAAACCCGCGCGACGGAATATTCGAAGGGCGCGACGCGCGGCCAGTGGAACGACGTCTGGGACGCCTTCGACCGCCGCCAGAAGATCAAGGGCAGCGACGCGGCCAACACCGACGAAAGCGACCCGGACATGTTCAAGGCGGCGGGGATCGCTGCGGAGTGAATTTTTGAAAAAATCACTGTAGGAGGCTGGTATGACGTAGAGATTTCACTTAAATATTTTTAATATTGCTCCACTAAAGACACGCCTCGATCAATTCTTTAGTTGCCTCATGGATGGCGGAATAGAGACCAATTAGGCCACCAGACTCTTTGATACTACAACGCTTGACGAGAACTATGATTGGCAGTGGAGTTCTACTGCAAGGATTCTGGAATGCTGTATTCCAGCGTATATCAGGATCGGAGCGGATTTTGGGTATGGGAAGTAGCGGATGGAGACGAGATTTATCTCCGATCCGATAGGGCATTTTTGCTTGAGCATGACGCTCAATGTGATCTGAGAAGGTCGACCTATCTTATCCGAGCCCAACTCAACATCAACTAGCCTCCGTCCGGGGGACAGGCGGGAAGCCACCTGTCCAACCGGACTGAGGGCAACGGAGACGATATATGCCGATCATCTCCCTCTTTTTCGGTATCGTCATACGGATGTATCATGAGGATCATCCGCCCCCGCATTTCCACGCCAGCTATCAAGGTTTCGAAGCTTTGTCGCCATTTCGACAGGCGAAATCATAGCTGGCAACCTGCCCAAGAAGGCCGTGCGGATCGTTCGGCAATGGGCGCTGGACCATCGGGGCGAACTCATGGCAAACTAGCAACGCAGTGAAGCGTTGCTGCCGATGGAGATGATCCCCGGAGCCGACCTCGATGATTAAGATCACTCATATCCAGCCTGCTGGTCCTGCGCAGCTTGATTTGACATTCAGCGACGGTAGCACGGCGCTTTGGTCCGCCGCCGACATCATCGCGCGCGATACGGAACTGACCGCACCGTTGGCAGATCCAATCTTTTTTGCCCGCGCTTTCATTGAGGCTGGCGCGCTTGCATGGCCCAATGGGCTTGAATTTTCAGCTTCCGCGTTGCACCGACGTCTGACCGAGGCTGGCGCATTGCAAAAGGCCGCCGCCTGAGCCGCCTTCCATTGCATCCATAACGGACCCATCTCCCGCCAAAATGGCGAAAGCTGCCTTATGCTCGGCCCATGACCGAGCCTGTCCCCCTCCGCCATGCCTATATCTGCAATGTCTGCGGCAGCGACCATGTTACGCGCGACGCTTGGGTGGCGTGGGACATAGTGGCGCAGGACTGGGTGATCGAGGAAAGCTTCGATCATGCCTGGTGCCACCGCTGCATGGCCGCGGCCCGGCTCGACCAGGTCGTCCTGACCAGTCCGATCACCTTCGCAGCGCCCGAAAGCCGTTGCGCCGGGGCAGGGTGATCCTTCCTTAACCCCACGCGGCTATCCTGCGCTCATGTTTTTCGGCGTCCGCCTCCGATCGCTCTTCACCAGCCGCTGGTTCGCCTTGCTCTGGGCCATTCTGGTGATCATGACCGCGATTCAGTTCGTTGGTCCGGGCGACGACAGCCCACGCGCGCAAGGCGACAATGCGACCGCCGCCGACGGCCTCACCAACGATCAGCGCCAGGCCATCGCCAATGCGTTCTGAACGCGCTTATGGCGGCGCATGCGGGCTGCCTGTCCTACAACGGCGCGCGCGTCTATCGTCGCCATGGGCTTTTGACGTGCTACCGTTTATCACGCCATCGCGTAACAATATTCCAAGGATAGGATATTAAAAGCCGAAATCAGCGAGAAATATGCGAAGTTAAGGGAGCAATTGCCTACGCGAAAGAAAGGAGGCGCGCCCTCTTCACTCTGTCCCTCGCCTGAACACATGGTTTTGTTCCGTTCATGCAACATCTTGCGGAACCACGGGTTCTATCGCCACGCTCATAAGAGGGAAGGAACCCTGCCCGTGCTATTCTCGTTCAAACAGACCATCGCCGCCCTATCGCTTGGCGCGATGGCGCTCACTGGCCTGGCCGCGACGCCAGCTTTTGCCCAGCCCGGTCAAAACAACCGCGAATGGCGCGAAGACCGCCGCGACGATCGTCAGGACCGCCGGGAAGACCGCCAGGACCGCCGGGAAGATCGCCGCGATGCACGTCAGGACCGCCGCGACGATCGCCGCGACTGGCGGAAGGACCAGCGCGGCGACATCCGCTCGGGTCGCGCCGTCAACAATTATGACTGGAACCGCCCCGATCCGCGCTACGGCCGCTCCTATCAGCCCAACCGCTACTATCGCTCCGGTTACGACCCGATCCGCGTCGATCGTCGCACCCGTATCTATCGCGGCAATGACAACCGCTACTATTGCCGCCGTTCGGATGGCACCACCGGCCTGATCGTCGGCGCGGCGCTGGGTGGCCTGCTGGGCAATCAGATCGCGCAGGGCCAGTCCAACCTGCTGGGCACGTTGATCGGCGGCGGCGCGGGCGCGCTGCTGGGCCGTGAGATCGACCGCGGCGGGGTCAGCTGCCGCTAACCTGTGGCATTTTCGAAGCAGATGGCGTCATCGACTGGCCTCGAAAATGCGGAAAGCAAAGAATAGCTAGAGCATGATCCGATCCTGGATGATCGGATCATGCTCTAGCACCAGGGGTGGCGCGCGCCATCCCAGCGTCGGGCCAGTCCTTCGGCGACAAGCTGCTCGCCGATCGACTGGCCGCCGCGCGTCACCACCCGCAAGGCCCGGCCATAACGATCGCTATCCCGATCGCCCGTCTCCAGCGTAAAGGGCCCACGGTTCATCAGCGCCTGCAACCGCCGCGTCGCCCGCGCGCCCAGTTCGCCCTCCGCCACGCAGCGCGGGCCATGGGTTTCGGGCGTGTCGATATCGGCGATCCGTATCTTTTCGCCCCGGAACCAGAATGTGTCGCCATCGACCACGCAATCGGTCCCGCCGCCGCTATGGCAATAGCCGAAATCGGCGGACAGCACATCGGCGGCGATGCCGGGCATCGGCATGCTGATGGTCGGCGCGTCGAACCGCGCCATCCAAACCGGGCCATACCAGCCGAGCAACAAGCCCAGGCACAGCATGTAGACCAGTGCTGCTCCGCTGATCCTGCCACGCCGCGCGGCAGGGTGAAGCCCACCGGTGCCCGCGCGCCGCGCCTCCGCGCCCCATGCCTGTTGCGCCTTGTCCTCATGCGACCGCTGCCGCCCTGTCCCATATTTTGCCATCGCACGGGCTTAGCGGCGGAAAGGCGAACGCGACGTTAAAGCCGATCCGCCTTCTCACCGATCCGGCGCAACCCGTCCCGCGGCCCCGGCCATGCGAAGGGGATCATCCGGAACGGAGGCGAAACAGGCAAAAGGCCGCCGCGCCATGCCGCGCGACGGCCTTCCATCAGCCCATGCCAATAGGGTGAAGCAGCTTAATCTTCATCCTCGTCATCGGTCTTGCCATAATTATCGTCCTCATCGTCCATGGACGGTTCGCCGGCATAGGCGTCCATATCGATCCGGCCCGATCGGTTCATCGCTTCCATCTTTTCCACCAAATCCTCGGTATCGTCCGGGATGATCTGCGCCGGGTTGGGCTTTCCTCCGCGCTCGCTATCTTCGCTAAGGTCGGTCGATCGGGCGGCCGCGTCGTCCGCGACATCCTGCGCCTGGGTGCCGGCTTCGGCCTGTTCGCTATTCTCTTCCAGTTCCCGATCGGGGGTAGGGCGGTCCATCGCGTCTCTCCTGGGGCTTGATGCCTCACCCCTTCCTAACGGCCCGGCCCGCGCGCCGTTCCGGTGCGCCAGGCTGGAAAATACTGGACAGCCCGCGACCAAGGGCGCAAAGGCCCGCCTGATCCTTTCGCACTGCAGCAGGAATCCTCATGCCCCGCCAGCTCATTTCTTCCGGCTCGCCCTTCGAGGCGCAGGTCGGCTATTCGCGCGCCGTCGTCCAGGGCGACTGGTGCTTCGTCGCCGGCACCACCGGCACCGATCCCGAAACGAAGATCATGCCGGAATCGGTGGTGGAGCAGGGCCGCAATGCGCTCAAGGTCATCGGCAAGGCACTGGATGACGCGGGCTTTTCCTTCGCCGACGTGGTGCGGGTCACCTATTATATCACCGACGTGGCCTATTGGGATGTGATGGGCGATATCACCGGTCCCGTCTTCGGCGACATCCGCCCGGCGGCCAGCTGCGTCGTCGCGGGCCTCGTCAAGCCGGACATGAAGATCGAAATCGAAGTCACTGCCTTCAAAGGGTAACAGGAACACAGCATCATGATTACCATGTACGGCATCAAAAATTGCGACACGATCAAGAAAGCCCGCAACTGGCTGGACAATGAACGCGTCACCTACAGCTTCCACGACTATAAGGTCGCGGGCGTCGACAAGGCGAAGCTGGAGGAATGGGTGATGGAGCATGGCTGGGAAACCATCCTCAACCGCTCCGGCACGACGTTCAAGGCGCTCGATGCCGGGGACAAGGCGCATATCGACGCGGACAAGGCGATCCTGCTGATGATCACCAATCCGTCGATGATCAAGCGCCCGATCCTCGACACCGGCAAGCAGACGATCGTCGGCTTCAAGGCGACGACCTATGAAAATGCGCTGCAAGGCGTGACGGCGTGATCGGACGGGGGCTGCTGCGCTTTGGGCTATTGCTGCTGATGAGCCTCATCCCCCTTTCCACCGCGACCGCCGCGGAGCCGATCCTCATCGCTCATCGCGGCGCCAGCGGCGAACGCCCCGAACATACACTCGCCAG
Organism: Sphingobium sp. CR2-8; assembly: GCF_035818615.1. NCBI lineage: Bacteria > Pseudomonadati > Pseudomonadota > Alphaproteobacteria > Sphingomonadales > Sphingobiaceae > Sphingobium > Sphingobium wonjuense. The sequence continues at coordinate 3,204,038 of NZ_JAYKZY010000002.1, read as the reverse complement.
TTACGAACGCGCGATCGATCAGGGCGCGGACTATATCGAACCCGACCTGGTGCTGACCAAGGACGGCGTTCTCGTCGCCCGGCATGAAAATGAGATTGGCGGCACCACCGACGTCGCCGATCATCCCGAATTTGCCGATCGCAAGACAAGCAAGACGATCGACGGCGTCGCCATGACCGGCTGGTTCACCGAAGATTTCACCCTCGCCGAGTTGCGCACCTTGCGCGCGCGCGAACGGCTGCCTGATGTGCGCCCGGCCAATAAGCGCTTCAACGATCTCTACCTCATCCCCACCTTCGAGGAGATATTGAAGCTGGTCCGCGCGAAGGAGGCCGAAACCGGCCACCGCATCGGCCTCTATCCCGAAACCAAGCATCCCAGCTATTTCGCGGGCCTCGGCCTGCCGCACCAAGCGCCGTTGCTCGATCTGCTCAGCCGCTACGGCTATCAGACCGAAGCCGACCCGGTCTTCATCCAATCGTTCGAAGTCGGCAATTGGAAGGCTTTGCGCGCCGCGACCCGCCTGCGCCTCATCCAGCTGGTGGATGCGGAAGGCGGCCCGGCCGACTTCCCCGGCACCAGCTATGCCGACATGCTGACGGTGCAGGGCCTGACCGAGATCGCCACCTATGCCGATGGCATCGGTCCGTCCGCCGCGCTGGTCATCGCGCCCGAAGGCGCGACCGCGCTGGTCGGCCGCGCCCATGACGCGGGCCTGCAGGTTCATGTCTGGACGCTGCGGATGGAAAATATCTTCCTCCCCGCCCAGTATCAGCGCGCCGACGATCCGCAGGGGCACGGCGACTTCGCCTCCTGGGTCCGCGCCATCGCCGCGACCGGGGTGGATGGAATCTTTAGCGACTTCCCCGGACAAGCGAAGGCCGCGCTGGAGCCTGCGCGCTAGCCGACCGTGTTCCCGCCTGCGCGCGAACATAGTAATCTTGATTCTGCGGATTCCAGCCCGAAAACTTCTTTCTCTCTCGCGTCGCTTGACTTGCCAAAGTCTGCACGCGAGCGAATAACAACCCGATGTTATCCCAGAAGACCCGTTACGCCATCCGCGCGCTTCAGCATCTTGCCGATCGTTACCGCCAGGGTCCGGTGCCCTTGAACGAAATCGCCACGCGGCAGAATATTCCTTCGAAATTCCTGACGGTCATCCTGTCCGAATTGTCGCGCGAAGGGCTGGTGGCCACCCAGCGGGGCAGGGACGGGGGCTATTGGCTGGCCTTGGCGCCGGTCGATATCAGCTATGGCGACATCGTCCGTCTGACGCGCGGATCGCTGGCGCTGACGCCCTGCGCCAGCCGCTTCGCCCATGAAAGCTGCACCAACTGCCTGCCCGAATCGGAATGTCGCCTGCATCGCGTCATGCTGCGCGTGCGCGACGAGACCGCCAAGGTTCTGGACAGCATCAGCCTGGCGGAGCCGTTCGCGGTGACGGATGACGCCTGACGAGTGGATTGATGGGAAGATAATCAGCCGTTCCCCGGCGAAGGCCGGGGTCCAGTCCAGAGAGGCGAACTGGCCTGGACCTTCGTCGGCGAACAGCATTTGGTCTGTATCGCTCATAGAGACAGCCTTGCGTCCGCCCGTCCGCTTCGCCACATCAGGCGCATGACCACGCCGCCGCTCAAAGCCACCCTGATCCCCGTCACGCCGTTGCAGCAGAATTGCACCCTCTTCTGGTGTACGGAAACGATGCGCGGCGCCTTCGTCGATCCGGGCGGCGACCTGCCTGTCCTTAAGAAGGCGGTGGCCCAGCATGGCGTGACGATCGAAAAGATCCTCGTCACCCACGGCCATATCGACCATTGCGGGCAGGCGGGCGTGCTGGCCCGCGACCTTAATGTCCCGATCGAGGGGCCGCATGAGGACGACCGCTTCTGGATCGACCGGCTGCCGCAGGATGGCGAGCGTTGGGGCCTGCCGGGCGAAAGCTTCGAGCCGGATCGCTGGCTAAGCGATGGCGATCAGGTGACGGTCGGCAATCTGACCCTCGACGTCATCCATTGCCCGGGCCACACGCCCGGCCATGTGGTTTTCCATCACGCCCCCAGCAAGCTCGCCATCGTTGGCGACGTGCTGTTTCAGGGTGCGATCGGCCGCACCGACTTTCCGCGCGGCAATCATCAGGATCTGATCGACGCCATCACCGGCAAGCTGTGGCCGCTGGGTGGCGACACGGCTTTCGTGCCCGGCCATGGCCAGATGAGCAATTTCGCGCACGAACGGCGCACCAATCCCTTCGTCGCCGATTCGGTGCTGGCGGGCTAAGCTCGCCTATTGCCGCAACGCCATCGCTGGCGGCACCGGCATCGCCCGCGTCGCGCCATAGGCGATCGTCAGCGCCGTGCCTGCCATCACCAGCATCACGCCCCACGTCAGCAGCGCGCCGCCCGCGCGCCATGGTGTCGGCTTGTCCGCATCCATGCCGACCGCATGCGCGACGCGCGCCACCACATAGACCAGCGCGCTGATCCACAGCCACAGCGACGCGCCGACCGCCATTTCCACCAGTGCGAAGAGAATCAGGACGATCGGCGTATATTCGATGAAGTTCGCATGCGCCCGCATCCGCTTCGCCAGCAGGCTGTTACCCGCATCGCCATGGATCACCTTGTCGGTGATGCGGATGCGCGAACAGCGAATTGCCAGTCCCATGTTGAGCAGCGCGCAAGCCGCGGCAAAGGTCAGCGTGATGGGCAGCAGCATGGAATATCCTCTTTCCCTGATAGCTTGCACCCTAGGCCCGCGGCGCGAAGGGGCAAGGCCAAAGGCAAGCCCAGGGAGAAGGAAAGCCTTGCGCCCCGAACAAAAACCGCTATAGGCGCAGGGCTTCGCGATCACCCGGGCCGCATGGGTCTGCGGCGCCGTTGGCGTCAGCTTTTCCATGGGAACTGGCCGGTCGTACAACTTGAATATTTACGGAACAAGGTGCCGACATGGCTGTCCCCAAGCGCAAAACTTCTCCCTCCAAGCGCGGCATGCGCCGCAGCCACGATTCGCTGCGCGTCGAAGCATTCAATGAATGCTCCAACTGCGGTGAACTGAAGCGTCCCCACAATCTGTGCGACGCCTGCGGGCATTATAACGGCCGCGAAATCGTAGCCGTCGGGGCGTAAGCCCATCCCCATCTCCGCAAAGGGGTGATCTTAAGTGTCCAGTCAGCCGCGAATCGCAATCGACGCGATGGGCGGGGACGAAGGCGTGCGCGTGATGATGGCGGGCGTGGCATTGGCCCGCCGCCGTCATGACGGGTTGCGCTTCACCCTGTTCGGCGACGAGGTGCAGATCAAGGCTGCGCTTGACGACCACCCGAATCTGCGCGCCGCGTCCGAAATCGTCCATGCCGATACGGTCGTGGCGGGGTCGGACAAGCCCAGCGTAGCGATTCGCAAGAAAAGCAGCTCGATGAGCATGGCGATCGCCGCCGTGAAATCGGGCCAGGCGGGTGCGGCCGTGTCCGCCGGCAATACCGGCGCGCTGATGGCGATGGCGAAACTCGCCTTGCGCACCATGCCGGGCGTCGATCGTCCAGCGCTCGCTGCGATGCTGCCGACGCTGGGCAATAACGACGTCATCATGCTGGACCTGGGTGCCAACACCGAATGCGACGCCCGCAACCTCGTCCAGTTCGCGGTGATGGGCGCGGCCTATTCGCGCATCGCCTTCGATCTGGACCGGCCCCGCGTGCGGCTGCTCAACATCGGCACCGAAGACCTTAAGGGCACGGACGAGATTCGTGACGCCGCCGCCGTGCTGCGCAGCGCGACCAGCCTGCCGCTGCAGTTCGACGGATTTACCGAAGGCGACAAGATCGCCCGTGGCGACGCCGACGTCATCGTGTGCGACGGCTTTTCCGGCAATGTCGCGCTCAAGACGGCGGAGGGCACGGCCCGTTTCGTCACCGACGTGCTGCGCAAGGCGTTCACCAGTTCGATCCGTTCGAAGATCGGCTTTCTGATCTCGAAGCCTGCGATGCATCTGCTCAAGCATCATCTCGACCCCAACAACCATAATGGCGCGGTCTTCCTGGGCCTGAACGGCGTGGTCGTGAAAAGCCATGGCAGCGCGGACGAAAAGGGCGTGGCCAACGCTGTGCATGTCGCCGCCCGGCTGCTGGAAGAAGACATCACCCGCCGGATCGCCGCGGACATGGCCGGCATCCAGTCGCTGTCGGACGCCGCGTCGAAACTGGAGCAGCCCGTCAAGTGATCCGCCGTTCGATATTGCTGGGTACAGGCTCGGCCCTGCCCGTCCGCGCGGTCAGCAATGCCGAACTGGCGCAGACCGTCGACACCAGCGACGAATGGATCGTCGAACGCACCGGCATCCGCAACCGCTACATCGCCGGTGACGGCGAAACCACCGCCAGCCTCGCGGCCGACGCCGCGCGCCAGGCGATCGCGGCGGCGGGCATCGCCGCGCAGGATATCGACCTCATCATCCTCGCCACCGCGACGCCGGACCAGACCTTTCCCGCTGCGGCGACGAAGGTGCAGGCGGCGCTCGGCATCGACGATTGCGTGGCGTTCGACGTCGCCGCCGTCTGCTCGGGCTTCCTCTATGCGGTGACGGTCGCGGACAGCATGATCCGGTCGGGCGCGGCAAATCGCGCTCTGGTGATCGGATCGGAAACCTTCAGCCGCATCCTCGACTGGGAGGATCGCGCCACCTGCGTGCTGTTCGGCGACGGCGCCGGCGCGGTCGTGCTGGGCGCGGAGGAAAGCGAAGATGGCCGCCGCGGCATCCTTGCCACGAAACTCCATGCCGATGGCCGCCACAACCAGCTTCTCTATGTCGACGGTGGCCCTTCCACCACGCAGACCGTAGGGAAGCTGCGCATGCGTGGGCAGGAAGTCTTTCGCCATGCTGTGGTGAACCTGGCCTCGGTCCTGCGCGAAGTCATGGAACAGGCGGGCCTCGCCCCCACCGACATAGACTGGCTGGTGCCGCATCAGGCGAATGCCCGCATCCTGGACGCGACCGCGCGCAAGCTCAAATTGTCGCCCGACCGGGTAGTGGTGACGGTCGATCGCCATGCCAACACATCGGCCGCCTCCGTGCCCCTGGCGCTCGACGTGGCGGTCCGCGACGGGCGGATCAAGCCGGGCGACCTGATCGTGCTGGAAGCAATGGGCGGCGGCTTCACCTGGGGCGCCTGCGTCCTGCGGGTCTAAGCTGCCTGGAACAGCCAGCGGGCCGCATAACAAGACGGTTATGACATCCAGCAACCGCTTGCCAAAACAGCGCGAATCGATCACATTTCCAAATGATCATCCGCAAGGATGATTGCAGGGGCCAAGAAGTGGGGATGGTCGATGAGCGGCAATGCAACCTTGACGCGGGCGGACTTGGCTGAAAGCGTGAACCGCCATGTCGGCCTGTCGCGTGCGGAGGCCGCCGCGCTCGTTGAATCGATCCTCGAACATATGTCGACGGCGCTCGAACGCGGCGAAAATGTGAAGATTTCCAGCTTCGGCACCTTCGTCCTGCGCGACAAGACGCAGCGCATGGGGCGCAACCCCAAGACCGGCGTCGAAGTGCCGATCGAACCGCGCCGGGTGCTGACCTTTCGCGCCAGCCAGACGATGCGCGACCGCGTCGCCGCGGTCTGAAACCCCCGCCGGACGCTTTTCCAATATTACCATTGCGTTACCAAGGTTGACCTTGGTGCGGTAATGAGTGCAACATCCCCGCCATGGAAAAGGCAGAGGGTGCATTTCTGACCATCAGCGAGCTGGCGGTCGAGCTGGGTCTTCCCCAACATATCTTGCGCTATTGGGAAACGCGCTTTCCGCAATTGCGCCCGCTTCAGCGATCGGGCAACCGCCGCTACTACAGGCCTGCCGACGTGGCGCTGGCCCGCCGCATCGATCATCTGCTCAATGTGGAAGGGTTCACGGTCAAGGGCGCGCAAAAGGCGCTGGCGGATGGTGAAGCGCCGACACCGGTCGTTGCGCCCGCCATCCCGGCAACGCCGCCACGCTCTGCGCCTTCAGATCGCGATGACATCCTCACCCGTCTCCTGGCGATCCGCACCGACCTGGCGCGCGCGATCGGCGACTGATCGCCTTATTTCGGCGCGCGATAGGGGATGAAGTCGCCCAGCGCGCAGGCGCCCGATTGCATGCCGGTCTGCAAATTGGCGGAAGTCGCGAAATCGCCCCGGCACATCTGGGATCCATAGCTGCGCACGATCAGCGTGTCGCCATAGGTCAGGCCGTTGCAGCTGCCGATCAGCTCATTCTTATATACCAGCTTCTTGCTGACCCGGTAGAGCAGAACATTGTTGCTGATGACGGTCAGGTTGGTCTGCGGTTCGCGGTTGATGCAGCTGCGCTTTTCCTCCGCGACCTTCCCGTCCAGCGCCTTGTCCAGCGCAGCCGTCTGCTTGTCCGTCAGCGGCTTGGGCACATAGCTGCCCGCGCAGGCCGCCAGCAGCATCGGCGTCATCGCTATCCATGCACGCATCGCGACTCTCCTGTCCTTACATAGCGTCAAGGACGCCACCATAGCGCAAAAACCGTCAGGCCGCGTCCTTTGCCGCGCGCCGTTCGGCCAGTTGCGCCACGTCGCGCGCGCGCATGAAGATGTTGGTCGCACGCTCCAGGCCGATGCTGGTGGGCACTGTCGCGTCTCCCCGCGCCCGCGCGGCTTCCACCGCCGCCACCCGCTGCGCCAGGGCGTCATTGTCCGGCTCGACGACCAGCGCGAAACGCCCGTTGGAGAGCGTATATTCATGCGCGCAATAGACGATCGTCTCGTCCGGCAGCGCCGCAAAGCGCGCCATATTGGCGAACATCTGCGCCGCCGTCCCCTCGAACAAGCGGCCGCAGCCCATGGCGAACAGCGTGTCGCCCACGAAGATGAGGCGATCGTCCGCCAGATGATAGGCGATATGCCCCGCCGTATGGGCTGGCACCGCCATCACCGTGGCGACATGCTCGCCGATCCGCACGCTGTCGCCTTCGCCCACCGTCCGGTCGAGCGTATCGATCTTCTCGGCCTCCGCCGCCGGGCCGGTGATGACACAGCCTGTGGCCGCCTTGATCGCCGCATTGCCGCCGACATGGTCGCCATGCCAATGGGTGTTCCAGATCTGGCCGATGGTCCAGCCGCGGTCGGCCGCCGCCGCCAGCACGGGCTCCGCCACTGCCGGATCGACCACCACCGTCTCGCCGCTGGTGGAGTCATGGATCAGCCAGACATAATTGTCGGTCAGGACGGGGATGCGGACGACCTCCAGCATGGCGCTTACCAGACCCCAATATTGGGCATCGACGCCCAGGGTTCGGCCGGTTCCAGCCGCCCGTCCTGCAGCAGCTCGATCGAAATATTGTCGGGCGTCCGCACGAACGCCATGTGCCCGTCGCGCGGCGGCCGGTTGATCGTCACGCCTGCATCCATCATCCGCTGACAGGTGTCGTAGATATTCTCTACCCTGTAGGCGATATGCCCGAAATTGCGCCCGCCGTCATAGGTTTCGGCCGGGCTGCCATCCTGTGGCGGCCAGTTATAGGTCAGTTCGACCTGCGCATCCTCATCGCCCGGCGCGGCCAGGTAGACGAGCGTGAAGCGCCCCTGTTCGCTCACGATCCTGTTGACCTCTTTCAAACCCAGCAGGTCGAAAAAGGCCATGCTCTTGTCCACGTCGGTCACGCGGATCATGCTATGCAGGAATTTGGGCAAGATATTCTCCGTTCGTCGCCATAAAGCAACGGTTCATCTCGATAGCAATAGGGTCATACCAAGATAAGGGCGCGCATCATTGGACGGAAGAGGAAAGCGAATAATGGCGTTGGAAATGCGGGACAGGGTTTTGCTGGGCGGCGCGGCGCTGCTGGCGTTCGGGACGATCACGGGCGGCTATCTGCTGGGTGATGGATTGAAGCGGGCCAAGGCGGCGGACCGGTCCGTCACCGTGCGCGGCCTGGCTGAAAAGGATGTGACGGCGGACCTCGCCACTTGGTCGATCAGCTATTCGGCGACCGGCTTCGACCTGCCCACCGTCCGTGCCGACATCGACGGCAACACGAAAGAATTGCAGGCCTATTTCTCGGGTCTGGGTTTCAAGCCGAGCGACCTGACCCCGACCGGGGCGGGCGTGAACCAATATCTGAACAACGGCGTCAACACGATCACCATCACGCAGCGGATGTTGCTGCGCACCACCGACATCGCCCGCGCGCAAAAGGCGGTCGCGCAGCAATTCGACCTCGTCCGCCGCGGCGTCACGCTGCAGGAAGGGTCGGGCATGAAATACAGCTTCACCAAGCTGAATGATGTGAAGCCCGATATGGTCGCCGCCGCCACCCGCGACGCCCGTGCCGCCGCCGAACAGTTCGCCAAGGATTCGGGCGCCGGGGTAGGGGGCATCAAGAGCGCCACCCAGGGCTATTTCTCGATCGACGCCCGCGATGGCGAGGGCGGCGACGGATCGAGCGACACGCCTTACAAGAAGGTGCGCGTCGTCACGACCGTCGACTTCTACCTCAAATAATCGGGGTCCGGCTCAGCAACGACCACGACGGCGATCGCGCCGCGAACAGCGGTCGTTATCGTCGCCGATGACCGCGCCCACCGCACCGCCGATCGCCGCACCCTCTGCGGTGCCAAGGCCAGTCGCACTACCCACGACCGCGCCGCCCGCGCCGCCGATCAGGCCGCCGCGCGTCGCGCCGCGCGAACAGGCGGTGGTCGCCGTCGCAGCTACCACCAACAGGCCGATGCCGATGCTTTTCTTCCAATAACTGTCCATGTCGCTGTCTCCTTTGTCCTCAACCCGCTACGGTCGGGCGAACGGGCCGAAGACAAAAGCGGTTCCGTTACAAAGCCTTGCTGGCCTCTTACTGGGCAGCCTTCGCAACGGGCAGCCGCGACAGATTGTCCGCCGCCGCCTTGCCAGACGGCGCATCCGGGGCCAGTTTCACCGCCCGCGCCCAGGCCGCGCGTGCAATATCCTCATGATCGGTCAGGACCGCGATATTGCCCTCCTCCAGCGCCACCGCCGCGTCATCGGGCGACAGTTGCACCGCCCGCGCGATATGCGCCTGCGCCAGGCTCATCTCGCCCGACCGCCGCGCCAGCGTGGCCGACAACAGCCACGCCAGCGGGTCTTTGGGCGCCTGCACCAGCGCGACGTCCAGCGAATCGCGCGCCGCGTCCGCGTCGTTCAGCGCCACCAATGCGCGCGCCCGGTCCAGGTGGACCTCGCCTTTCTCAAGCCCGTCGGGCAGGCCGCGCGCCAAAGCGGCATCGAAATCGCCCCGCGCCTTGGGCAGGTCGCCGTTCGCCATCGCGGCATTGCCCGCCTGCGCCCATAGTCGCGCGGCCTCAACCATCTCTCCGCTGCGTTCGGCTTCCTCGGCCGCCTGTTCGAAGGCGACGATGGCGGGCGTCCAGCGTTCGGCCCGCGCATAGGCAAAGCCCATGCAATGGCGCGCATAGAAGCTGCCCCCCTCGATCCGCCATTTCTGGGCGAAGGCGACCCCGGCGTCCGGGGATTCGATCGCCTGATCCAGGCAGGCCTGGAACGGTGCGGCGAATTTGGCGGGGACCGGCACCTTGCCATCTTCCCGTGCCGGAGCGGCCGGTTTCGGCGTAGCCGCTGCGGCAGCCGCCGCGCGCTCCTCCTGCTTTTCCTTGCGGCTGCGGTTCATCACCGCCTCGATTTCCGGATCATAGGCCTGGAGCAGGAGCGGCAGGAAGAAAAACATTAGAGGCTATCCGCGGTTAGGGCCAACAGGCTGGCGACGCTGTGGATCAGCAGGGCGATGTCGCCGTCGCGGGACAGGCGATGGTCGCCGTCCTTAATCAGCAGCGTCTGCACATCGGATGAACGTAGCTGCCCCGCCACCTTGACCGCCACATACCATGGTACGTCCTGGTCCTTCTGCCCATGCAGCAGCCGCACCGGGCAGTCGATGCCGATCTCGTCCTCCAGCAACCGCAAAGCCTGCCCTGACTGCCAGAAAGCCAGCGTCGTCACATGGGGCTGGTCGCCATAGGGCGTGGGTTCCTCGATCCGGCCTTCGGTCGCCAGCAGCGCCTTGTCCGCATCGGTAAAGCCCCATTCGGTAAAATCGGGTGCGGCGGCGACGCCGACCAGCGCGACAACCCGCTCTGGACGCGCCAGCGCAACCAGCAGCGCCAGCCAGCCCCCCATCGACGAACCGACCAGCACCACCGGGCCTTCCACCAGTCGATCGAGCAGCAGCAGCACGTCGTCGCGCCAGCTCGCTAGCGTCCCCTCCGCGAAACGCCCCTCGCTGGCCCCGCAACCGGCATAGTCCAGGCGCAGCATGGCCCGCCCCTGCATGGCCGCCCATTGGTCCAGCGCGACCGCTTTGCCGCCCTCCATGTCGGACATGTAGCCCGGCAGGAACATGATCGTCGGCCCCATGCCTTCGCGCTGGCGATAGGCCAGGCGCAGGCCGTCAGGCCGGGCGAACAGCGCAGGCGGGTCGGCGGGGGTATCGTTCACGTCGGCATCCTTCTGATTTTCCAGTCGCGATCCGCCTTAAACCGGCTTTTTGCATTGGCGAGCAAAATATTGAAGACAATGCGTTGACAGCTTTGGGGGACCCGGTTAGAGGCGCCCTCCTACCCCGTGCCCAGATGGCGGAATTGGTAGACGCACCAGCTTCAGGTGCTGGCGATCGCAAGGTCGTGGAGGTTCGAGTCCTCTTCTGGGCACCATTTGTTCTTCCGTAGAAATCCGGATAGATCGAAAAAACCGCTGGAAACAGCGGTTTTTTTGTGTCTGGCGTCCGCTGGTTTCCGCCCGTGGATTTGTGAATTCGGGGTACATGAAGGTATCTTTGTGGGTATCGGCCAGCATGGCCAAAGGAGATACCCTCATGGCTCTTTCATCCCTCGCGCTGTCCAAAGCAAAGCCCCGCGAAAAGCCCTACAAGCTGGCGGACGGGCATGGACTCTACCTTCTGATCACGCCTCAGGGCGGTCGCTATTGGCGCATGAATTATCGCTTCGACGGCAAGGCCAAGACGATGGCGATGGGAGTGTTCCCGTTGATTACCCTTGCTGAAGCACGAGAGAAAGAGAAGCAGCCCGCAAGCTGCTGGCGTCTGGATTAGACCCGACAGCGACGCGCAAGGAGACTGAGGCACGTGAGGCATTCGAGGCAACGACCGGCTTTCGGATTGTCGCGGAAGAGTGGCTGGCGAAGCGGGAGCGCGAAGGGCTCGCCGAAATCACCCTAGGTAAGGTGAAATGGCTGCTCGAGTTCGCATACCCTTCGTTGGGTGATCGTAAGATCAGCGAGATCACAAGCATGGAACTGTTGGCCGTCCTGCGTCAGGTCGAAGGGCGCGGCCGACACGAAACTGCCCGACGGCTGAGAAGCGTCTGCGGTCGGGTCTTTCGCTACGCGATTGCCACCGGGCGGGCAGAACATGACCTGTCTGCCAATCTACGCGACGCCCTGACTACACCCAAGGTGAAGCATCTGGCTGCCATAACCAACAGTCAACAGGTCGGGCCGCTGATGCGTGCGATCGCAGCTTTTGACGGACATGCAGTTACAAGAGCGGCCCTGCGGCTCGCTCCTCATGTTTTTGTTCGGCCGGGTGAACTGCGCCACGCCGAATGGACAGAGATCGATTTTGACAAAGCTCTCTGGTCGATCCCCGCCGAAAAAATGAAGATGCGGCGTCCACATCGCGTGCCACTATCCCGGCAGTCTCTGGAAATCTTGACCTCGATCCATGGTGTCACTGGCACGGGCAAATTTGTTTTCCCCGGCTTCCAATCCATTAAGCGACCCATGTCCGAGAATGCGCTGAACGGCGCGCTGCGTCGATTGGGCTATTCCGGCGACGAGATGACAAGTCACGGCTTTCGCGCCATGGCTAGCACCTTGCTCAATGAGATGGGCAAATGGCATCCGGATGCCATTGAACGACAGCTGGCGCACGCGGAGGCTGACGCAGTAAGGCGCGCTTATGCTCGCGGAGAATATTGGGACGAGCGCGTCGCGATGATGCAGGTGTGGTCCGATTATCTGGACGGCTTGGCTACGAAGTCCCCAAAAGTATGCTAACGAGATATGGCATGGCCATCCGCAGCGCCTTGAACTTTGCGATCGAGCGGCCTCTCTAAATCGATGAACGATTCGACTGCTCCGGGACGCCTCGGAGGCGAGAAGCAAATGGTCTTCACCAGCAGTCAAACCTACAATGCAGATGCGAAGCTTTGATGAGGATCGCCCTTGGTGACCTTATCATCTCAACCCAGATTTTAAGTAGAACATAATGTGAACCTTTGTTGCTTTTGGATTCATGATCTGGCATTCTCAGCGAAGGAGGCATCATGGCGAATGACTTGAAGGAAACCCTGCCGACCGTGTTTCCCGTCTCGGCGGTGGAAGCCGTGCTCGAAAGGTGGTGGGATGACGAAACGGCAGATGCCGCCCTTCCTGGTGACAAACCTGCATCCTCAGACATCATGAAACCTGCGGTGGAGATTGATTCCCATCGAGCGGTTCGCGCCCTTGTGACGCTGGAAGAGGTTGTCAAATTTCAAATTCCGGAAAGCGCGATCAAAGAGGGTGGCTATGACAGCTTCGAGGAAATGAAGGAGCACCTCATTCCTCGAATTGCGGCTCTTTTTGAAAAAGAAAAGAAGAAAGAAAATGCCTAATATCGCGACCGAGCGGCATATAGCAGCACGCGTCACGGAAGCTCGCGAGTATCTTGAACTCTCAGCCGACGAGCTCGCAGAAATGATCGGAGTTGCGCCTGATGAAATTGAAGCGATTGAGGCTGGTACCACTCAAGTGAGCGCCACCCAGCTTTCTGAAATCGCGAAGGCACTTGGCCGGGGCATTGAGTTCTTTACGACCGGTGTGTCCGCCCAGAAAGCTAGCGAGCGAACGGAGTTTCTCGCACGCGCTGCTGAGACCCTGTCGGATCAGGACATGGGTGAATTGCAGCGTTTTGCTACCTACCTACGGTCCCGTTCGGAAAGCGCTACCACTTGAATGAAGCCATAAGGCGCGCGCGCCTGAAAGGGGCTGCAGCCGCGACAAAGGTTCAACGATTTCTCGATGTTCGTGAGCGGATCATGACCACTCACGAGCGCGTCGATATATTCGATGCGCTTGCCTGGCTCGATGTGAGAGTGGTCTTCAAGCCGCTGGATGGCCTTTTAGGGGCGTACATCCGTGGCGATCAGCCCGGCGTCATGATCAGCACCAAGCGTCCTCTCTCTGTTCAACGCTTCACGGCTGCCCACGAATTAGGCCATGCCTTCATGGCTCACGAACCTAGTCTCGACAGCCCTAACGTACTGCGCCGCGCGGCTCACAGCCTGAAAGCCCCAAAGATCGACGGTTTCGCCTCGTATTTACAAGAGATCGAAGCGGACGAATTTGCCGGAACCTTCTTGTTACCAATGTGGCTCATTGGCCATCACGCGAATAAACAGGGCTGGACGCGCTCTCGCCTTGCAGAAGAGGATACGATCTACCAATTGTCGCTCCGTTGCGGTTCGAGTTATCAAGCCACTGTGTGGGCATTAGAGCGCAATCGGGTCATCAACGCAGAACAGAGAGCCCGACTACTCGAAATTAAGCCCAAGAAGATCAAGGAACGCTTGGGCCATGTATCCGCCGCCGCAGAGACGCGATACGATGCTTGGGTCTTGAGCCAAGGGGACAATCGAGCCGACATTGCCGTCAACGTCGGCGACACCATTACTGTAAGCCTCGAACAACAAGCCGGTGCGGGATATTTGTGGCTGCCGAAGGCTCCTCCACCTGCAAGCCTTACAGAACTCGACGCCGTCACATCCCTTGATCCCGACTTGATAGGCGCACCATCGGCAAAGCGCATTTTCTATCGCGCTGACACCAAAGGCGTCGGGTCACTACCGTTTGAGCATAAACGCCCATGGGAAGCCGCTCCTCTGTGCGAGGTTGCATTCAACTTCTCCGTTATGCCACCCGAAAGCGGCCTTTCACGAGCTAATCGCGCTCGGATTGTGAAAGCCGCTACAAAATAAATGCCGGATAGCGCTGTCTTTATCGAAATCGACCTGGGGCTGGCACGAGACCAAGGGCCACATCCGACGTGTCTTTCGTTTGCGGTTAGCGATATCCACCGGGTAGTTCGCGACCCAAAGGAATTACTCTCTCCCGAGTCCTTGCATCGGCAGGCGAGCCTACGAGCCTGCCGCCCAGTCGCCTACGCTCTGACGATCGACGCAGCGATCGATAGTCTCGCTCTGGATGGTCAGGCAAGCGAGCTTGATTGGCCATATAGAAGCGAAAACCCCCTGAACGCGTCATGTGAGTTTCACCAAGCCCATGTGATGGACAAACCATTTGACGGTTCGACGGTCGAAAGGTCGCTCAAATGCGGCAGGGCGATTGGCTTAGTAATCAACATAGACGCGCCATTTTTTGCGTGTACGGGGTTGGCCCCTCTTGATCTTTTGAACAATGCCAAAATAGAGGGTCGGCACGCAGTTGTTATCTGCGGTCTCCGCCCCTCAGGCGGAAGTTATGAGTATTCCATCAAAAATTCTTGGGGCGAAGGTTGGGGCACGCGAGGCTATGCTTGGCTTACAGCGAAATACATCTTAGCTAGATCTCCAAGATTAATATGGATTTAGCTTTCGATGCCGAACTATCTCGTGATTGATGACAGCCCGTCGGCCGTGGCAGCGTGGCTGAAGGCCACTAAGGCTCTCTCGATTTCGTCTAGGCCTGTATACAATCTAATTTATTCGATAACCGACCCGACGATGAAGACAGCATCCGAGAGGACCATCATTAAAGCGTTCGATAAATTTGCTCTGGATAATAAGTTCCGGACAACTGATACGGTCGCTAACACTATATTCCCGCTCGACACATACCATTCTCAGATTAAAAATGGCTCTGATGAATTCTACGAATACTATCTTCAGGTCGTTTTACCTAAAGTACGCAAAGTCTGGGGTACATATTTCGAGCGGATGACTATTCGCTATAATGATGACAAGTCTCCCATGATGAGAGGCAATCGCCAGCTAAACCCTCTCGATGTCCTGATTGGAAAGCTCAAAGGCCGGATTGAAAATCCACCCAAGACAACGACGCATTACGAAGTTTCTTTAGACGATATCTCATTGGAGATCGCGACTTACAATCCACTCACTGATGGAAAATACAATCTGGGCGGCCCCTGCTTGAGCCATGTCTCTTTTAAGATCGACAGAGACAATGTTTTGAGGCTTTCGGCCTTCTACCGCTCACATTGGTACATAGAACGGGCGCTCGGAAATCTGATCGGCTTGTCCCGACTCCTATGCTTCGTAGCACAATGCACCGGAGCCAAGGTTGGCCCGTTGACAATCATCGCTGCAGAAGCCGTGCTCGACCTGGGGGCGAAGAACCGCAAGGCGGGCGACACTCGGACCCTACTGGCTGAGTGCTGGAAATCTGGTGGAATTGCCTAAAGCAGTTTTGGCTCAGCCTTCTGCGGCAAGGTCGGTGAGAGGCCATGGAGTCGCTCCATAGTCTCTATGAATTCCCGCTGCCCACCATAGCTTGGATGCCGGGCCGTCTGATGCTTAAAACCAAGATCGGAGAGCGCTTTTGAGGCGTCGTTTCCGATCGCAATAAGCTGCGGGTTGTCAAAGCGATCGATAAGAGCTTCAATGGCCCAGCCGGTGAGCCTGCGTTCGCGCGTGGTGTGCGCGCGATTGGTGAACGGCGCTTCTGGTTCATGAGGATGAAACGGAAACGCATTCCACAGCATCGGCGGTCGTCGCAGGCGATTTATTAGCGACCAGATTACAGCCGCCGTCCGTTCCGCAACAGGCGTTCCATGTGTCGCACGGGCGATTTTGGGACCCGCCTTTAGAGCGCCTGCCGCGCTAAACATCGCCACTTCATCGGTCAGGGCTAGCCCTGTCCGGCGGCCTCCTCGATATCCAAGATCGCGACCAAACCAAATGCTATCGACACTCGTCGATTTTCTGAGATCCAGTATCGCTTCGAGATTGGAGCGCCGAATCGAGGCCGCGTCAACGAGATCGTGAACTTCGCAATGGTCGCAATACGGATTGAAAACATTGGAGATTTGAACGCTCGCAAGGCGTTCGACGAAGGTTTGCTCCCAACTCATCGCACATCCAATGGTTCAAAAAAGATGTCGCGCTTACTCATGTCGAGAGTGACTCGTCCACTTCGAAAATGTGTCAATTCGCGAAAAACATCATACCCACGCAAAATCGCGCGTTCCCAAGCCCAGAACGGCTGATCTTCGACCTCATACCCTTTTACAAATTCTTTGATCGTCGAAAGAATACGATAGTCAACACCCGCCGAATCTCGAAAAAGATGCGGCTTTGCATGATTAAATATGAAAGTTGAAATGCCTTCTTCAATGAGAATCGCACGTGCCCCATCTTGGTTTTCGTCCAAGTCAGGATAGGATTTTCTTTTCACTTTGAGAAGAGCTCGAAGAACAGGTGACCATCCTAATACAGCTGCATAGGCGAGATGAAAGACATCGTGAAAACGATAATCATCTCCTTCTCCAATATTGTCAGTCAATGGATCGCCGATCTTGATCGTGAAAGCAGACTGCACGACAACGACCTTCCGCCCAACGGTCTTTTCTCGAAATTCTACGGGCAGGAATGCAGGCAAACGCTCATCGACGCTTATAGCCTTTCCTTCACCGGTTAGCCTCTCATCATAGAGCTTGAGTGGCTTTCTACTGATCGGAAAGCGCGAAAGGCTTTTCTCAATATTATGCTCAATTGGCTCCGAAAACGCCAGCTGCACAGACTTGAAAGCGATCAATGCAGCCCGCAGCGCTGACACTGCCAGATCGTAAAGTTCATCGTCCGAACCGCCGGTCCCAACGTGTGCAGCAAGTGCGCCTGCTTTTTCACCCGCAGACAGCCACGGGTCGAAGGCATCGGTCGGCAACCTGTCGACAAGGCCCTGAAGACTCGCGAAACTGCTACCTTCGCTGACTTCCGCATCCAAGACAGCGGATAAAAGTCGGCTAAACTCCCAACCCATCGTAAGTGATAGCGCGGCAAAATACCAAAGAAGGTCCCCTGCTTCCTCGACCAGTGTTGTCCGAAACGAAATGTACTTCGGCCCCTCGCGAACGCCCTTCTTGATCTCACTCATCAAAGAGCCGAGTTCACCGAAAATTCCGAGCACTGCAATACGCAACCTGTCCGACTCTGGTCGGCGATCGGTCCGCTCGACTTGCCGGGTGAACTCTAAAATAGTCGGTTGTTGGTTCATCAAGATGGATTACTATCGCACCCGATTCAAGCTGTGAATCCCCTATCGATATAGCATCATACAAATTGCGAATTTACGACCCTAAAATCCCGACACGCGCTATGAAATGTTCAGGGTTATAGATGGCATGAAGCGGAAAGAGTTGCGCACATTTTTACGCAGACTATGGCTCCTTTCTGAAGGTGACCGTCGGCAATCTAGGTAGCTTTGCCGAGCCGGCAGCGGAGACAATCGCCGCTAAAGCAGACATCGCGCGTCGCAGCCAGAATGTCAGTTATCCTGCTGATGATTTTACCAGCCGCACCAAGGTGCCAACTTCAGTCGCCATCGCTAAAGTCAAACGGCAATCTCGATTAAAATCAAAATCGCCTTTCGTTTTGTTTTTGCCTGATTCCAGCGATGAGAGCGGTAAGGCTTTCGACCACGACCAGCGTGCTGGTCCCCAGCTTGACGGTCTCGACCCGCCCCTCCTGGATCAGCTCGTACATCTTGGATCGACCAATCCCGATCATCCGGCAGGCATCGGGGATGCGCACAGTGATCGGCGTAACCTCAGGCTCTATTCGACGCGTGGTCTGGTCTGATGCCTGAAGGGTGTTCTCGCTCAATCGCATCGCTGACAATTCCACATCCAAATGAAAGGTGGTGACGAAGCGACGGGGCGTAGGGGGAGCTAATCGCTCCGCCACCGCTGCCGATTATCGATGACGGGCCTTCGCTTCGCCACATGACGTTTCATCGCCAGAATGGCCTTTTCTACGCCGGAGCGCCGATGCAGTCGGATCATACCCGTTGGTCTGCGAATTAAGGATGGCGATGGACCCCACCGCATGAGGAAAAACGCAGCCTCACAGGGTATTGCCCAGCCATGCGCGAACCATGCCGGATTGCCTGCATGAGCACAGCCGGATCGATAGTTTTGAGCAGTTAGGCGGCCTATTGCAGGAAGCCAGAATGATGCGGACAGTGAGAAAGCCATGCGGATGCGCCCGGCTCCAGCTGGACAAGAGAAATAAGGGCAATTTAATATTTGTTCCGCATACGAAACAAATATCTTTGGCCTCGTTGGGACAAGTGCGGACACAACTCGGCCTATCGGGAACCGCCAGATTCGGCCTATCGGGAACCGAAAACTCGGCCTATCGGGAACCTAAATTTGTATTAAGATCATGATATTGCATGGAAAAAATGCCCTTTAACAATGCTAATAGAAGAATCCTACGGATTCTATCTAACCGCGACCGATCGGCGCGTGGCGCAGCGCGCGGCGGCGCGGGGGTCACAACCTCCATCAGCGGCGTAACCGGGTGCATCGGCGTGACGGAATTGCTAGGTGGAAGCTGATGAGAAACGATCTCGATCACCTCCCGGCGCAGAAGCAGCGCGAACTTGAACGTCTGATGCAGATCGTGTTCGAGGAATTCGATGATGCCCTCTCGCTCGCACGTCACGAGTGGAAGAAGAAGGGGCGCATCCACAAGGTCATTCTCTATGGCTCCTATGCACGCGGCGGCTGGATCGATGAGCCGCACACGGCGAAGGGCTATCAGTCCGACTACGACCTGCTTATCATCGTCAATGACAAGCGCCTGACGGACCGGGTGGCTTATTGGTCGAAGCTGGACGCTAGGCTCTATGCCGAGCAGACGATCAGCAAAGCCATTCGCACGCCTGTCAACTTCATCGTGCATACTTTGCAGGAAGTGAACGACGCGCTGGCGCATGGGCGCTACTTTTTCATGGACATCGCGAAGGATGGCATCGCGCTATACGAAAGAGATGATGTCGAACTCCATCAGCCCAAGCCCAAGACTCCCGAGCAGGCGCTCAAGATGGCGCAGGAGTATTTCAGCGAGTGGATGCCAAGCGCATCAGGCATGTTGGAGACTGCCAAGTTCAGTGCCGATCAGGGTAGGCTCAAAGACGCGGCCTTTTTGATGCATCAAGCGACGGAACGCCTGTATCATTGTGTGTTGCTGGTATGCACTTTCTACACGCCGCATGTGCACAACCTTGGCTTCTTGAGAGGGCAGGCTGAACTGATCGACCGTCGCCTTGTCTACGTTTGGCCGCAGGACACACGGCAGGATCGCGCGCTGTTCGACAAGCTGAAGGAAGCCTATGTGAAGGCGCGCTATTCCAAGCACTACCGCATCACGAAAGAGCAGTTGGACTGGCTTGGCGTGCAGGTCGAGGAACTCGGCCGCGTCGTTTTGGCTGTCTGTTCGGAACGGATCGGCGTGCTGGTGGCCGACATCAAAAAGGCAGGTTGATCGTCCTTAGATAAGCATCGAACGAGCTGGCGCTCTCACAGTGCCAGCCCGTTCTGGCGAGCAGATGGCCCAACGTCTGATCGCTGTTGGACGCGTTATATTCGCAAGCTCGCCATGTCCATCATGGTGCTGGGACAATGGGAGGGCCGCCCTCCCTTGGGCTGTTGGATGGCCCCTTCCGGTCGGCCCTCCCACCGCGCTGAGATCGGTGATTTTACACAGGGGACGAGAAGATTTTTGGATGGCGAGATAAAAGGCCCGCCGTCAGGTGCGGTCTATGTGGTTGGTTTGGTTCGCGAATTCATGCTGTCAATGATGGTGCCCTGCCGTCGCATAGGCAAAATTGTCAAATGATTTCAACAGTTCAAGCGCTGGCAGGCCCGTCTAACGGGCGCCTCAGGAGAAGGTTCGCCCGGATAAGGCTAGCTGCGTCCGAAGGGCTGCGCCGCATGTGAGGGAGCCGACTTAAGCCCAGCTTACAGCCCGGCGCGGTAAGCTTGGAGGGTTAGCGATGCCCTTACCCAATCTGCCGTCTCGCCAATTCTACCGATCGATGATTGCGTGCGTCGCGATACCATTCGATCTAGCTCCGCACCCCAAGCAAAGGAGCACCGAAAGCCCGTGCGTTACGTCTATTACAGCGGCGTCGATATCCTACCCGACCAACTCTGGGACTTTGCCTGGTCAGCCCCCATGCGCGATCTCGCAGCAAAGGTCGGCATGTCCGATGTGGGCTTGCGCAAAGCCCTGCGATCCTACGGCGTGATCCTGCCACGACAGGGACATTGGAACCGCGTTCATGCAGGGCGAAAAGTGGAAACCCGACCCAAGGTGCCGGGACGCCGCCCCGGCGAAACCGGCCGCATCCGCCTCGACAGTCGGCTTGGCCATCTGTTCGAACCGGCCGCACCGAAATCCTCCGATGGACCTTTTGTTTCGATCCATGTGCCGGAGGACCTGGAGGAACTCCGGGAACAAGAATTGCGTGCGATCGGCCGCGCCCGCGCGCCCAAGAATCTCGATGCGCCCAATCGCGGCTTGAACGACCTCCTGCTGCGCGAACAGCGGCGGCGGGAGAAAAGTGAAGGCTGGGCTTATTGGTGGGAGGCACCGAAATTCGACACGCCGCTGTCACGACGCCGTTTGCGCATCTTGAGCGGAGTTTTCGACGCGCTCGACAAGCGAGGCCATTCGGGTTCTGCGCGTGATGACAATGACGAAGTTCACGGTGCCATGCGGATTGGCGACATGAGCTTGTCGCTGCGCTTCGAGATCGTGGGAAGGCATCGCTCCGTCCGTCAAGCGGGACGAAACCTGCCTGCACCCGATCTGCCCGCCAACACCGTGTTACGCATTTCTATCGTCAGCGACACCCGGCAGCCCGCAATCGC
This sequence comes from Sphingobium sp. CR2-8, assembly GCF_035818615.1. Classification (NCBI taxonomy): domain Bacteria; kingdom Pseudomonadati; phylum Pseudomonadota; class Alphaproteobacteria; order Sphingomonadales; family Sphingobiaceae; genus Sphingobium; species Sphingobium wonjuense. Next base: position 3,183,093 of record NZ_JAYKZY010000002.1, on the reverse strand, counting down.
AAGTTGGGCAGACGATGCCGATGGTTTGATCGAATCGAAGATCGCCTCGATCGCAGCCAGCGCTATCGTCGCTGGCGAAGCGCGGTTCAGGCGGAGCCTCAAGGAAGACGAAGAGGAACAGCAACGCCGACGCGAGGCCGAAGAACACCGACGCAGGGAAAGACTGGCCGCGCTCAACGCGCAGCGCCTCGTCGATTTGAGGGTCAGCGGCGAATTGCTACGGCAAGCCCAGGATATCCGGTTGCTGGTGAGCGAAGTCAGGCGGGCCATGGACGAGGGGACATCGCTCCGCCCGAAACAGACGCTCGAAGCATGGGAAAGATGGGCCTTGGCCGAAGCTGACAGGATCGACCCGGTAAAGTCGGGTCAGATCGAGAAGCATCTGGAAGAGCCGCGTTTGGCAGAGTGATCGTGACCGGATCATCTGCCTCGGTATAAAGTGGCTGATTGAAAACCTGATGCACCCAGTTCGCTTGTCACCATGTGAGGCGACCAAACTATGATGCAATCTGCTCCGCACAAATACAGGAAAAATGACGCGACCGGCTGCAAACACAGGCGGATTGTGGTAGCTTCCAACAGATAGAAAAATATTGTCAAAAGGCCGATTTTGGGCAGCGAACCGCCCCGTTATTTCCATATGCGGGTATAAGTGAGGGTATCGAAGGGCATCGATTTTCGAGACTAAGATTTTATAACAATTACATAAAATCTGAATTCGAGTCCTCTTCTGGCACCAGAGACCTTTCCGGCGACGTCCGGGAAGGTCCAGCAAGCAGCTGGTTTTACAGCATTTCTTGACCGAAAATCGCCAGACACTGTCCGGCGAAATCCGGCTAAGGGCAACAGCAGCGACCACAAGATGTTGCTCTTTTTGTTGCCCTCGGATCGACCCGGCCTTGCTGGGAAAACGACCATGCTGACCTACATCCAGATCAATGCCGCCAAGCCGAGAGCGAAGGCCTGGAACCTTATCAATTCACAGAACCTCTATCTTGTCATCCAGCCCAACGGTTCGAAGCTATGACGCTTCAACTACCGTTTTCTGGACAAGCAGAAGAAGCTTCATCTCGGGGGGTGGCCAACCATAAGCCTCGCGGAGGCGCGTGTCCGGCGCGACGAAGCCAAGAAGAAGATTGCCGAGGGGATCGATCCGGCGCTGGAGAAAAAGTGCGCGAGGATGGCCGCCAAATATGCTGCGGCCAACACTTTCGAGGCGGTGGCGAAGGAATGGCTCGTCAAATGCGAGCGCAACGGCCTCGCGCCCGTGACTATCGACAAGATTCGCTGGTTGCTTGCCAAGGCCTATCCATTGATCGGCACCATCCCGATCGCGCAGATCACGCCGCATGAGGCGCTCGCCGCAACCGTCATCTTCCGGCTCTGATCAGTGAGTCCTGACCCTAAGAGGAAGGAGGTCCGCACCAAAGATTTGACGAGCATTGGAATGCCTTGATGCTTCAATGCAGCGCCAACTTGCCTTTTCTTTCCAGCAGGAGCATCGCCCCATCATACCAGGACATGGCGATGCGCCCGCCCGGCGCCGGGAACAGGATCGCGCCACCTGCCGCTTCCGGTCCCCATTGGCCGCTGTCGCACTCGACGGCGTGGGGTTGGGGGGCGTGGATCCCTAACGCGGCAAGCTGGTTGGCGAATTGCCTGTCATAATCCTGCGCGGCTGCGCCTGTCTGTCGCGCGGTGACCGGATCATCGCAGCGGTCGGACAGATTGGCGGCCGATGCGCTCTGACCCGGCGACCAGGCAAGATGATCGCTGGCGATCTCCAACATCTGGCCCATATAGGCCGGATCGTCCTTTGCCAACGCCTGCACGCCATTCTCTCCAACCGCGACGCCCGCCACCGTCCATCGCCCTGCCAGCGCAGCGAAATCGATCCCGGACGCGACCAAATCAACAGTTGCGCTGTCACGTCGTGCGGTCGGTGCTGTAGTCGCGACGTTGCTCGACTTCTGGACCGCGTCAGCCTGCGAATTGGCGGGGGAAGGGCTGCCGCATGCCGCAAGCGACACCAGGATCGGGGATAGCAGAAAGGCTCTAGCGCGCATCGGCCAGAACATAGCTGAACGCCTGTTGCCCGCCAAGCGCGGCGACGAAGTCGTTGAACTGCGCCTTGGGAATGGTCTGGCACCCGGCCGACCATGTATTGGTCGCGCCACCCTGATGGATCAGCATGGATCGGCCTGCGCCGCTGCTATCGATGCGGCTGGCATCGGCGGCGGTGAAGCGGCCATCCTGATTGGTGTCGCGCTCCGCCACCTGCGTCCTGGTCGCGCGGAAGAATGTGTTGCCCAGAAACTGGCCGCTTTCCTGTTCGTAGCGGATCGTGCCCGCCTGCAAGCGACCCAGGTCCATCTTGCCGTCGCCGTTCATGTCGGTGTGCGATCCGCGCGCCGCCTTTGGCCCGTCCCAGCCATATTGGCCGGACGGTTCGGTATTGCCGTCAAAGACCTGCGCCTGATAGCGCCCGGCCTCATCCTTCCACAGGACGGCGATGCTGTCGTCATAGACGCCCTTGCCGCCATTGGCCCGGGTATCGGTATCGGTGCGCAGCGCGACGACGACCTTCTTGCCAGCGGCCAGGTCGGCCCTGGCCTGCGCGTCGCCCTGCGTGGCGACGGTCGCGGCCAGCGCATCTGGGCTGGTGCCGCCCGTGACCTGCGGCGGCGTGACATCCTGCGTCGGGGTGGCGGGCGTCGCCAGCGTAGCGCCGGGGGTATTGAACAGTTCGACCTCATCGGCGCGGCGGTTGACCAGCCCTTGCGACACCTGCCCGTCCGACTTGTTCCACCATGTCATCGCCTCGGCCGCGCCCTTGGCGTCGCCCGCATTCAGGCGCGCCAGCGCGGTGCTGCCCGCGAACCCGTCCTTCCCCGTGCCGATGTTATAGGCCAGGCTCACCATCGCATCGAACTGGTTCTGCGTGACCGGCACCTTGATCGCGTCGCGCACCTTGGCCGCATAAGGTTCGACCGTCTGGCGCAGCAACGCCTTTTCCTGCGCGCCGTTCAGCGAGATCAGGTCCTTGTTGGCGGCGGCGAAATCGCGCGCGGCGCTGCCGGTCAGGCCCGCGCCTTCGCCTGCCTTGCGCGCCGACTGCGGATCGATCCCGATCGCGGTCAGGTCGCGTTCGATCGCATCGGCTGTGCGCCCCTTCATGTCATAGCCCGGCCCCAGCGTCACGCCGCTGCCGGCCTTGGGCCAGTGCAGGCGGTTGCTGACACCGGCCTGCGCTTCATGGTCGTAGATGAAATCCATGCCGTTCTGCGACAGGCCGGACGCGGACGGGGCGTTGCCCTGCGTAGTGACGCCCTGCGCGGTGGCAGGGCGCGCCTGCGTCGGCGCCGCCGCTGCGGCCTCGCCGCCCAGCGTCAGCACCTGCCCGATCGACAACCTGTCGGGATTGGACAGGCCATTGGTCCGCGCCAGTTCCTCCACCGAATGGCCGGTCCGCGTCGCGATCGCGCCCAGCGTATCGCCTTTCTTGACGGTATAGCTTTCCGGCGCGACGGGGGCTTTCGCCCGCTCCTGCGGCGGGGCGAAACTGTCCAGCACGGACGGCGCAGCCAGCAGCCTGTCAAAATCGGACACCAGCCCGTCGATGCCCAGCTTTTCGGCAATGGCGCCCAAGCCTTCCTGAATGTCCTTACCCAGCGTTTCCAGCCAGTTCTGACCACCTGCATTCAGGTCGCTTCCGCTTTCGATCGTACCGGCCATGCCCATTCTCCTGCACCGTCTGTCGCAAAGAGATTAGGGCGGGGGGCGACGGGACGCGCTAAGCGATCCGACTATCCGCCTCAGCGATCCGATTAGGATCGGCGGCCGATACGGTGGCGACCATGCCGCGCGCGCGCAGCCGGGCCTCCAGTTCGTTCAGGCTTTCATGATGCGCGTCCCCCTGTCCGCCGATATCGACGGTCACGGACAGGCCGCCCGCCTGTTGGTCGATCATCACCTGATCGGCGCGCCACAGATCGCCGGGCAAGGCGAGGTGGGACAGCGCAGACGGCGGCAATCCGCTGTCGAGCCGCGCGACAAGCGTCGCAAAGGCGGCGACATCTATTGCAGGCGCGGCCGGAGGTAGGGCGGAAACGACGGTCGCATCACGGGGGGCTGGCGCCGACGATCCTGTCGCCCCCTCGGCGCATTCGTCCGACATATAGCCTTTGTCTTGCTTCGGCCGATCATGCGTCAACACAGGAACCAGGGAAGGCTGAGCGCCCGCCTGCGGCAGCGGCGACAGCCGATCCGCGCCAACGCGTTCCTCCTTCTCATCCTGCTTCGACGCCCCCGCCTTGCCGCTCTTGCGGTCCAGCGCCTCGCGAAACCGGTCCACCGTTTCCCGGTCGGGCTTCTCCTTTGGCCTGACGCCCTCCGTCGTCCGGGGCGCGGCCATTTCCGTCTGGGGAATGGGCGTCATCACGCGACGACCATCGGCATCGGTCGCAGGTCCGCATCGGCCCGGCGGCTCAACTGCCGCTTCCATTCGCGCACGGCACGATCCAGTTCGCCGACGATCGCGTCGTGACGCACCTGCGCCCGCATCCATTCGCGCTTCAGTCGATCGGCCAGCTTATGCGCTTCGTCCAGCGCCGCCCGCGCCTGCGCTCGCAACTGCCGCGCCGCCTCCGCCTTGGCCGCGCTCGCCCGGCAATGGAGCTGCACCAGCGGATCGCAGGGCTGGCGCGCTTGCTGCGCCATCGCCTTTTCGCTGGTCGCCAATGCGCGCGTGCAAGCCTGGGCCGCCGCGCTGGCCTCGGCTTCCGCCACCGCCATCTGCTGGCGCGCAGTTGCCACTTCGCGCTCATACCGGTCGAGGTCGCGACGGCGCAGGCGCACGATCGTCTTTAGCTGGTCGATCCTGTCGGTCATCCTTCAAATCCCCTCAATATCGTGCGCGTCATCAGCAACGGCTGCGCATCATGGGTGGGCTGCCGCAGAAACGCGGTCATTTCGTCCCGCCGGGCGATGGCGCGATCGGCCAGCGCATCCTGCCCCGGCTTATAATCGCCGACCTGCAACAGCAGTTCGATCTCGTCGAGCTTCGCCAGCATCGCGCGGAATGACAAGGCGGCGCGCCGCTCGCCATCCTCTACCAATTGCCCCATCAACCGGCTCTGGCTGGTGAGGATGTCGATCGCAGGATAATGGCCCCGCGCCGCCAGCTTACGCGACAGGATGACATGACCGTCGAGCAGCGATCGCACTTCCTCGCCCACCGGATCATCCTCCTCATCCTCCAGCAGCACGGTGTAGATGCCGGTAATCGCGCCTTGCGCGTCGCAGCCAGCCCGTTCGAACAGGCGTGGCAGTTCGGCGAAGACCGACGGCGGAAAGCCGCGCCGGACCGGAGGTTCACCCGCCGACAGGCCGATCTCCCGCAGGGCGCGGGCAAAGCGCGTCACCGAATCCATCAGCAGCAACACATGCTTGCCCTCGGCGCGGAACCCCTCCGCGATCGCGGTCGCCGCATGGGCGGCGCGCGCGCGTTCCAGCGCGGGCCGGTCGGATGTGGAGGCGATGACGACCGATCGCATAAGGCCGTCCGAGCCCAGATTATCCTCCACGAACTCGCGTACCTCGCGCCCGCGTTCGCCGATCAGGGCGATGACGATCACGTCCGCTTGCGCCTGCCGCGCGAGCGTACCTAGCAGCGTGCTCTTCCCGCCGCCCGCCGCCGCGAACACGCCGATGCGCTGTCCCCGGCCCAGCGGGATCAGGCCGTCGATCGCCCGAACCCCGGTTTCGACCTGGGTGTCGATCCGCTGGCGCTCCATCGGATTGGGCGCGGCGGCGTAGAGCGGCTGGGTCGATGGCGAATCCACCGGCGGCAATCCGTCCAGCGGCTGGAGCCGGGCGTCGAGAACCCGGCCGAGCAATGCGCCCGATACCGGCACGCGATCCTCGCCGACGCGCACCAGCACTTCCGTCTCGCTCGACAGGCCGCGCAGGTCGCCCAGCGGCGATAATATCGCCTCATGTTCCGACAGGCCGACCACTTCGGCCAGCAGCGAATGACGTCCCGCCGGACTGGCCAGTTCGCAGATATCGCCGATCCGCACGGTGACGCCACTCACGCGGATAGCGGTGCCGATCGCGCCGCGCACCTTGCCCCGCTGCTCGAAGGCCGGGCCGGCCTCCAGCGTATCGAACAGCGCGCCCAGCCGCGTTTCAACCCGCATCGCCCACCTCCCAGCGCCGCGCGAAGGACGCGATCTGCACGCCGACATCGGCCACGATCCGCCCGTCCGGCGCGGTCAGCCTGCACTGGTCGTCGGTCAGGCCCTCTTCGGCTCGCAGGCTTACCTCGACCGTCGATGGCCGATCGACAAAGGCCCGCTCGACATGGGGCAGCATGGCGGGCGACAGTTCCACCACCACCGGCCCACGCGCCCCTTGCGCCTCGACCGCGCGACGGGCCACGCCCGCCATCAATTCCTCATCGGGCAGGCCGCCGATCATCTGCCGCAGGGCCGCGAGCGCGAGCGCCGCGATGTCCGCGTCGCGCCGTTCGGCATCGGCCTGCGCCTGATCGGTGAGATCGGCGATGGCGGCGGCAAAGGCCGCGCGGCCTTCCTCCTCGCCAACTCGCCGCCCTTCGATCGCGGCCTGCGTCCGGGCCTGCGCCAGCGCCTGATCCTGCCGCTCATGCAGGTCGCGCACCGTGCCCAGCAGCGCCACCGCCTCTTCGATCGGGGGGCGCTCGCTCCCACGCAACCATGGCCGGTCGCTCGCCAGCAGGGCGCGCCCATCAGCGTGGATTAGATGGAAGGCCATGCGCCCATCTCCCGCAGCAGAGTTTCGGCGCGCATCAGCGCTGGCGCGCCATCGGCGCTGGCCAGCAGGACAGCCGCACGCTCCGGTAGCGCCTCTACCGATGGCAAGGGATCGCGCCCGCCATCCGCGCTCATCAATATCCGTTCGAGCACCGGCGCACCCACCCGTCCGGCATAGCCGCGCAGTTGCGTGCCATCGATGACCCGGCCCAGCGCAGATCGCCCGTTGATCAGCAGCGCGACCATCGCCACGCTTTGCTGTCCGTCGGCGTCCAGCACCGGCCAGCGCGGAAGGATATGGAGTGCGGCAAAACCGGGCCGCCCGCTGCGCCCCGCCATAAACCGCGCACCGCGCGATACCGCCCAGCCACCTTTGCGGGCGACGCGCGCCAGTTCATGTCGGGCCGCCGAACCGGTCATGACGACTCCCTCTGCGCTGGCAAGGCGATGGGCCTGCCCCGTCGCCAGAACAGCATGGCCAAGCCGCCGATCCCGGCCAGCGCCAAGACGATCCGGGTCGCCCAGCTATCGAAACTCGCCTCCAATATCGATGTTTCGGGCGGCGGCGCGGCCTGGCTCGGCACCATCACCACCGATACTTTTTCATAGGCCAGCCCTTCGATGCTGTTCGTCACCAGCGACTTGATCGCCCCGGTCTGGCCGCGCAGGTCGTAACCCGGCTGATATTTGACGAAGATCGCGGCGGAAGCAGGCTTCACCTTGTCCGACAGCGGATCGGCTTCGGGCATGGCGAGGTGGACCCGCGCCTGCACCACGCCGTCAATCTCGCTCACCGTATGGCTCAACTCCTGGCTCAGGCCATATATCAGCCGCGCCCGCTCCTCGGTGGGGGAGGAAACCAGCCCCTTCTTCTCGAACAAGGTGCCCAGATTGGCATAATCCTCGCGCGGCAGCCCCTTTGCGCGCAGCACTTGGATGGCCTTGGAGAAGCTGGCGGGTTCCACCGCCACGCTCCATTGCCCGTCCTTGTCCGACGATTTGCTGGCGTCGATCTGCGCGTCGCGCAGCGCGGCGATCATGTCGTTGGCCTGCGCTTCCTTCAGATGCCCGTAGATTTCCTGGCTGCCACAGCCTGCCAGCATCAGTGCCGCCAGCAGGCCGATCCCGGTCTTGCGCAATTTCGTCATTGTCGCTCTCCTTGTCGGCCGTTCCGTCAGCCCTGCTGACGGAACAGTTGCTGCACGCCTTCCGAACTGCGGTTGGCGATGTTGGACGTCAGCTGGCAGTGGAACATGAATTCCTGGCATTTCATGGTCAGCTGCACGATCTCGCCGGGCGTCATTTCACCGCCCGACGCCTGGACCGACTTGGCATAGTCGGCCACCGACTTCGCTTCGCCATTCACCTTGTCCAGCGTGCCGAGCATGTCGCGGACGGCAGGATTCATGTCCGCCCCGCCCATATGCTCGGTCGCGGCCGCCTTGAGCGACGCCTGAAATTCGGCGGCGCTGTCCTGTCCCACCTGCTGCGGCATGGCGGGATTGAGGTCGGTGAGGCGCGCAGGGGCGGCGGCGGTCGACGCCTGTGCCATGATGGATTCGATCATGTCACTGCTTCCGCGCCATGGTTTCGAGCGACTTGGACACGCTGTCGATCGAACTGTGCGAACTGTTCGACAGGAAGCTCATCTTCATCGCTTCGGCGGTCAGCATGGTGATCTGCGACGGATTGTCGCCGCCTTCATTGGCGATCATGTCGGACTTCTGCTCGATGCGCGCGGCCTGCTGGTCCAGTGCCTTGCCCCAGGCAGAAGCGAACGCCTCGAACCAGTTGCCCGATGTGTCATCCTGCCGCATCCGTGCGCCGGTCAGCGGGGTGTTGGCCAGCGTCGTCATGTTCGCGTTGGAAATGCTGTCGGTCATGTCAGTCTCCTTCTCTCTACAGTGACAGTTCAGGGGGCGATGCGTTCGGTGCGACCGTCCTTCTCGAAGGTTACGGCGCCCGGCTCCACGGACAGCAGATGATGCCCGGTCGGCAGGGTCGACCCGGGGAACCAGCGGGAGCCGTCGGCGGTCAGGATATGCGGCGGATCGGTGACGATCGTGGCGAGGCCAGCGCCGCTCTGGGTAAAGAAAGCCTGCAACGGGCTGGCGTCCAGGCTATCGTCCACCTTGAAACCCACCGATGCGACAGCGGGCAAGTCCTTGCGCAGTTCATCGCGCAGGTCCTCCTGCCGGTCGGCGGGCATATAGCCTGCACGCACTACCAAGGCGCCGGGTTGCGCCGGGGTCACGCGCGCCGACACGCCCTTCTGTTGCAACAGGTCGGTCGCCGCGTCGGCCAGTGCCGGGCCGGTCTGCGCATCGACGACAACATTGTCGCTGCGCTGCTGCGCCAGCGCACGCAGCCGCCCCAATTCGTCCTCATCCCGCACCACGCCGCTGAAAGTCAGCGCGCCATCCGCCGTCTTGTCCACCTTCACCGCGCCAAAACCGGCCTGCCGCACCTCGCGCGTCAGCTTGGCCGGATCGCTGCGATCGCCGATCACCAGTGTGCCGAGCGGCTGCGCCGCCGCCATACCGAGCAGGGCGACGCAGCCTGTGACGGCCACCAGTCGCACGGTGCGCCGATCGATCCGCCCCAGCTGCGTCCGGCCCATGTCCAGCAACCGGTCCACGATGCGCGGCGCCTGCAATGGGCCGACCGCCGTGCCGACGGGCGTATCGGCAATTGCGCCTGCATCCTCCCAGCGGGCCGACACTGGCGCGCCATGGGCGACCAGATATTCCCCCAACCGGATCGGCAGATAGGCAGGCAACACCGCCTGCTCGCCTGCCTCCAGCATTCGGCCGAGCAGTTCCACCTGTCCCTGCAACACGCGCAACTGCGCCGCATCGGGTGTCAGGTTCAGCTCCACCGCGCAGTCACGTGTTCCCGTCCCACGCAGCACCACGTCATTGGCCAGCCCATGGCCGATGCTCACCCGGTCCCGTCCGTCGAGCGGGAAGGCCTTTCCCGACAGGCGACCCGACAGGATCTTCAACACGCGCCGACTGACGACGGCGGTGCGCGGATTATCGACCATGGACAGGGTGGCGGCGTTCATTGCACGCTCTCCACGATGACTTGCGGCGGTTTAACCCGGGCGACGCCCAGTTTCGTGGGCGCGGGCGCTGGCGCACTGGGGGTGTCCAGGCGTGTGATGCGCGGCGAAATCAGGAACAGTCGCTCGGTATGCTGGCGGCGCTTGGAGCGCGTCTTGAACAATTCGCCCAATACGGGGATTTGCCCCAGCACGGGGATCGCGCTTTCCGCATCCATGTCGCTGTTGACGGTCAGACCGCCCAGCAACAGGCTTTCGCCTTCGGCGATCAGTGCCTGCGTATTGACGCTGGCCCGCTCGACCACTGGGATGCGGTCTACCGTGCCGTCCAGCAGCGCGCCGTCCTCGACATTCACGACCATGCGGATGCGCGGCTGGCCATTGTCGACCAGCACATGCGGATTGACGCGCAGGGTGGTGCCCGCCGTCACGTTGAACAAATCCACCTGCCGATCGCCTGCCACCCGGACATAGAAGGTGCGGGTGCGATCGAACACTGCCTCGACATTGGACAGGGTGACCAGCTGCGGACGGGACACGATCTTGGCCGCGCCCTTTTCCTCCAGCGCGTTGATCCGGCCGATAAACTGGTTGTTCGATCCGATGATACCGGACAGGGACAGGCCGCGATTGGCCTGGCCGCTGCCCGAAATCACTGCGTCAGTCAGCGGATTGCCGGTGCGGCGCACCACGTCGCCACCGAACAGCGCGCTGAAATCGCCATTGCCGATCCGCCAGTTGATCCCCAATTCCCTCAACTTGTCGACATTGATGTCGATGATCGTTGCTTCCAGCTCCACGATCTGCGGCGCGACGTCCAGCGACCGGACCAGCCCTTCATAAGCGGGCATATTTTCCGGCCGGTCGCGCACGATCACGGCGTTCAGCGACGGATCGGTGGTGATACGCGGCCCCGTCTGCGGCAGCGGCTGGGCCGCCTGCGCCGAACCACCACCCGGCGGCAGGCCCAGATAATCCTCTTCGTCATTATCATAGGGCGTCGATCGCGACGCATCGGGGCGCACGCTGTCCAGCCCCTTGCCCATCAGCCGCGGCACCGACTGCCGCACCTGCTGCTCGCCATAGCTGCCGCCGACCGTGCCGATCGGCATGCCGTCGCCCATGATCCGCGACACCGTGGTGCCCACGCCCGGCACCCGGACCTGCCGATCGCCGGTGCTGAGCGTCGTATCGTCCGCCCGCGCATAGCGCAGGTAGAAGACGCGCAATTCATAGGGGTCGATGCCACCCGGGGTCAGCGGCTGGGCCTGCCCCGGCGCGATGGCGACCGCACCCGGCTGCTCGCGCACCGCGGTGCGGGGCAAGGCGGTCGCGATCTGCTGCACCTGGTCCAGGAAGCGTGGCACGCCCGTCGCCAGCACCGCTTCGGCGGACGTAATCCGCACCCGGTTGTTGGCGTCGCTCAGCCGCCCCCGCGCCACTGCGCTCGACAGGTCGGATGCACGGCCCGGTGCGACGGTCATCGTCCGGCTTTCCACGTCGTTGGCGTTATACACGGTCACGACCACGCCGTCATAATAGGCGATCAGGTTGAAGGCGCTGGACACTTGTTGCCAAATGTCGGCGGGCACGCCGGAAAAGCGCCCGTTGATCTTGCCCGCGACCGATCCGTTGACCGCCACTTTCAGGCCGGATGCGGCGAAGAACTGGTTCAGGAAATCGGCGGCCGGCTGATCGCGCGCGCTGATATTCACCTTCTTGTCGCCAAAGGGCGGCTCGGCGGCGTGGAGCGGTGTCGTGGCAAGCGCCAGCGCCATCACGCCCAGGGACAGGGCGCGCTTCATGCGGCGGCCTCCATCGGCTGTTCCTCGATCGCGTCGGGGGTCCGGTCCAGCGTGCCGACGACATCCAGCGGCAAGGCGGGCGTCAATTCATTATAGCACAGCACCGGCAGGCCGAAGAGGTCGCCCGCCGTCAACTGGCGCAGCGGACGGCGCAGATCATAGGCGGTGACGATAGCGCGCGCACCGCATTTGCCGCATTCCTGGCGGATCATGTCGATCAGCGCGCGGGCATGGTCCGGTGCCATCGCCAGATGAGGCACGCCCTCGACAGATTGCAGGCTGTCGCGGAAGAAGCGCTCCAGCCGTCCACCCACGACCAGTACGGGGAAGCGGCCATCGGCCATATGCGGCGCGGAGATATAGCGGCGCAACGCAACGCGGGTCCGGTCGGCGATCGGCACGGCATTGCGTTCCGACTGGCCGATTTCGGCGATGGCTTCCAAGACGTCACGCATATTCCGCAAACAGACCTCCTCTTCGGCAAGCAATCTCAGCACTTCGGCGATACGGGGGCTGGACACCGCGCGGACGACTTCCTTGACCAGGTCGGGATAGTCCGCGCCCAGGCGGTTGAGCATCGCAGTGGTTTCCTGAAGCCCCAGGAAGCGCGCGGCGTGGCGGCGCAGCAACGCATCGACTGCGGTCGCCATGGCATCCTCCAGCGACCCGCCGCTTTCGACGATCCCCGATCCGACCGGCGCTTCGAAGGCGAACAGCGCCCAGCGCGCGGACTCGCCTTCGGGCAACAGCCGCGTCGTCATTTCGCCCGCAGGCATGGGCAGGCCCAGCCGATCCTGCACCTGCTCCAGCACGCCGGTGAAGCGCAGCCGCAACCGTTCGGCCATCTCCACGTCCATCGTCGGCGCAGCGATATCCAGCACCAGCGGGCGCACCGGGCGCGGCGCGGCGGGCGTGGCTGTCATCGCGGCGGGCAGGGGCTTTTCGCTCGTGTCGAACCGCGCGGTCTTGCCCAAAATCCAGGCCTTCGACACCGGATGCTGCCAGGCGGCCGATGCGCCCAGCGCAATGGCGATGCCGATGAACACGGCGGCGGGAAAGCCGGGGATCAGCGCCATCAACAGGCACAGGAAGGCGGCGGGGACCAGCACCTTGGGCTTGCTGCCGATCTGATGGACGATGGCGGGACCAAGGCTGCCGTCGCGGCTTTCATCGGTCGTGCGCGTCACCAGCAGGCCGGCCGCCATGGCGCTGAACAGAGCGGGAATCTGCGCGACCAATCCGTCGCCGATGGTCAGGATGGAAAAGACCTGCATGGCCTGCCCGGCTTCCATCCCATGGCTGAACACACCGACGGCCAGGCCGCCGATCAGGTTGATCAGCACGATGACGATAGAGGCGATGGCGTCGCCCTTCACGAACTTCATCGCGCCGTCCAGGCTGCCGTGCAGCTTGCTTTCCTGCTCCAGCACGCGGCGGCGCTCGCGCGCTTCGTCCTTGCCCACCAGCCCCGATCGCAGGTCGCTGTCGATCGACAATTGCTTGCCGGGCATCGCGTCCAGGCTGAACCGGGCGGCGACTTCGGCCACGCGTTCGGCGCCCTTGGATATGACGATGAACTGCACGACGGTAATGATCAGGAACACGACCAGCCCGACGATCAGATTGCCGCCCGCCACCATCTCGCCGAACTGCTGGATGATGTGGCCGCCTTCGGCCGTGGTCAGGATCATCCGCGTCGTCGCGATCGACAGCGACAGCCGGAACAGCGTCGTCAGCAACAGGACCGTCGGAAAAGTCGAAAAATCCAGCGGCTTGGAAATATGCAGCGTCGATAGCAGCAGCAGCAGGCCAATGGCGATATTGGTCGCGACCAACATGTCGATCACCAATGTCGGCAACGGCAGGATCAACAGTGCGACGATCGCGACGACGCCTGCGATCAGCATCAGGTCGGCTGGGCGGATCGCGGCCAGCGGCAGCCGGGCGAACAGGGTGCGGGCGGTCATGTTCAGATCCCCGGCGCGGCGCGCAGCGCGGCGTAGCGGTTCATGACCTTGACGACATAATCCTGCGTTTCGCGATAGGGTGGAATGGCGTTGCCATAGCGCGCCACGGCGCCTTCGCCCGCATTATAGGCGGCCAGGATCAGGTTGAAATCCTTGCCATAGCGCTTCTGGAGCGACTTGATCAGCCGCGCGCCAGTCTCGATATTGGTGGCTGGATCATAAAGGGCGTCCGTCGCGACGCCGAAACGCGCGCCGGTGCCCGGCATGATCTGCATCAGCCCGCGCGCGCCGACATGGGACACGGCGCTTGGCATATAGGTCGATTCCGTCCCGATGATCGCATGCAGGAACAGCGGATCGATCCGATGCGCCCGTGCGCTCGCCAGGATATGCGGGTCGAACGTGCTGACGGTCCGCCCGTTCATCCGGCCGATGCGGACGGGGCGGTCCAGCATCGCGCTGATCCGCACCGTGCCCGGCGGCGGCTCCGCCAGTTTGCCGTCACGGCTTTTGGCCCGCTTTTTGGGCTTGTCTTCCTTCACGCCGATGATGCGCGCCACATCGGGCGCCCCCTGTATCGGGGCGCGGGGCGCCACGACGATACGCGCTGCGCAGCCCTGCAACGCCATGGAATCGACCATGCTGCTGCCTTGCGCAACGCGCAGCGTGCTGTTGAGCGGGCAGGACTTGAAATCGATGTCCCGCCAGCTGACGCCTCCAGCAACGGCTGGATTCGCAATAGCAGTAGCTGCAAATAATATTGGTAAACTAACTATTATATTCGAACGGATACGCATGATGACGATCTCCCATCTGGTGACGTCCACACACCAAATTCTCGATTCGTCCTGGGCAGTACAGTTTCAAAGTAATATTTAGATATATTGCGAGTGCCGATCCGCAAGAAGGCGCATCGGCGGAGGCGTTGTTGCCGCGGAAATTTTCTCAAACCATCTTTGCGAGACGGATCGTGTCAGCAAGGCGACGAGGCGAGCCGAGATAAAATTTCTTATGGAACCGTGACATTTCCGTCATCACGAAATGACATTTTCATGAAAGTCCGTATCGACATCGTAACATCGCCTGATGCAAACGGTTCATCCCGATTCCGATCTGAAGGGTTGACGATGCGGGAATAGATCGGGACTTTTACTTCCGTCCACACACGTATTTCATAACTGTGCTTTGGCTCTTATTGCCAGCATTTATCGCCCAGTTTCAATCACATCATATCTGTCATCGACGGCCGCATGGCGGCCTGCGACCGTGTGGAGCGACATATGGCCGAAAAGAACGACGGCGGCGACAAGACCGAGAAGCCAACGCCCAAGCGACTGCGCGATGCCCGGCGCAAGGGCGACGTCGCACGATCAAAGGATGTCGGCCCCGCTGTCGGCATGATCCTGTGGTTCCTGTTGCTGCTATTTGCGGCAGGCTATGCCGGGAATCAGATCACGGCGCTGATGACCGACACGGTCGGCACCGCGACATCCATGCCGTTCGATCGCGCCGCGCCGATGCTCGGCTGGGCCGCGTTTCTGGTCCTGATAACGGTCAGTCTGCTGATCCTGGGTCCGGCCGCCATCATCGGTGTGCTCGCTGAATTTCTTCAGGTCGGCGCGGTGATGACGACCGAAAAGCTCAAGCCCTCGCTCGACAAGCTGAACCCGGTCGAAGGGTTCAAGAAGATGTTCAGCATCGACAATCTGGTCGAGCTGGCCAAGACGGTAGCGAAGGCCGCCCTCATCCTCATCATTGCGACGGTCATTCTCTGGCGATCGGCCGACGCTTTCATCAGCCTCATCCAGACCGCGGGCTGGTCCCCTGTGGCCCATCATGGCGACAAGGTCGCGGGCGCAATGCTGGAACTCATCCGCTCGCTGTCGATCCAGCTCTTCGCCTGGACCTGCGGGGTCTTCCTACTCGTCGCCGGGGTCGATCGCGCCTGGCAGCATCACCGCTTCATCAAGAAGCTGCGCATGAGCCGCCGCGACATCAAGCAGGAATATAAGGATAATGAGGGCGATCCCATGGTTCGCGCCCAACGCCGGCAGTTGCATGAGGAATGGGCGAACCAGAACGCCATCGGCGCGGCGGGCAAGGCCAATGTGCTGCTCACCAACCCGACCCATCTCGCCATCGCGCTCGATTATGATCCCGAAGACTGCCCCGTTCCGATGATCGCGGCAAAGGGGAAGGACCACTGGCCGCCGCGATGCGCGCCGAAGCCGAAGCGCAGGGCGTGCCGATCGTCCGCAACATCGGTCTGGCGCGCGGCATCTGGGCCGAAAGCGAAGTCGGCGGCCCCATCCCCCGCGACAGTTTCGACGCGATTGCGGAAATCATCCTGTGGGCGCGTCGCGCGCGCGACGGACTGGAAACGCCTTTGCGAGAGGATAGCATGACGGAGACTATGGCATGAACGCAGGCACTTTCTTCCTCAGCCTCCTGTCGGTGGTGCTGGCGCTGGCCGTGGTGCTGGGCCTGGCCTGGGTCGCGATCAAATTGCTGCGCCGCTGGAACGACCGCTTCCAGGGCGGCGAAGTGGGCGAACAGCCGATCCGCTTCCTGCGCGCCATGGCGGTGGGCCAGCGCGAACGCATCGCCCTGGTCGAAGTGCGCGGCGAAGTGATGCTGGTCGGCGTCACGGCAGGCGGCATCAGCCTGCTTGCCCGGTGGCCGGAAGGCAAGGCGCCCGCCAACCCGCTGGGTCACCCCCTGTCATGACCGCCCATACCAAGCCTCGCTTCCCCGCCATCTCGGTCGATGAAGCCCATCTGCGGCAGGCGCTGCCGATGGCGCTGTGCGGCCGGGTCGTTGATGGCGCAACCCTGATCGCCGCCTTTCCTGCTGATCCGGCAGGGGGCGGGGACTGGTTCCACTGCGACGAAGCCTTCGCCTTCCGCATCCTGCGCCTCGATGGCCGAGCCGTCCACATGGACGCTACGGACGGTCCGGCCATGGCCGATCTGCTCGACCGGGCCGATCCGCTGCTCAGCGCAATCGAGAGCGCGCTCGGTCTGACGCTCGTCCCGTCCGCCATGGGCGCGCGCGCCGATCCTGCCACGCTGGTGGCGCGGATAGACGCAGGCGCGACCGCGAGGATCGAACTGGCCTTGGCCCCTAATACCCCCTTTCTGCCGACGGCCGCGCCGCTCGCGCCCACGCTGGTGAGCCATATACCCTTACCGGTCCGCATGATCCTGGACGGCCCCCGCCTGTCACCCACCGATGCCGCCGCGCTGGCCCCCGGGGACCTTCTGCTGATCGGCGCCGCGCCTTTGTCCGCGAGCCTCATCCGGCCCGGCGCCCCACCGATGCGCGGCCGGATAAGCCCGCAGGACCGCCAATTCCGGTCCGATCACCGATCATCATCACAATAGAGGACGAAGCCATGGACAGCCTAGCCGACGCCCCGATTGCCGCACCATCCAACGCCCCCTTCGCGCAGGATGCCTTCGCCGTACCACTGCGCTTCGAACTGGACCCGGCGGACGTGCCGCTCGCCCGGCTTCAGGCGATGCAGGACGGCGCGTTCCTGCCGCTCCAGGATCGCGACGGCGCGCTCGCCGTCCGCATTCTGGCGGGCAACCGCGCCATCGCCACCGGGCAGATCGTGTCCGTGGGCGACAGCTATGGCGTCCTCATCGAAACCATCCTGAAGGAGGGTTAAGTCGCATGGACGTATCCGCCTTCACGCCTGGCAGCGCCCTTGTCGTCGTCGTTCTCATCGCGCTTGCGCCTTTTTTCGCGGTGATGGTGACCAGTTTCACCAAGATCGTCGTGGTCCTGAGCCTGCTGCGCAATGCGCTGGGCTTGCAACAGGTGCCGCCCAACGTCGTCCTGAACGGCATGGCGCTCGTTCTGTCCGTCTATGTCATGTATCCCACGATGCAGCAGATGGCGCAGGCATCGGGTCAGCAGACCATGCCGTCCCAGACCAGCGAAATCTTCTCCGCCGCCGACCGCGCGAAGGAGCCTTTGCGGGCCTTCCTCATCAAACATAGCGCGGCCGACGAGCGCGCCTTCTTCCTGCGCACGCAACAGCGCGTGTCGAAGCAGACTAACACGACCGCCGCCAGCGCCACCGACTTCATCGTCGTCGTCCCCGCCTTCATCGTGCGGGAACTGACTGTCGCCTTCCAGATCGGCTTCCTGATCTTCCTGCCGTTCCTGGTGATCGACCTCGTCATCTCCAACATATTGCTGGCGATGGGCATGATGATGCTGTCCCCCGTCACCATATCCCTGCCGTTCAAGATATTGTTGTTCGTGCTGATCGACGGCTGGGTGAAGCTGTCCCACGGTCTGGTGCTGTCTTATGTCTGACAGCATCGTGCGCATGACCATCGACGCGCTATGGCTCGTCCTGCTGATGTCCGCCCCGCCGATCGTCGCGGCGTCGGCGGTCGGCCTGCTCGTCGCGCTGGTGCAGGCGGCGACGCAGCTTCAGGAACAGACGCTGCAATATACGCTTAAATTCTTTGCGATCGTGGCGACCATCTTCCTGACCGCCTCGCTGCTCGCGGGCAGCCTCTATCGCTATGGCGACACCATCTTCACCAATTTTCCCGCGATGGTCCGGCAATAGTGGCCGCGGATATGCAGGGTGTACCGGGATGGATGGGCGAATTGCTGCTGGTCGGCATCGCGTCCGCCCGCTTCGGCTTCGCCTTCGCCATCATGCCGCTGTTCGCGCAATCGATCATCCCCGCGACCGTGCGCAACGGCATCATCCTGACCTTCGGCGGCGTCGCCTTCGCGCTCCAGCCCAATTTCATGGTGCAGAATATCGGCACCTTCGGCTGGGCGATGATGTTGTTTCGGGAGGCCGGGATCGGCATTGCCATCGGCTTCTTCTTCGGCACTGTCCTCTGGGCGATGGAGGCGGCGGGCGAGATCGTGGATGCGAAAGTCGGCGCGACTATCGGCCAGATCCTTGAGCCCAATGGCGGCACGCAAACTTCGCTCACCGGCGCGCTGATGCAGCGTCTCGCTCATGTGCTGTTCGCGGCGTCCGGCGGGCTGCTGCTGCTGGTCGGTACGATCATGGAAAGTTTCGCCATCTGGCCGATCGCACAGACATGGCCAAATCTGGACCCGCGCAGCCTGTTGCTGTTCGAAGGGGAGTTTGGCCGCCTGATGACCCTGGCGCTGGTCTTCGCCGCACCGATCCTGGTCATGCTCTATCTGGTGGACGCGGCGCTGGGCCTGCTCAATCGCTTCGCCCAGCAACTCAACGTCTTCTCCCTCTCGCTCTCGATCAAAAGCTGGGCGGCGACCGCGCTGCTCCTCGTGCTCGTGCCCTTGCTGGCGCAGGCGGTCATCATGGACCTTAGCACCCGCACCGATGTCGTGCGCGCGGTCGCAAGGACGCTGGCCCGATGACCGAGGAAGAAAGCGAAGAAGCCCGCCTGCGCGAACTGATGCGCCTGCTGCGGCAGGCGGACGCCCGCGCGGCTGACGAAGATGTGCCGGTCGGCGAATTTCGCATCCCGCGCTCGCGCGTGCCCGAACGGCATCTGGGCGGCGTCGGCACGCTGACGAAGACGGAAGTGGCGGTGATGCGCTTCCTGGGCTGGGGCCGGGCCAATGCCGACATCGCGACCTTGCTCGTCATCAGCGAAAATACGGTGCGCGTCCACCTCAACAATATGTGCCGCAAGCTGGAACTGGACGGGGTGCGCGAACTCAATGCGCTCGCTGGCTTGCTCTTTCATCCCCTTACCTAGTCGGATCGCTTAGCCGCTTAGTCGGATCGGTGAGGGCGGACGGCGCACGGACCGGTCATACAGGATGGCGACACGGCGGTCGGTTCCCGCGCCGCCGTCCCGAAAGCCCCGGCAGGGCCAGAGATTCACGACAGGAGAAATATGATGTTCGGTCTTGGTTCCTTCAATCCCGTTTCGCTCCTTGCCACCTCCATGCTCGGCCCGATCGGCGGCGTTGTGGCCCAACTGGCGCAGCAGGTTTTTTCGCAGATCGGCCAGCAGCTGATCCAGAATCTGGGCCAGAATCTGGGCCTGCCCCAGGGCGTCATCGATATGGCGCAGGCCTCTTTCGCCGGCTCGACCGGCGACTTCCAGAGCGCGTTCGGCAATGTCGACGAAGCCATCGACGCCTTTGGCCAGGCGACGGGCGCCAGCCCCGCCGACATTGGCAGCGCCCAAAGTGGCATTCAGGACATCCTGCGCAACTTCGTCGAGGACATGAGCCAGAGCGAAGAGTTCAAGGAAGCCAAAAATAGCGGCGGCAAGGGCAAGGGCGGCGCAGGCTCGACCGGCGCGCCGGGCTGGCTGATGGCGATGGCGCAGGCTCTGGGCGAGGAACTGGATCGCCTGGGCGAAGATATGCAGCAGCGCGCCGAATCGCTGAAGGGCGACGACGCCAGCGCATCGGCCGAATTTGGTGTCGTGTCGCAGCAGTTCAGCATGCTGATGAACGCCACCAACAATGCGATCAAGACGATCGGCGAAGCGATGGCGAACACCGCCCGCAAGCAGTAACCGCTCGCCCCGCAAAGCCAACGGATGGAGGCCCTTTCCTTGGAAGGGGCCTCCATCTGTTTTATCGGGGGGCACCGACGTGAGAGGAGGTCACCATGTACCGTACCGCACTGTTCGTTCTCGCTCTGGCGCTACCCGCCAGCGCCACCGCCCAGGATATCGCCCCGGTCATCAGTCCAGGCCAGGCTGCAGAAGGCATATTCCACCGTTCCGTGGCGGAAGGTCAGGCGAGACGTATCCGCGAAGGCCGCTCGACCGGCAGCAGCGGCTATGCCGTCCGCCCCGGCACCACCGCGCAACAGGCCCGCGCCTGCTACAGCCGCCCCAACCTGCGCGCTAAATATGGCGCGGATCATCCCAAGGTGCTGAAGCTAGACTCGCTCTGTGAGCAGGCGGGCTACTGACTTGGCGCTAATCGCATCGATTAGGCGCCTAGTCGGATAGCGGAGTGTGCACGCCCATTCCACGCTTCATTCTGTCGTCGATCATCGCGATACAGGAGAAGCGCCATGTCCCTCGGCTATCTGACCAACAAGATCGGCGACGCGGTTCCTTTGCTGGATCGCCCCTTCAATAGCATGGCCTGGTATCTGCCGCCCAAAAGCGCAGCGAACCGCACCGCCAACACCACCAGTCAGCAGATGGGACCGGGTATCTACGGCACCTTCGGCAGCGAGATCCATGGTGGCAGCGCAGCTTTCACCCGCATCGCCCGCCACTATGAAGCCGTGGGCGGTGCGCTCGCCGATCCGGAGGCCGCACCCAACCTGACCCTCACGCCGGGCGGTGGCCTCGCGAGCATCGATCTCAGCGCCGATTATAACCTGCTGCTCAATGGTGACACCGGCCGGATTCTGGTGGACCACCGTCCCAGCGACACGCAAACCCCGATATGGGGGCAACAAACGCCCCAGGGCGTCCCGCAATTATGGGAAGACAGCTGGTTCGGCCTGGACGATGGCACTGCGATCGCGATCGAAACCGCGCCAGCATCCGACCATGCCGACGCCTTCATCCCCGCCCGCATCGACCTCACTCGCGACGGACGGACCCTTACGCTCCAAGCCGCAGGACCGGACGCATGAAGCGTCTGCTATGCATGGCGTTAGCGCTGGTTCCTATCCCAGCGCATAGCCACGCCACGAACGCCGCGATCTTTGGACAGGTCAAAACAGGCAATAATTTCAACCCTGAGCAGCTACCCAGCATCACCCTCAATGCCCCACCCGGCAAGGGCGGCAACGCCACGCTGACCGCGACCTACAGCCCCGACCCCGCCGTCCGTCGCAAACTCGCCGACATCATGGCGGAAGCTGCGGCAAAGCAGGGACCGGGACCGGCCGCCGACATGCGCAGCCTCGTCCTGTCGGGCGAAGGCGTCGCCCAATATCGCAAGGTCGCGCCGATGCTCGGCTACAGCGCCAATGATGCGATCGACGCCCTGGCCTTCTACCTGCTCGCCCAATGGGGCGTCGCCAACGACCATCGCCCCGACATCACCCGCGCGCAGGCCGCAGGCGTGCGCCGCCAGGCCGCCAACGCCTTCGCCGCTGTCGCCAGTCAGGTCAACACGGACGCGCTGCGTCAGGAGTTTGGCGAAATGCTGATGATCCAGGGCGCGATCATGGCGGGCACCCACGAACATGCGGTGCGCAGTGGCGATACGGAAACCCTCGCCCGCTATGCGCAAATGGCGCGTGACGGCGGCCGTCCGCTGTTCCAGGCCGACCCCATCGACGTCATCCTGACAGACGATGGTTTCCGCCGCAGATAGCCGCGCTAGTCGATCCGACTAGCCGCCTAGTCGGATCGCGGAGCGCATCGCCACCCCCGATCTGCTCTTATGCTTTCAGACAAGGCGGCACCCCGCCGCCCCGGAAAAGAGACAGGCCATGACCATCGATCCCAGCATCAGCGGCGCCAGCCCCCTCGGCGCGATCGGCGCCACGGGCGCAGGCGAAGCGAGCGGCGCGGGCATCGCGGACGGCGTTCGTACCCTGGCCTGTCATGTCGTCTCGCAGGTCGCGGGCAGCTTCGGCCTGATCCCGCTCTCAGCGCCCGGGCAGGGCGATGTTTATGGCCTGCGCGCCATGGCCGACGGCATCGGTGCAGCCTTTGGTGGCGGGTCGGCCGCCGACATGGGGGCGCTGACCCGCGCGATAGAGGATTTCGCGGGCGCCGTCGCAACGGACATGGCCGCCTATGCCGACGGCCGCACGCTGGATCTGGTGGATGGTGCGATCGGCGCGTCCACATTGTCGAGCGCCCGGGACATTTCTGCCGTCATCGATGGCCTGGATCAGGCCCGAACAGCGCTGGAGGGCGCACGCCCGACATCATTGTCGGCCTGACACCGGCTTGCGACACAAGAGGGAACGGACATGACCACGATCATCAACAACACGTTCAATCTCAATTTCAATCCCGGCTTCAATGCTGCTGAGGCCAACTCGCTGATGGCCGGTGTTTCGACCCAGCTCGCCGCCGGGATCATGGCCAGCTATTTCCAGCCCCTGCTGGCCAGCGCCTTTGCCTCCGCCACCCTGCCGATGCTGTTCCAGATGCAGGGCGGCACGATGCAGCAGGCCACCGATAGCGCGACGTCCAGCTTCGTGCCTACCGATGGCGCGCAATGGAGCGCCTCCATGCAGAATGAGAGCGAGGGCTCGATCGATCTGGGTGATGGCTATTCGCTCGAACTGGACGAACGTAATTCGGAAATCCGCATCTACAACGACAATACGGGCGAAACGACCCGCATCTGGGGCGATCCCCATGTCGATATCGATGGGACCCATGCTTTCGATTTCTGGGGCAAGACGACATTCCAGCTGGAAAACGGCACGAAGATTACGATCGACACCGAACAGTTTGCCGAAAACCCCAATGAATATGTCGCAAGCCAGCTGACGATTACGAAGGGCGATCAGGCGATCGTCGTCGATGGCATCAGCCAGAACCGGATCGGCGATCTCAACATCGCCATGTCGAACGATGGCCAGATGCTCGATGCGCTGAAAGGTGATGGCTTCGTATTACAGGAAAATGCGACCGGCGCTGGCTGGCGGTCGGAACTGACCGGCGACATCGCGACGCAGGCGGACCTCAACATGACCCGCGTCGGCGCGATCTACGGTCCCGGCAGCGACACGCCTAGCCTGGGCGAGGTCAGCCAGCAGGTCAGCAGCTTCCTGCTGTTCGGCTTCGTCAACGCACTCACCAATGCGGCGTTCGCTCAAGGCCTTTCGGCCTGACGTCGCATGGGGCGGCCGATCCCCCAATTCCCCGCCGGTCGCCCCATCCCCAATCACCAGGTATCGAGGGTGTAGATCATGGGTACGCAAGCTGCAGACAGCATAGGCCAGGGCTCGTCGGCCACAGGCTCGAACACGTCCACTTCGAACAATGTCGCCGCCGACATGGTGAACGAGCATCGCACCGCTGGCACCCTCGATACAACCGCGCTGGCGGCCGATGTGCAATCCCGCGCGGCGGGCGACCCGCAGGCGCAGGCCGCGCTCGCCGCCGCTGTCGAGGCGCAGATGACGCCGGTCGAACGGGGTCAGTTCACTGCCGCGATGCAGGCCGCGAACGACAATGCCGCCTTTGGCGCGACGATCGAGGGGCAGGAATTTGCCGTCGGCGATTTCCCCGATGCGCCCGCGGTCGCAACATGGGGTACGCAGCCCGCTGGCCTTGGCTACAAGGAAGCATGGGACGCCACCGCCGCGCGGCTCGGCACCACCGATCCCGCTGCCATCACGGCAGAGATCGAAGCGCAACTAACGCCGCCGACGCAATTGGAAACGATCACCGTCACGGGCAATGCGCCGTCCACCACGCCAGCCGAACCGACACAGAAGGCGTCGGAAGAGGGTGTGGGGTCTTTCTTCGAAGGCTTGGTGAAGGGCGATTTCGCTGACAATGACAGCTGGTCCGCCACGGCGGGACAGGTCGTCGGCGGCTTCATCCCCTTCGTCGGCCAGGCGGCTGACGCCCGCGACACCGTCGCCGCGATCGGTGGCGTGATAGAAGGCAAGGACGGCGCCTGGGGCAATCTGGGCCTTACCGCGATCGGCTGGGTGCCGGGCATCGGCGATCTGGCAAAGGGTGCGCTGCGGGGCGGCGAAAAGGTCGTGGATGCAGGCACCGATATCGCCAGCCAGGCCACCCGCCATGCCGACGATGTCGCCGACGCCGCGCGACCGCGCATAGAGATGGACGGCGGCAGCAAGGGCGACTGGTCTCCCGAGCTTAACGCCCGCAATCTCAAACCGGACGCCGACTATGTGGTCAACGGTTACACCTATCGCACCGATGGGCAGGGGCGCGTCACCGATGTGGAGGGGCAACTGGACCTCAAGACCGCCGATCGCAACAGCTATCAGCAGGGCGTGTCGGGCCGGGAGGATCGTCTGTCCGACGATCAGGGCGGCCATCTGATCGCGTCGATCTTCAATGGTCCCGGCGACCGGGTGAACATGGTCCCCATGAATGGCAACTTCAACATGGGCGCGTGGCGCGACATGGAGAAGACCTTCCAGACCGCCCTGAACGAAGGCAAGACGGTTGATGTCAAAATCGAGGTGAAATATGGATCGGACGGGCAACGCCCCGACAATTTCCGTGTAACCTATGAAATTGACGGCGTGCCGCGCACGCGCATGTTCGACAACGTGCCCGGAGGGAAGAAGTGACCGTGACCGACGCCGATCCGAACCTGACCATCGCGCGCCATCTGGTGCAGGCGGCCCCCGCCGGATGGCAGAAGCTGTGGACCGAAGGCGAGGTGGGCGATGGCTATAGCGATCTGCTCTTCGCCTATGCGTCCCCCGGTAAGGCCCGCAATTATTTCACGCCTTCTTACGAGGATAATGAGGCGATCCATGCCGGTCTGGTGGCGCTGCGCAATCGGATGCAGCAGGACGGCAAGGGCAAATGGTCCCGCTGCGTCTTCACCCTGCAACCCGACGGCAAGTTCAACCTGCACGTGGAATATGACGACTGACGTACCGCGTCTGTCCTACCGATCCGCCCCTTGATATTTTCAGCTATCGAACCGCAGCCGCGCAATATCCTGCAGGGTAGCTGCTGGGTGACATGATGTTGGAAATATAATGTCCGACTTTTGACCGTAAATGTCGCAATGCGCGGGAAATGTGTGAAGTTAAGCGCGCGGTTTCCAACAGTGGTATGGCTGCTATCCGGCCCGGCACCGGCATAATCGGTCGGATCGACTATCCTTGTTAATCGATCCGTGGAGCCACCGATCGCATAATACCAAGATGCATTTATAGGAACTTATAGCCAGTTGTTCCCCGGCGAAGGCCGGGGCCCAGTCCCGCGCCCAGAACTGGACCCCGGCCTTCGCCGGGGAGCTGCCCTATGGGTCAGCATCATCGCATCTGGTATAAACTCTCCAACACCGTTAACAATGGAGCGCCCGTCATGACCGATCCCGTCGGCGATGCCGTCAACACCGTTCATGAAAAGCTCGATACGTCGGGCTGGTTCGATACCGTCACCAATGGCGAGACCAAGGACATTGTCGGCGCGCTGACGGCGCTGCCCGCCGATCAGGCCGATCAGGTGGTCGATCGTCTCCAGCAGTCGGGCGAACTGGACCAGGTCGCGCATGAGGTGATGGACGGCGACTGGTTCTGCAATGGCGGCCTGTCGGGCGATGAGCGCCGTGCCTTCTTCGCCGACATGGCAGGCAAGCTGGACGGTCAGAGCCTCGCTGCGCTCAGCGACAGCTTCCCGGCCAGTGGCACGCAGGAGGATCCCGCCCGCAGTCATCTGATGGAGCGCGTGCGCGCGGCGAACGCGGTTCGCCACTATATCCATGTACAGGTGCTGGGGCGGGCCACCTGCGCGCTAATGGGGCATCAGTTGACCCTTCTCCATTCTGCACCAGCCCGACCTATTGCGCGCTCGCCAAGCGCTTGGCGAATGAGGGCTCGTTATCGAACAGCCCATGCGGGAGGCGACATCTCTAGAATGCGCCTATAATCTGTAAGTACGATGATAATGCTTACATTGAGCCGAACTGCTTGAACAGGAAAGAGCGGCCACGCTCGATCGGCTCAGGCGGCTGGTAGCGAATTTGCGTAGCGAGGAAATGTCGGCGTGCACGGGCCGCGTCGCCGAATTCCTGGTCTTGGCCGAGCGCAGGCTAGCCTACGCGCGATGGCGCTTTCGGCTGATGGTGTCGAGCAGCGTTCAGGAAAGCAAGCGGTTCGGCGACGATGATTATCATGGAGAAGCTTTCGCCACCATAGTCGCTGGGCTATAGGGTTTCGTTGACGCGCTTTATTCAGCAGCTAATCCATAAGATCGAGCATGTCGCTAATCGGCACGAAGGAAAAGGCCACCGAACTGTCGGCAATACCGTAAGGCAGGAAGATATTGGCGCCGTGCCGCATCGCGCCGCAGGTATAGACGACGTTGGGAACATAGCCCTCGCGCTCGTCGCCGGAGGCGGTCAGAACAGGCTCGCGCGAACGCGCGATGACCTTGCGGGGGTCGTCCTTATCGAGCAGGACCGCGCCGATGGAATATTGCCGCATGGCGCCGACGCCATGAGTGAGGAGCAGCCAACCTTCATCGATTTCGATGGGCGCGCCGCAATTGCCGATCTGCACCAATTCCCACGGATAGCGCGGGGTCAGGAGCAATTCGCCTTCATCCCAGTGGGTCAGGCTGTCTGAGCTGATCAGGAACAGGTTTTCGCCATCCTGCCGACCGATCATCATATATTGGCCGCCGACCTTGCGCGGAAACAGCGCCATGCCCTTGTTGCGAGCGGCGCTGCCCCCCATCGGCACGAGGTCGAACGTGCGGAAGTCGCGCGTGCGCATCAGTTCGGACTGAATTGCTCGGCCATTATAGGCGGTGTAGGTGCCGAGCCACTCCGGCGCCGCATCGTCATGATGAAATTTGACGAGCCTTAGATCCTCCAGTCCATTGGCCTGCGCTTCCGTGATCGGAAAGATGACCGTGCCCGACAATGTGCTGTCGGGGTGCCGAAAGATGGTGACCGCGCCGTCGACCGGATGATCCTCATCGCGATGCGCGTCGGCTGCGGTCGCGAAGGGCGGTTCGGGCGCCAGATATAATTCGCCGCTATGGGTTATGATGCCCTCGCGAAAGGCGATGGAGCTGATATGACCTTCGCCGACGGCGCGCAGCGAAATGAGGATACGACAATTATCGGGACTCATGCCCGACTGGTCGGGATGCGGCACGACGCTGGGGTTCATCAGCGCGGCGGCGCAATAGCTATATTCGTGGCAAAAATAGGCGCCAAGCAACTGCCGCCGCGCTTCGCTCAGGCCTGTGCAATCCAGGTCCAGCAGGCCCACAATTTCGTCATAACGGGTCATGAACACGCGGCGGGTGTGCCAATGCCGCATCTCGAAATCGCGCAACACCGACCTCAGCTGTCGCTCGACGGAAATCTCATCCATCGCCAGCACGGCGTCGACGATACGTCGGGTTCGACTGGGTGCGCCGCCTTGCGATTGCCAGGCAAGATGGAATGGCCGGACGACCACCCGAGCTGGGTTGGCCGTCAGGTGGAGCGGCAATACGTCGATTTCAGACAAGAACGCTCTATCCCATGTTGCGATAATCAGGCCGAGAGCATCTCTATATCGGCATTCGTCCCTTTTGGAACGATAGACTCTCGCTTGGACAGGGCATTCATCGCGCAGGATGCCAGTTGCAGCGCCAATATCGATTCAGCGCCCTGATTTTCGTTCACACCATGGGGTGTCAGGCCATCATAACAGCCGCCATCGCTCACCGTAGCCAACGGCACATGATTGTCATTCTGCCCCAGGAACCAACGATAGGCATTTTCCGCAACGCCACGCCAATGCGAATCACCGGTGACTGTATAAGCCGCCGTGGCAGCATCGACGCTGGCCTGCGCTTCGAGCGGTTGCTGATCGAAAGGGAGCGGATGGCCGAAGGGGCGGCCGAAGCTTTCGGTGCCAACCGCGCGAAAATGCCCCTCCGGCGCGGTTTGCTTGGCCGTCAACCATTCGAGCGTCGCCAGGCCGCGATCGATCAGGCGCCGGTCGCCCAGATGCTGCCCCGCCAGCAGCAGGGCTTGTGGCAGGCGGGCATTGTCATAGGCAAGCACATCCTCAAACCATGTCCATTCCGAACGGGTGGCGTGCAGCGCCATCAAGTCAGCCGACAGGGTTTCGATCATGCCGCGCGCCAGATCATGGCCAGGCAGCGCATCCAGCAAAGCGCTCGCACCCAGGATCAGGAAAGCCTTCGCGCGCGGCGACTCGATCGCGGCGTGCGCGCCTGCGGTCTGTTCGAACAGGGAGATCGCCCAACGCCGGTGCTTTTCGAATTGCGCATCGCGCGCGGTGACGCCCAGCGACCAGATGGCGCGCCCGCCGCTGTCTTCCGATCCCTTATCTTCGCACCAGCTGCGGTCGAAAGCCATGAAGTTACGGAAGCGGCTCCGGTCCGGGTTCCAGGCATATTGGACGAACGCGGCGTAGGTCGTCATCCATCGGTCGCGTTCCGCATCTTCCAGGGTCGGCATTTGACTCAGGAGGATGAGGGCGCGGGCATTGTCATCGATGCAATAACCATGGCGACGGTCCGGCACGGACAGGATACTGTGCTGGAACATGCCTGTCGAATCGCTCATGCGCAGGACGGCGGTCATGTCGGGCGCGAGTATGTCGTAGCTTCGGCGCGGCACCAGGCGCGCGGGCTGCATGGCGCGTGCTTCGCTCAGCAGCCGTTCGACATTGCGGGCCAGTTCGCTCCAGATCATGGTGCGGCCATAGGCATAGGCGCGACTGGCGTGCGTCTCGCTCAGCACCTTGTCGTCAAGCAGTGCATTGAGGGCATGCGCCATCGCCTGCGGGTCGCGAAAGGGGACCAGGCAGCCGACGTCGCCGCCCAGCACTTCGCGTGCCTGGACATAAGGCGTGGAAACGATCGGCTTGCCCATGCCCACCGCGTAGCTAAGCGTTCCCGATGTCACCTGCGCTGGATTGATGTAAGGGGTGACGTAAATGTCGGCGGCCTGAAGCTGATCGAGCAACTCCTCCTGCTCGACATAGCGATCGACGAAGGCGACGTTGCGTTCGACGCCGAGCGCACTGGCAAGCGCCTTCAGTTCGTTACGCAGCACCTCACCGCCCTGTTCACGCACGATATTGGGATGGGTCGCGCCCAACACGACATAAAGCGCATCGGGATGGCGATCGACCACGTCCGGCATGGCGCGGATCATGACGTCGATGCCCTTGTCCGGGGCGAGCAGGCCGAAGGTCAAGATGACGGGGCGGTCCTGCCAGCCAAGGGGGGCCTTCATCGTGGCCGGGTCGACATGCGGTCGGTCCGGCACGCCATGGGGGATCACGGCGATCTTGCTGTCTGGCACATCATAGTGGGACAACAGGATATCGCGACCGCGCTGTGCCATGACCATGATCTGGCTGGAACGGGCGATAAGCGCCTCGGCGACGCGGCGTTCCTGAGGGTTGGGGTTTTCCAAAATGGTGTGGAACGTGCTGACGAGCGGCAAGCCGGTGCGCTCGATCAGGCTCAGGATCATATCGCCGGCAGGGCCGCCGAAAATCCCGAATTCATGCTGGAGCCAGATGGTCTCCGCGCCGCTCTCTTCGATGCGTCGCGCCGCTTCGGAATAGGCGATCGGATCGAACTGGGGCACACGGATGACATCGGCAGGATAGTCGATCGCGCCTTGTCCGTCATCCATGGCATAATGATCGACGATGAGATCAGGGAAAGCCTCTGCCATGGCGTCGCGGCAATGAGTCGTGAAAGTCGCTATGCCGCAGCGCCTGGGCATCGAATTGCCGATCAGCGCAATATGGCGAAGGGGCGCAGGCACAATTTCCTTGTTGAAAGGCTTATGCAACATGGGCGATCTTTCTGAGGAGGTAACGATCTTCCTGATGCCTGTAACAGCCAGAAAGGCGCGGTACCGCTGAATGTAAAAACTCAACGTGCGAACAGGTAAAAAGTTGCTGCTCTATTACACGTAATGAAATTTCGCGATCTGTGTAATACCGCGCAACTTCGCGAGCAGCGGAGGATTACAGCGACACGCCTGCAACGATGAGGACGCCGCATGACAGATATAGCCGACGCCCATACCGATCAGCCGAAACTTTCCGGCAAACGCGCGATCATCACCGGCGGCACCACAGGCATCGGCCGCGCCATCGCGGTTCTATTGGCGAGCGAGGGTGTGGATATATTCATCTGCGGCCGCACGCCTGAGCATCTGGACGATGCGCTCGCGCGCATCCGGGAAGTGGGAAAAGGCGATGGCATCGCGATCGACCTTGCCGACGAAGGCGCGGTGCGCAAGTTCATGGCGGCAGCGCGGGACTATCTGGGCGGGGCGGACATTGTCGTCATCAACGCCGCCGTCCCGGCGCAAGGCTTGAGCGATATGAGCGAGGCGGACCTGCGTTACGCGCTGGCGGTCGATTTTACTGCCTATGTCATGAGCGCGCATGCGACCATGGAGGCTTTAGGCGACGAAGGCGACATCGTACTGATCGGATCGATGAGCGCCCATGTGTTGGGGCCGGGGTCGACGGTCTATGCCGGGATCAAGGCAGGCATCGCCGGTTTTTCCGAAGCCTTGCGACGCGAGCTTGGTCCCAAGGGCATCAGGGTATCGCTGGTCGAACCGGGGAAGACCGGCGCCGATTTCCAATATCCCGACATCCCTGCTGACAAGCAGCGCGCAATGATCGCCGAGGAAACGATGCTGCGCGCCGAGGATATCGCGGTCGGCGTCCATTATCTGTTGAGCCAGCCGCGCCGCGTCGTCGTCCAGCAACTGACCATCGTGCCGCGCATGCTGGATCAGGAATGAGCCACGCAATCGATAAACTGGTCTTCGTGCCCGACGACGTCGATCTGGCGCGGTCGCCGATGGCGGGCAAGGTCGACGCGAAAACCTATGTTCTGGGCGCGTTCAATCCTGGACTGACGCGGCTCGCCAGCGGCAACCTCCTGTTGATGGTTCGCGTGGCGGAAGCGCTGCGCACGCCGGTCTGGGATGGCCATATCCACGCGATACGGTGGGAAGATGGACGCTATCATCTCGATGCCTGGCCGTTGCACCAGGTTGAAACTTCCGATCCTCGCACCTTCTCGGTCAAGGGGCAGGGATGGGATGTCCTGGCGCTGACCTCTCTGTCCTGGCTGTTGCCGGTGGAACTAACGCCCGACGGCCTGTCCGTCGTTGCGGTCCATTATGATCGCGCGATCGCACCGGAGCATGATTTCCAATGCTACGGCATCGAAGACCCGCGTATCAGCCGGGTGGGGGACGAATGGCTCATGACGACCTGCTCGGTCAGTCCGGAGCGACATTGCACGACGCTTTATGTGTCGGACAACGGACTGGACTGGCGGTTCGAGGATATCGTCCTGGATCACCAGAATAAGGATATGCTCATCTTCGAAGGGACCATCGACGGGCGCTACTGGGCGCAGACGCGGCCCCTGGGCGATCTCTACTTTGCCTATCCCCCCGGCAATGCATGGCGGGCGGGACCGTCGATCAATCTGGCCACCTCGCCCGACGGGCGCTTCTGGAAGCCCTATCGCAAGCCGGGCATCCGCCCCCAGGCCGCAACCACCGCAACGGTTAGAATAGGGGGTGGGGCACCACCGATCCTGACCGACGAAGGCTGGCTGACCTTGTGGCACGGCGTGGAACCGGGCGGAATCGCCGGGATATACCGGACCTATTGGTCATTGCTCGACCGTGACGATCCCGCAATCGTGCTGCGGACCCATTACAAACCGCTGCTGGAAGCGAATGCTAAGCTGACGGAGCCGCTGGAGCATCAACTTTACTTGCGCGACATCGTATTTACCACGGGCATTGTCGCTGCGGGCGATCATTATATAGTGGCGTCTGGAGAGGCTGATCTGGCCTGCAGAATAACGCTTATAAACAAGCGCATATTTTAGCATTCGACAAACAGCTGAACCGCCAGGCCCTTCGCACGCCTATCGCTCGAGGGATGTCAGACGGTGCCGACCCATCGGACCGTGGCCTTCACGTCAGGATCAGGATTCCGGCCCGATGCGTATCGCGTTCATCGGGAAACCGCATGGCGCGACGGGCGCGCGAAACCTACCCGAACGGCGATTTGTATCCTTAGTAAACATTTCGCTGGATGCGCGGCTTCGCCAAATGTAAAAGGCGACAGAGCCGGTTCAATTCGGTCGTAAAAACAGGGAGAAAGAGGATGCCGAAATTGCGGAAGCATATGCGCCTGTCTGCGTCTGTCATGGCGCTCGCCATGGCGCATCCGGCGCTGGCCCAGGACAATGGCAGCACCGACAAGGGCTATGACGAAATCATTGTAACGGCACAAAAGCGCGCCCAGTCGTTGCAGGATGTCAGCGTCGCGGTGTCGGCGGTCAGCGCCGATGCGCTGGTCAATGCCGGGATCAGCAACCTGCAGGACATGCAGCAACTGGTGCCCGCCGTCACGTTCGGCAACGACTTCAACCAGGCGAAGATCTTCATCCGCGGCGTCGGCGCCAACACCTCCACGACCGGCAGCAGCACCGGCGTCGCCCTGCATGTCGACGGCGCCTATGTCGCACGGGCCGAAGCGCAATTGACGTCGCTGTTCGATGTCGAGCGGGTCGAAGTGCTGCGCGGGCCGCAGGGCAGCCTGTACGGTCGTAACGCCGTGGGCGGCTCGATCAACATCATCACGGCCAAACCCACCGAAAGGCTGAGCGGCTATGTCCGCTTGGGCTATGGCAATTATCAGGCGCTCAACGCCGAAGCCGCCGTGGCCGGCCCGATCGCCGACTGGCTGCGTCTGCGCATCGCGGCGAAGAGCGAACTGCGCAACGGCTATGGCAAAGACCCGTTCAACGGCTGGGACGTCGACGACCTCAATCGCAAGATGGTGCGCGGCCAGGCGCAGATACTCTTCTCCGAAAAGGCCGATCTGCTCCTTTCGGCGGAATATTTCCGTCAGGACGACAATAGCGGCGCAGTCCATTATTATGGGGACGCCTTTCCCGGCGTTAGACGCCTCGCGCCCCTCGGCCCGGCCGGCATCGCCCGGAAGCCCCGCGACCTGGGCAGCGATGAGCCGCCTTCGGTCAATAGCAAGAGCCAGTCCTACACGGCGACCTTCAACTGGGAATTGAGCGACGCCTTCTCCATCACCAACGTCGCCAATTACCGCGATTTCAAGACCCAGTTGATCCAGGATCTCGATATTTCGGCGGTGGTGAACCAACTGCCGACCGCGACCACGGTGCAGACGCGCACCATCAATTCCAAGCAGTGGAGCAACGAATTTCAGGTCAAATATGACAGCGACATCCTGAACGGCGTCGTCGGCCTCTATTATTTCGGCGAGCATCAACGCCCGCGCGACCAGGTCGGCCTGACATCGTCCAGGGGCATGGCCAGCAACATCGGCTTCCTCGCGACCCGGCCTACCATCATCAATGGCAGGGCAGTGGCGCCCGGCTCGATCAGCCTGGCCTATGCCGACTATCTGTGCGATTTTCCGACCGGCGTCTCGCCCAACCGCGTCTGCCTGCGCTCGCGGCTCAACACCGAAGCCTGGGCGGCGTTCGGCCAGCTCAATTTCGATCTCGAAAAGGCGATGGGACTGAATAATTTCACGCTCAAGCTGGGCGGGCGTTTCAGCCATGAAAAAGTATCGACCGCCAATATGTCGGTCGTCCTGACAGCCAATGCCAATCCGGCCGCCGGGTCGGTGCTGGCCTTCAACGATGCGCCCTTTGCGCAGGGCGGCACCTACCGGCAGAAGACGTTCAAGGACTTCACTCCGGAAATCGGCCTGAACTGGCAGCCGAATGGCAACACCTTGCTCTATTACACCTATTCGGAGGGCTTCAAGGCCGGGTCGGGTGAGAATGCGGCGGGCAGTTCGACGATCGTGAAGCCCGAAAAGATGAAGAACCATGAAATCGGCGCGAAACTCGACCTGTTCGATCGTGCGCTGACCCTCAACCTCGCGGGCTATTGGTACAAGCTCAAGGATCTTCAGATCAACAAGACGATCGGCGGCGGTCCCACCGGCTATACCACGATCTTCGAAAACGCCGCCCGGACGGAGGCGAAGGGCATCGAACTGGAATGGATGCTCCGGCCGATGCAGCGGGTTCGCCTGTCGGGCGGCGTCTCCTATACCGACAGTAAATATAAGGATTTCCTGACGCTCGATCCGCTCGACCCGCGCAACGTCGCACAGCCGGGGCAACCGGCGTACAATCCCGTCACCAATCCCGATCCCACCGCCTTCGGCGCGCCCTGCGTCGATGGTCGTCCCAATGTGGGCGGCTGCCAGATTCAGTTGGCAGGCTTCCGCACCCGCAACTCGCCCAAATGGTCGTACAACGTCCATGGCGAACTGGATCTGGTGGATCGCAGCGCTATCGGCACCGTCACCCTGTCGGGCGACATGTCCGGCAAGAGCACCATCTACTTCACGGAGTTCAATCGCCTGAGCGAGGGGGCCAAATCCTTCACGCTGTTCGACGCGGCGCTGCGCTGGACCTCCAGCAAGGAGGATCTGACCGCCTCATTCTGGATCAAGAATATCGCCGATACGCTCCGGGCCAGCTCGACCTTCGCGATTTCCACGGGCCGCGTCATCGGCGCGACCTGGCTGCCGCCGCGGACCTACGGATTCACGATCGGCTATCGCTACTGACGATATCGGGGGCGGACGAAAGGGAGTGGGACCGAGTGCCCGCTCCCTTTTTCAGTCCATGTCCCATACGGGTGGTGTCGCAAAAGCCGGAAGCCACAATAGGGAAAACAGAGGGTTAACAAAAGACTGCCCGGCTCCGACGGCTTCCGGAATGACTTGCGCCCGCGTCCTCAGCCGCTAGGGTCGGCGGCGACGGGGGTAGGCAGCGATGGCCGGACCAGGACCAATGTCGGACGAACAACTGGCGGCCGCGCATAGCGCGCTGCGGGCGGGCGGCGACGTGCAGTTCGACATGATGCCCGCCCCGGGCCGCCAGCCGCCGCCCGCCTGGCTGAAGGCGCTGGGCGAATGGCTGGAAAAGATACTCGAACCGGTCGGCCGTTTCCTGCGTTGGATCGGCGGCTTCATGCCCGACGCACCCTATGCCCGCATCTTCCTATGGACGATGATCGCGCTGCTGGCGGCGCTCATCCTGTGGATCGTGGTCGATCGCGTGCGCCATGGCGTGTGGCGGCTGCCGCGCTGGCGTCGCCGCCGCACGGCCACGCCGGTCGAAGGCGGGGAAGAGGATTGGACGCCCGACGCCGCGCCCGCCCGCGCCTGGCTGGAGGAAGCCGACGCGCTGGCCGGGCAGGGGCGCTATGCGGAGGCCGTGCATCATCTCCTGCTGCGCAGCGTGGAGGATCTCGCCCGCCGCCGCCCGCAGATCGTCCGGCCCGCGCTCACCAGCCGCGACTTGGCCAGCGCCGACGCGATCCCGTCCGCACCGCGCCGCCTGTTTGCCGAAATCGCCGCTACGGTCGAACGCAGCCTGTTCGGCGGCCGCCCGATCGATGCGGACGAATGGGGGCGCTGTCGCCTCGCCTATGCCGATTTTGCGCAGACGCGGAGCTGGGCGGCATGAGCGATATCGGCGTAGCGCGCCAACCCAATGATGGCGGCCTGTTCCGGGCGCGCACCGTCGCGCTGATGCTGGCGATCGGCATTGCCGGTTTCGTCGGCATGCTGGTGCTGGGCGCCTATGCGCCGGATCTGCGATCGGGCCGCAATGGCGGCGCGCATGCGCTGTCCAATGCGGTCACCGGCTATGCGGGCCTGGTGAAACTGGCCGATGCGACCGGTCGCAACCCCCGGATCGTGCGCAATGCACAGGCCTTCGATACGGAGGATCTGCTGGTCGTCACGCCGGAAAGCGGCGCGACCGATATCAGCACGGCGCTGATCGAACGGTCGACGCGGCCGACCCTGTTCGTCCTGCCCAAATGGCGCACCGTGCCCGACGAAGACCATGCCGGCTGGGCGCGCTATCAGGGGTTGCTGCCACTCTACGAGCCGGTCGGCGTTCTCGCGCCCGGCGTTCGCTTCATCATGCGCCAGTATCGCAGCGGCGGCGGCCTGCTTCGGTCGCACGCTGTGCCGGGCCTCTTCTGGGCGCCACGCCCGATCCAGGTCATCACCGGCATCGATCCCGACAACAAGCGGCAGCAGGATCGCTGGCGCAAGCTCACGCCGCTGCTTACCGACGGCAGGGGCGGCATCATATTGGCGCAGGTGGGGGAAGGGCCGCTCTATGTGCTGGCCGATCCCGACCTGCTCAACAATCGCGGGATGAAGGATCTGTCGCAGGCCCGCGCCGCCTTGGCCCTGCTCGACTGGATGAACAGCACCGACGCCGAAGGCATCGCCTTTGATGTATCGTTCAACGGCCTCGGCCATTCGCGCAGCCCGTTGAAACTACTGTTCGAACCGCCCTTCCTGGCGATGACCCTGGCGATCGTCGCGACGCTGCTGCTGGCGGGCTTCCACGCATTCGGTCGCTTCGGCCCGCCGCGCGCGCGGACCCGCGCCGTGGCCTTCGGCAAGACCGCACTGGTCGACAATAGCGCGCTGCTGATCCGCAAGGCACGGCGTGAATCGCGGCTCGGGGGGCGCTATGCTGTCGCCATGCGCGATCGTGCGGCGCGCGCCTTCGGCGTGCCTGCGCGTCTGAAAGACGAGGCGCTCGACCACTATCTCGATAGTTTGAAGGGCGCCCGCCGCTTCACCGACCTCGCACAGGCGGCGCAAACGGCGGACAACCGGCATAGCCTGCTCGACGCAGCGCAGGCCCTCCATGATTGGCAAGGGGACAAAGCCCGATGAATGTAGAAACGGTTCAGGCCCTGGGCCAGGCCATCAAGCAACAGGTCGCCCGCGCGGTCGTGGGGCAGGGGACGACCATCGACCTGATGCTCGTCGCGCTCTTTTCGGGCGGGCATATCCTGCTGGAAGGCCCGCCGGGCACCGCCAAGACGCTGATCGCGCACAGCTTCGCCCGCGCGCTCGGCCTCGACTTCGGCCGCATCCAGTTCACCCCCGACCTGATGCCCGGCGACATCATCGGCGCGAACCTCTTCAATTTCCAGACCAGCCAGTTCACCCTGACGCGCGGTCCGATCTTCACCGAATTGCTGCTGGCCGATGAAATCAACCGCACCCCGCCCAAGACGCAGGCGGCGTTGCTGGAAGCGATGCAGGAACGCACCGTCACCATCGACGGCGAAAGCCTGGCCTTGAGCGACCGCTTCATGGTCGTCGCCACCCAGAACCCGATCGAGCAGCAGGGCGTCTATCCCCTGCCCGAAGCCCAGCTCGACCGCTTCCTCTTCAAGCAGAGCGTCGATTATCCGAGCGCCGTGGAAGAACGCAAGATCGTCGCCACCCATGGCGCGCGCACCCATGCGATGACGCCCGAGGCATGGGGCGTGACCCCCGTCGCCGACGCCGCCCGCATCGCGGAGGCGATCGAGGTCGTGAACGGCGTACGGCTGGTGGACGAGGTGATCGACTATATCCTCGCCCTCATTCGCGGCACCCGCGGCGTCGCCGACCTGGAAAGCGGCGCATCCCCGCGCGCCGGTGCGATGCTGGCAGGCGCGGCCCGGGCGCGCGCCGCGCTCGACGGGCGCGACTTCGTCATCCCCGACGACGTCAAGGCGCTGGCCCCGGCCTTGCTGCGCCATCGCCTGATCCTGTCCCCCGCCGCCGAAATCGACGGCCGCCGGGTCGAGGATGTCGTGACCGGCATCATCGACACGATCGAGGCCCCACGCTGAGCGATCGGGCATGATCTATCCCACCCGCACCGCGATCTGGACGGCGGCAGCCGGCGTGCCCGTGACCTTGCTGGTCGCGTTGCTGCTGCCCGGCCGCTGGTACGCCGCGCTCGCCTGGCCGGTCGCGGTGTTGCTTGCATGTCTGGTCGACGCGTTGCAGGGACCGCGCCCCGGCCAGGCACGACTACGCCTTGACTTGCCAAAAAGCGCCAGCGTCGGCGCGACGGTCGAGGGCAGGGCGACGATCGGCGTTTCCGGCATCCCGCGCGCGCAACTGATGCTCGATGTCGGTGCGCTGCTGGCGCAGGACGAAGAGGGCCTCTGGATCGATCTCATGGACGGCAAGGGGACAGCGGCGATCCCGCTGCGCACCACCCGCCGCGGCACGGCGCGGATCGCGCGCGGCTGGCTGCGCTGGAAGGGGGCGCTGCGCCTCGTCTGGAAACAGCATAGCCTTCCCCTCGACGCGACGATGGCGATCCTGCCCGACATCCGTCCGGTGCGCGATCGCGGCGCGCAGATTTTCCAGCGCCACGCGCTGCAAGGCTTGATGGCGCAGGTCGATCGCGGCGACGGCGCGGATTTCGACGCGCTGGTGGAATTTCGTTCCGGCATGGACCGGCGCGCGATCGACTGGAAACAGTCCGCCCGCCATAGCAAGCTTCACGCCAAGGAATTCCGCTCCGAACGCAACAATCAGATCGTCTTCGCGATCGACGCCGGCCGCCAGATGAGCGAGCCGGTGGCCGGTCTCAGCCGCCTCGATCGCGTCGTGTCGGCGATGCTGCTGACCGCCTGGGTCGCGCTCAAGCTGGGGGACAGGGTGTCGCTCCACGCTTTCGATTCGCGCCCGCGCATCGCCAGTGGCCTCGTGTCGGGTGCGGCGGCCTTCGGCGAACTTCAGCGGCTCGCCGCGCAGATCGACTATAGCGGCGAGGAAAGCAATTATACCCACGCCCTGACCACGCTCGCCACCCGGCTGACGCGCCGGTCGATGATCGTCCTCTTCACCGAATTTACCGACCTCACCTCCGCCGAATTTCTGGTCCGCGCGGCAGGCCGCCTGGTCGAAACCCATCTGCTGCTGGTCGTCGTCCTGCGTGACGAGGAACTGGAATCGATCCTCGACCGCCGCCCGCAAAGCGCCGACGATGTGACCCGCGCGGTCACCGCCGCCGCGTTACTCAAGGATCGATTGATGGTGCTCACCCGCCTGCGGCATCTGGGCGCCCATGTCATAGAGGCGGAGCATGATCGCGTCGCCGACCGCCTCGTCCAGACCTATGTCGATCTCAAGCGGAGGAACCTGCTATGAGCGCCCACGTCCAGGGCGGCGCAAGCCCCCCGCTCGTCAACGCCAGCCGCTTCCGCGCCGCGCATGAAGGCGAATGGGACCGGCTCGACCAGCTTGTCACCCGCATGGAAAAACGCTCGGTCCGCGCCCTGTCGGAAGACGATATCCTCGCCCTGCCGCTGCTCTACCGCTCGGCCCTGTCCTCTCTGTCGGTGGCCCGCGAAACCTCGCTCGACCGCGCGCTTGTCACTTATCTCGAACAGCTCTGCACGCGCGCCTATTTTCAGCTCTACGGCGTCCCCGACACTGCCGCGCGTCAGCTTGGCAACTTCCTCGCGCGCGACTGGCCGCTCGCGGTACAGGGCCTGTGGCGCGAAACCCTTGCCTGCCTCGTCCTCACCCTCGTCGGAGTCATCGCGGGCTGGTGGCTCGTAGCCACCGACCCTGTCTGGTATTACAGCATCATTCCCGATGCGATGGCGGGCGGGCGCGATCCCGCCGCCAGCGCAGCGACATTGCGCGCCACCATCTACGGATCGAAAGAGGGGGGTGGCCTCGCCACCTTCGCCGCCTATCTCTTCACCCATAACAGCCAGGTCGCGATCTTCGCCTTCGCGCTCGGTTTCGCCTTCACCGTGCCCACCGTGTTGCTGCTCGTCTATAATGGCCTGTCGCTCGGCGCGATGCTGTGCCTGTTCGCCAGTAAGGGGCTGGGCCTCAATTTCCTGGGCTGGCTCACAATCCACGGTTCGACCGAGATGTTCGCCATCATCCTGGCGGGCGCAGCGGGCATGAAGATCGGCACGGCGGTCGCCTTCCCCGGCCGCTATGAGCGGACCGAAGCCGCCGTCATCGCCGGGCGCAGCGCCGCCATCGCCATGGCGGGCGTCGTCCTCATGCTGCTGGTCGCGGGCCTGCTCGAAGGGATCGGGCGGCAGACGGTGCAGTCGGACGCCATGCGCTACGGCATCGGCCTCGCCGCGCTGGTCGGCTGGCTGACCTACTATTACCTCCCTCGCCGGGAGGATCGCGATGCGCTGGCGGCCTGACCGCACCCCCAACGCGCCCGCCTCGCTGCGGCGCAGCTTCGTCACGCCCGAAGGCGTCGATCTGCGCCTTGAACTTGCGAGCGCCGGATCGCGGGCCGGGGCCTTCCTGCT
Organism: Sphingobium sp. CR2-8; assembly: GCF_035818615.1. Lineage (NCBI taxonomy): Bacteria > Pseudomonadati > Pseudomonadota > Alphaproteobacteria > Sphingomonadales > Sphingobiaceae > Sphingobium > Sphingobium wonjuense. Next base: position 3,142,658 of record NZ_JAYKZY010000002.1, on the reverse strand, counting down.
CGACATCCTGATCCTCTTCCTCAGCCTCATGACGATCGGCATCGGCCTGCTCGGCATCGCGAAGGCGCGGGCCGAAATCTTCATGATCCTCTGGCTGATCGGCGCCTTCATCCTGCGCAACGGATGGTTCATCCTGTTCGAAATGAGTGGGCGCGGCGCGACGCCGGGCAAGCGGCTGCTCGGCCTGCGGGTCGTGGCGCGCGACGGCGGGCGGCTGACCGGCGGCGCGGTGATCGCCCGCAACGCCCTGCGAGAGATCGAGATATTCCTGCCGCTCTCCTTTCTGGGCATGCAGGCGTCGCAGGGCGCGGCGGACGGCTTCCTCACCCTCTTCGCCTTCTGCTGGACCGGCATCTTCCTCTTCTTCCCGCTGTTCAACCGCGACCGGCTGCGGGTGGGGGATCTGCTGGCGGGCACCTGGGTCGTGAACACTGTTCGGGCCAAGCTCGGCACGGATCTGGTCGCCGCCCGCGCGCAGCAGCCCCGCCGCGTCTTCACCGACGCCGCGCTCGATCTCTACGGCATCTATGAACTGCAGATGCTGGAAAATGTGCTGCGGGGCGATCAGTGGGATGCGATCGTCACCGTCGCCGCGACGATCCGGCACAAGGCGGGCCTGGCCGACGACGGCGACGACCATGGCTTCCTTCACGATTATTATGCCGCGCTTTGCGCCCGGCTGGAACGCGGCATGCTGGTCGGCCGCCGCCGCGCGGACAAGCATGCGACGGTGCGACGTTAATATGGATTATCCTGCCAGCCCGATCATCGAAATCTGCCGTCCATAATCGGGCTCGCCTCTGTGGCAGGACCGGCGATAGCTGTAGAAGCGCTCGGGCTGGCTATAGGTGTCCTCGTCCAGCATCGCGATCCGCCCGACCCCCGCACCCGCCAGCCGCGCCGCGACATAGGCGACGATGTCGAACTGATGATGACCCGGCTTCCCGGGCGTGAAGAACCGCTCATTGGCCGCATCGTCATCAGCGAAGCGCGCGGCGAAATCGTCCCCCACCTCATAGGAGGCGCGCCCGATGCAGGGTCCGATGGCGCAGGCGATCTGCGTGCGATCGGCGCCCAGCGCCACCATCGCGTCGATCGTCCGGTCGGTGACGCCGCCGATCGCGCCCTTCCACCCGGCATGGGCCGCGCCCACGACGCCCGCAGCCCTGTCGGCGAACAGCACCGGCACGCAGTCGGCGGTCAATATGCCCAGCACCAGCCCCGGCCGATCCGTCACCAGCGCATCGGCCGCCGGGCGATCCGCCTCTGCGATTGCATTGGTCACGGTCACGACATCGGGCGAATGCACCTGCCGCACCGTTACCAGAGTCGCGCCCGGCAGCAGCGCATCGCGCGCCAGATCGCGATTGCGCAGCACCGCGTCGCGATCATCGTCCGATCCCAGCCCGACATTCAATCCCGCATGCACGCCCGTCGACACTCCGCCGCGCCGCCCGGCGAAGCCATGGGGCACGCCGTCCAGCCCCTGCGCGCGCAGCAATTCGATCATCGGGTCGGTTCCTTGTCGGGTCCATATCGGTACGCGCCGCTAAAGCATTTTCGAAGCAGACGGAAACGTCTGCTGGCTTGGAAAATGCGAAAACGAAAGACACGTAGCGCATGATCTGATCCAACGTGATCGGATTATGCGCTAGTGGACGAGAATGTCGCATGAACGCAACATACTTGCGCATGGCGGATTAGACGATAGTCTCCCGTTCAATAGCTCAAGGGGGGCGGCGTTCGCGCTGCCCGGGCAAAACAAATGAGTGTGAAGGGCATCATGCATGATTTTCGGGCGCGTTAAGCCTCTCGACGCCATTTTGGCGACCGCAGAGAAGAAATCGCTGCACCGGTCGCTGGGCGCGTTCCAGCTGACCATGTTGGGTATCGGCGCCGTCATCGGCACCGGCATCTTTGTATTGACGGCGGAGGCCGCGCAAAAGGCGGGACCGGGCATGATGCTCGCCTTCGTCATTGCCGGTTTCGTCTGCGCGGTCGCCGCGCTCTGCTACGCGGAAATGGCGGCCATGGTGCCGGTGTCCGGCTCCGCTTACACCTATAGCTATGCGGTCATGGGCGAACTCATCGCCTGGATGGTCGGCTGGGCGCTGATCCTGGAATATGCGGTCGCGGCGGGCGCGGTGTCGGTCGGCTGGTCCGGCTATGTCGTGGGCCTCATCGAACATACGTTCCATCTCGACATACCGGACCTTTTGACGCGCGGGCCATTCGATGGCGGCATGATCAACCTGCCCGCGATGCTGATCGCCGCGCTCGTCACCTGGTTGCTGGTCATCGGGACGAAGGAGAGCGCGACCGTCAACGCCGTGCTGGTCCTGATCAAGGTCGCCGCGCTCACCCTGTTCATCGTCCTGGCCCTGCCGGTCATCAATATGGAGAAGTTCACGCCCTTCGCCCCGCTCGGCTTTTCGGGCATTTCGGCGGCGGCCGCCTCGATCTTCTTCGCCTATGTCGGCTTCGACGCGGTTTCGACCGCGGCTGAAGAAACCAAGAACCCGCAACGCAACATGCCGATCGGCCTCATCGGTTCGCTCGGCATCTGCACCATCTTCTATATGCTGGTCGCCGCAGGTGTCATCGGCACCGTGGGCGCGCAGCCGGTCGCGGGTCCGGCTGGCGAAGTGCTGGCGCCTGGCTCCACCGCCCTGTCGCAGCAATGCGTTGCGCTGGCCGCCGCCGGCACCGAAGCCGTCACCTGCTCGAAGGAAGCGCTGGCCTGGACCCTGCGCGAAATCGGCTGGCCCCAGATTGGCAACCTGCTCGGCCTCGCCGCCGGCCTGGCGCTGCCCTCGGTCATCCTGATGATGATGTTCGGCCAGACCCGCATCTTCTTCGTCATGAGCCGCGACGGCCTGCTTCCCGCGATGTTCTCGAAGGTGCATCCGACCTACAAGACGCCCTATGTCATCACCATCCTGACCGGCATCTTCGTGGCCCTGTTCGCCGCCTTCTTCCCGGTCGGCATCCTCGCGGACATCTCCAACTCGGGCACGCTCTTCGCCTTCGCCGCCGTGTCGATCGCGGTGATGCGCCTGCGCAAGACCGATCCCAGCCGCAAGCGTCCCTTCCGCACACCGGCGATCATGGTGACGGCGCCGATCGCGATCGCGGGCTGCGTCTATCTCTTCTGGAGCCTGGGCGTCGAGACCAAGCTGATGTTCGTCGGCTGGGCGGCGATCGGCCTGTTGGTCTATTTCGGTTATAGCCGCAGCCGCAGCCATGTCGGCCGGGGTGTGGTGGACGTGGGGGAAGATGACGTCGGCATCCCGCCGCAGCCGGTGCCGCCCTTCCCGGGCGCACCGACGCCGGGCGGCAAGGACGCCTGACACGACACACAAAAAAGGGGGCGGTCATCCGCCCCCTTTTTACGACCCTTTCACCGTTCGTGCTGCGCCTGTCGAGGCCCCCCGCTTCTCTTCCGATCAGTGAAAATCGACCTCGACATCCCGCAGAGCGCCATGATGGGGCCGGGTGAACAGCTTGCCGCGCTCGGCCCAGATCACGATCAGGAACGATCCGATGCCGAACACTAGCAGTCCGATGGTGAAGGGCAGGGTGGTGCCGTTGAAAGCGCGCCCCACGATGCTGCCCAGCGCGCTCGACAAGGCGGTCGTCAGGAACGCCTGAAAGGAGGAGGCGACCCCCGCGCCCTTGTGGAACGGCTCCATCGAAATCGCGCTGAAATTGGATGCGGTGAAGGACACGGTCAGCATCGTCATCGCCTGCAACACCATGAACGTGACCAGCGTCTCCAGGCCCGTCAGGATCACTGCCAGGTGGACCGCCGCGATCAGGATGAAGGCGACCAGCGCGCTCTGACTCATCCGCCGCGCGCCGAATCGCTGGACCAGCCTGCTGTTGATCAGGCTGCCGATGCCCATGCATCCTGCGATCACCGCAAAACCGATCGGGAAAAAGGCCTGCGCATCGAACACGTCGAAGAAAATCTGCTGGACCGACAGGATGAACCCGATCAGCCCACCCATCACCACGCCGCTCGCCAGCATATAGCCGATCGAACTGCGCGTGCGTATGACCATGGCGACCGTCTGCCACAGCGACCGGGCCGTGATCCGCATCCGGTTCTCCACCGCCAGCGTCTCGGGCAGGCGCACCAGCATCCATGTCAGGATCATGCTCGCCAAAATCACCAGCACCCAGAATATCCAGCGCCACGGTGCGACCAGCAGGATCGCCTGGCCGAAACTGGGCGCGACGACGGGGATCAGCATGAAAACGGCGAAGATCAGCGACATGACCCGCGCCATGGCGTCGCCGCGAAACCGGTCGCGCACGATGCCGACGGTGATGACGCGGCTTGCCCCCGCAAAGAATCCGGCGCAGCCCCGGCCTGCCAGCATCATGACAAAGCTCTGCGCGCTGGCGCAGGCCACCGACGACAGGATGAACAGCGCCATCGCCCAGCCCAGCACGCGTTTGCGGCCATATCGGTCGGACAACACGCCGAACAGCAGCGACCCGAAGCCCAGTCCCAGGAAATAGACGCTGATGATCAGCTGGCGGTCGTTGGGATGCGGGATGGCCAGGTCACGACCGATCTCCGGCAGTGCAGGCAGCATCGGGTCGATCGACAGCGCGTTCATCGCCATCAGGCACGCGCACAGCAGCACGAATTCGCGAAAGTGGATGTCCTTGCGCGCGGGAACCGGCGAAACGGGGGGACGTGACTCATGCCGGGCGCTATGCGGGCATCGGCCCGGTGATGCCAGTCCCAATCCGCCACTGGTCGCAGGAAGTCGTGCCAGCGATCGGTCGAGAACAGGGCAAGCGCACTTCAAGTCCGGCACATATAGCAAAAACGACGTTAACCATTTTTTATCGCTTCCCGGTCAAACCTGCTGTTCGTGGAAAAGGGGGTCCAGATCCATTGAATTAGATTGAGGAACAGGGGAAATCACATGGGCAACAGCATCAAGAGCGCAGAATTTTTAATGGAAGCCCGCCTGTCGCGGGGGGCATATGCATCGGCGGAAGATTGCTTTGACCTGGGCGTGGCCTATAGCTGCGGCACGGGCGACCTGCCGATTGATCTGGTCGAAGCGCATAAGTGGTTCAACCTCGCCGCATCGCGCGGCAGCGAACAGGGTCAATCCATGCGCGCCGAAATCGCCGAGGAAATGACCGCGCGCGAAATCGCCGAGGCGCAGCGCCAGGCCCGTGCCGTCATCGCCGCCAGCCAGTTGCGCGCCGCCTGATCAGTCGCCTTTTTTGAACGGCGTCCGTTCGGCCAGCCACATCCGGTCCTGCTGCACGCCTGCGCGTTCGGCCGTCAGGAAATCGGCGACAGCCCTGCGGAACCCTGCATCGGGCAGATAATGCGCGGAAAAGGTCGGCTCGGGCGCATAGCCCCGCGCCAGCTTGTGTCCGCCCTGTGCGCCCGCCTCCACCTTGTGGAGGCCGCGCGCGATCGCCGCGTCGATCGCCTGATAATAGCATAGTTCGAAATGCAGGTTGGGCACGTCCTGCGTGCAACCCCAATAACGGCCGTATAGCGTATCCCCGCCGATCAGGTTGAGCGCGCCCGCGATCGGCTGTCCGTCGCGCAGCGCCAGGATCAACAGCACCCTGTCGGCCATCGTTTCGCCCAATATCGAGAAGAAAGCGCGGGTGAGATAAGGCTGCCCCCATTTGCGCGCGCCCGTATCCTGATAGAATTGCCAGAAAATATCCCAATGCGCCTCGGTCAGGTCGCTGCCCGTCAGGTGGACGATCTCCAGCCCCTCGACCGCGCGGGCGCGTTCCTTGCGGATATTCTTGCGCTTCTCGCTCGACAGGTCGGCCAGAAAGTCCGTGAAACTGCCATAGCCCCTGTTGGTCCAGTGGAACTGGCTGTCCTCCCGGATCAGCCACCCCGCCGCCTCGAAAAGAGACACCTCCGCCGGGTCGATGAAGGTCGCATGGGCTGACGACAGGTCGTGGCGCTCCACCAGCATTTCGATCCCGACGATCAGCGCGGGCGCCTGGGCCACATCGCGTAGCAACAGACGGGGACCGGGTACGGGGGAGAAAGGCGCGGCGATCTGGATCTTGGGATAATAGCGCCGACCCGCCCGTTCCCACGCATCGGCCCAGCTGTGGTCGAACACATATTCGCCTTGGCTGTGACTCTTGCCATAGGCAGGCGCGGCCGCCGCGATCCGCCCGTCCGGCCCGTCGATCACGATCGGCAGTGGCTGCCAGCCCGTTCCGTCGCCCACGCTGCCGGATCGCTCCAGTGCAACCAGAAAATCCCAGTTTATAAATGGGTTAGCTGAACAAGCGCAGGCGTTCCACTGGTCGCGATCGAAGTCTGCGACCCCCGATCCGATGCGCGCCACCACGTCAGTCATGGCTGATCTCGAAGATGATCTGGTCGGCATGGATCGCCGCCCGCGCGCGATCGGCGGCGCTGCGCACGGTCCATGTCAGCACGGGGCGCCCTTGCATGCGGGCGCGGCGGGACAGGCGGGATGGCAGGTCGCGAATATCACAGGCCAGAAAATCGGGTGCCGACAGCCAAAGTGCAAGGGCGCGTTCGATCGCGCCGCCTATTCTACCCTTGCCTTGCTGGGTCACGACAAGCCCGCGATACTGTCCAACTCGCTGTCTCACGAACCAGCGTATCGCCCATGGATTGAACGACATGACCGCCACCGGCGCATCGGGCCAGCCCGCCAGGTCGCGCGCCACGGCGGCGCAAACAGGATCGACGTCGCGACCCTCGGTCTTGATCTCGACCAACAAAGGCACGCGCCCGCCGCATCGCGCCAGCAGGGCCGAAAGGCGCGGCACCACGCCGCCATCGGGCAGCATCATGCCGTCCAGCGCCGTCGCATCCAGGGCCGCGAGAGCCTCGTCGCTTGCCCCCATCCGTCCCAATGTCGCATCGTGAAAGACGAAGGCGACGCCATCGCGGCTCGCCCGGACATCGCATTCGATGCCATATCCGGCGGCGATGGCGGCATCGAACGCCGCCATCCCGTTCTCGCTCGCCCGCACCCCATGCAACCCACGATGGGCGAAGGGGCGGTCGATCGGAAAATCAGGCCTCGGGCCGGACAAGCACGACCGCATCGATTTCGACCACTGCGCCGAGCGGCAACACCGGTACGCCCACCGCGCTGCGCGCATGCTTGCCCGCCTCGCCGAAGACCTCGACCATCAGTTCCGACGCGCCGTTGGCGACCTTGGGCTGGTCGGTGAAGGACGGGGCGCTGGCGATGAACGCGCCCAGCTTCACGACGCGCTCGACCCGGTCCAGCGATCCCAATGCCGCCTTCATCTGCGCGATGAGGTTGAGGCCGCACACCCGCGCGGCGGCGACGCCATAGTCCAGGTCGCGGTCCTCGCCCAACCGGCCGGTCATCAGCCCGTCGGGGGCGAGTGCGATCTGCCCGCTGATGTGTAGCAGGCCATTGGCCTCGACCCCCGCGACATAGGCGGCGACCGGGGCGGCGGCCTGGGGCAGGGTGATACCCAGTTCGGTCAGGCGGGCTTCGATGCTCATGAAAGGACTCCGTGGGTTGTGGGAATGTCGATCGGGGCTGGCCCCTGCGCCAGCCTGTCGGTGATCCATGTTTCGGCGGCCGCCCAGTCGTCGATCCGGGCATGGGCATGGGGGGCGTCGGCCACATGGGCGGCGATTTCCGGTTCGCCCACCATGTGCAGCCGCCAGACATGGGGCGCATGCGCTGCAACGGACCGATGATGTTCGGCCAGATCGTCGATGAACAGGACAGCGCCGGGCTGGCGCTCCGCCACGATCTTCGCGAGCGGCGGTCCCTTGCCACCCTGATTCCAATAGACCGGCGCGGTCAGGCCATGGGACGCCAGTTGCTCCGCCCGCGCCTGCTGGTGCCGTTCCGTGATATTGGTCAGCACCACGATATCGGCGACTTGCGCCAGCCGCGCCAGCGCTTCCATCGCGCCGCTGATCGGCATCTGCCGGTGCATCTCCGTCTCGAAAAAACCCAGCAGCAATTCCCAAACCCGTTCGCGTTCCACCACTAGGCCGCTATCCTTGTGGCGCAGCGCTTCGGCAAAGCCGCGGTCGCGCATGTCGAAATGCACGGCGTGCGTCTCGTCCAGCCACTGGCGGAACGGGACGACCATGTGCAGCAGCACCTCGTCGCAGTCGGTGACGATCAGGGGGCGGGTCATCGGTTCAATCTCTCCTGCGCCGCGATCAGCGCGGCGGGGCTGGTGTCGATCGCCTCGGCGCAGGCGATCAGGTCCGGCTCATGATCCGCCAGGAACGCCAGCACCGCGCCCAATATCGCGGGATTGTCGATCCCCGCGCGCAACGCATTGGCGTCCAGGCCCGTCAGCGACAGCAGCCGATCGGCCCGCCCGCCATCGCTCAGCGTCCATCCCAGCGCCATCAGCGCCAGCGTCGCGGCATCCGGACTGCTATCCTGCTTGCCATTCTCTGTGTCGGGTCGCATGATTGGTTCTCGGGGTGGGGGCGGCTATAGGCGCGCTCCAAAGGCATTTTTGGACCGCGGGTGACTGGTGGCAAAGCGCGTGCTCGTTGTCGAGGACAACGAACTCAATCTCAAACTTTTTTGCGACCTGCTGCGCGCGCACGGGCATGAGGTGTTGCCGCTGCGCGACGGGCGCGACGTTCTGGCGCAGGCGCGCGACTTCCTGCCCGACCTCGTCATTACCGACATTCACCTGCCCCATGTCAGCGGCCTCGACCTCATCGTGTCGCTCAAGGCCGACGATCGCCTGTCCGCCGTCCCGATCATGGCCGTCACCGCCTATGCCGGCCATGGCGACGAGGACCGGATTCGCGCCGCCGGAGCGCAGGCCTATGTGTCGAAGCCGATCTCTGTCCTGCGTTTCGTGGAGCAGGTGAACGCCCTGCTGTAACCGGACTGCAACAGGCTTCACGCGATCGTCATCATCCTTTCACGCGGCCTACATCAATCAGCCCTCCGCCCGTCATTCTTCTCTGCCAACCCCCGTTTCGCAAGGGCGCGACCGCCGGTCGACAGCCTGACACTGCACAGGGGTAATTCCACCATGTCTCATCTGACCGACGAAGCGCGCGCGCCCTATCGCGATGCGCAGCCCACCATCGATATGGGCGACCAGAGCCTGGAAGCCATCATCGCCGCCAATCCCGGCCGCCGTTCCGTCCTGAAGAACGGTCTGCTCGGCCTCGCCACCCTGCCGATGCTGGGCGCGCTGGGCGCTTGCGGCGACGACAATGATTCGGATGGCGGCACCCCGACACCCACGCCGACCCCAACCCCGACGCCCGCGCCCAGCTTCGGCATCAATTTCGCGTCGGTGGCGATCAACGGCAACGATACCGTCACCGTGCCTGCGGGCTACACCGTGGACGTGCTGCTCAAGGCCGGCGACCTGGTCGAAGCGGGCACCGCCTTCGTCAACGGCACCTTCCCCACCAGCGTCACGCAGACGGCGGCCTGGGCCGGCGGCAACCATGACGGCATGGAATTTTTCGAACTGTCGGGCACCAACCCCAACAGCGGCGGCCTGCTCGCCATCAACTTCGAACTGCCCGACTATAATATCCTGTTCGCCAGCGGCAGCTACAACGCCGCGACCGCCACGACCGCGCAAAAGGAAATCGCGCTGTCGGCCGTCGGCATCGCCGTGGTCGAAGTCGCCAAGGGCACGGACGGCAAGTTCGCGGTGAAGGCCGGTTCGCGCTTCAACAAGCGCTACAGCGGCAACACCGACTATCGTGTCGGCGGCCCGGCCGCAGGCGTGATCGGCAGCACCGTGCGCGGCATGCTGAACAACTGCTCCAGCGGTCGCACGCCCTGGGGCACCTACCTCACCTGCGAAGAAACCACGAACAACTATATCGACACGACCCGCCCCAACAACCATTATGGCTGGGTGGTCGAAATCGACCCCTATCAGGAACTCGCGCCCGCGACCAAGCGCACCGCGCTCGGCCGTTTCAGCCACGAAAACACGGCCTATATGAACGACGCCAACAACCGCGTCGCCTTCTACATGGGTGACGATTCGACGCCGGGCTGCATCTACAAATTCGTGCCCGATCAGGCCTACAGCACCACCAATCGCGCCGCGAACACCAACCTGCTCGACTATGGTACGCTCTATGTCGCGCGCTTCAACGCGAACGGCACGGGCGAATGGCGCGCGCTGGTCCAAGGGCAGAACGGCCTGGTCCCCGGCGCGTCCGATCCGGGCAATGTCAGCCAGTCGACCACGCCCGCCGCGCCGACCGTCGTCAATTTCGCGACCCAGTCCGACGTTCTCATCAACACCGCATCGGCCGCGCGCGTGGCGGGCGGTACGATCATGGACCGTCCGGAATGGATCACGGTCGCGCCCAACCGCCAGTCGATCTTCGTGACGCTGACCAACAATAGCGGCCGCCGCGTCACCGACAATCCCAACCCGCGCGTCACCAACCTGCACGGCCACATCCTCAAATTCCGGGAAAATGGCGACTCGCCGCTGGCGACCGCCTTCACTTGGGAAGTGTTCCTGCTGGCCGGCAATCCTTCGCTCGCCGAAGCCAATCTCAAGGGCAACATCAACGGCGATTATTTCTCCAGCCCCGATGGCCTGCGCATCGACCCGCAGGGTCGCCTGTGGGTTCAGACCGATCATAATCTGACCGGCAATGCGGGCACGCTGAACGGTGCGGCGGTCAACATGGTCCAGGCGTTCGGCAACAATTCGATGTATTATGTCGATCAGGCGACCAAGGCGTCGAAGCGCTTCCTGGTCGGCCCCGTGGGCTGCGAAATCACCGGCATCGCCTATACGCCGGACCTCAGCAGCTTCTTCATCAACATCCAGCATCCGACTGGCAACTGGCCGGTATCGGGTCAGCAGCCGCGCTCCTCGACCATCGTGGTGCGCCGCACGGACGGCCAGCCCGTCGGCAACTAAACATCTTCTTCAGGAGAGGGTTGGGGAGGGGGCGTTCCGAAAGGAGCGCCCCCTCTCGTTCAGCGCTGCACTGTTCCCCGGCGCAGGCCGGGGCCCAGTCCCGCACGCGCATTTGCAGCAACCATCAGGGACAACAGGAAAAGGCCCGCTCCCACAAAGGGACGGGCCTTCCTGTTCGACAGAACGAAGATCAAGCGCGCGGGCGCAAAGCCCGCAACGGCTTACTTGATCTTGGCTTCCTTGAACTCGACATGCTTGCGCACGACCGGGTCATACTTGTTGAAGCTGAACTTCTCGGTCTTGGTACGCGGGTTCTTCTTCGTGACGTAGAAGAAACCCGTGTCAGCCGTGCTGACGAGACGGATCTTGACGGTTGCCGGCTTGGCCATGGCCCTATTCCCTGGTCGTAAAAAGCGTAAAAAGAAAAGCGGCCCACAGCGGACCGCCCCGTTTCAGCCGTGGCCCATGGGGCAGATTCGGTTTGCTGTCAAGACTTGGCGCGCCAGGACGCAGGGGTGTCAGGCAGGCTTTACGCGCCTTTAACCCCATTGCATGCATGATCCGTTCGGGGCGAAAAACGGGGGACTTTCCCATGCGACATGATCCGATGCTGGCCATATTGACCGACCTGATGCGCCGGGTGGAGGGGCTGGCGATCCAGCGCGGCCATATGTCCGTGCCCCGCCTCCAGGACGAACTCGACCAGATTCGCCATATCGCCCGCGCCTTTCATCTCGACACGGTCGAAGGCTTGGCCGGTACGCTCGAATCGGCGTTGTCGCTCCATGGCCTGGGTCCGATCGTGCTGTCCTATCTCGACCTGATGCGTGATGCGATCGCGCAGGAGGCGACGGGGGCCGTGGTCGTTCCGTTCGTCCCGCGCATGCCCGCCGCGCCCGTCAACGCTTTGCGCGCCTGATTCGCGCCGCCTGTGGACGCCCTGCTCCTCGCCCTGCTCGGCTGCCTGCTGGGCGAGATCGGCGACAAGGGCCAATGGCTCGTCCTGGCGCTCGCGACCCGCTATGATCGCAATGGCGCGATCATCGCCGGGATCATCCTGGCCGCCATCGCCAATGCTGCCATCTCGGCTTTTGCCGGGGCATGGATCGGGCCGATGCTGGGGGCGGACGCCCGGCTGCTCTTCATGGCGCTCTCTGTCCTCTTCCTTGGCGCAGGCCTGTTCTGGCCCGTCTCCGCGCCCGATCCGCTGGCGGGATGGCCGACGGGCGCCTTTCTGACCACTACCCTGGGCCTGCTCATCCTGGGCTTTGGCGACGGTCCGCAATTTCTGGTGCTGGGTATTGCGACCCGCACCGCCGATCCGTTGCTAGCAGGCGTGGGCGGCGCGATCGGCGTCATCGCGGCGCTCGTGCCCGTCGTGCTGCTGCGCGGCCGCATCCTGTCGGTGCTGCCGCTACGGGCGATCCGCTGGATCGGCGGCGCGCTCTTGCTGCTCAGCGGCGCGATCATGGCGCTGTCCGCGACCAGCCTGCTCTGATCGATACGATCCATCAGCCTGATCGGGAATTTACGTCGGCGGATATGGCACCATATGCGCAGCGGATCATTATATGTCCGAAATCATTTCTGCGAACAGGAGGACATTGCATGACCGCCCCCGATCTCAAGACCCCGACCGACCTCAAGAGCAACGCGACCAAGTCCGTGGCCGACGCGCTCAACGGCGCATTGGCGGACAGCTATGCCCTGTATCTGAAGACCAAGAATTTCCATTGGCATGTGTCAGGCCCGCATTTTCGCGACTACCACCTGATGTTCGATGAACAGGCGACCGAAATCCTCGGCACCACCGACCTCATCGCCGAACGCGTACGCAAGACCGGCAACACCAGCCTCCGCTCGATCGGCGACATTTCTCGTCATCAAACGATCAAGGACAATGACGCGGAATTCGTCAGCCCCGCCGACATGCTCAAGGAACTGCGCGACGACAATCTGTCGCTGGTCGAAACCTTCCGCGCGGTAAAGGCCGCCGCGACTGAGGCAGGCGATAACGCCACTGAAGGCATCGTCGACGACTGGACCGACCAAGCCGAACAGCGCGCCTGGTTCCTGTTCGAGGCCGCGCGCGGGGCGTAAACGAATTCAATCGTGCGGAGGCGCGGAGACGCGGAGGGGTTACGCAACCTCTCTACGTCTTCGCGCCTCCGCACGATTCAAAAAAGGCTCAGTGCCGACAGACAGACGTAAAACATAACTCGGCGTCCTCTGCGCCTCTGCGCGCAAAATAATAAGGCTGCTAGCCGGTTCGAGAACCGGGCCCGAATGGCGAGATATTATACCTCGCCAACCGCTGCGATAGCCACAATCTCCACCGCGTCCTTCTTCCCGGAGAAATCCACCGTCTCGCCGACCTCCGCATCCATCATCGCGCGGGCGAGGGGGAGGAAAAGCTGATCCGCCCCTCATTGGGGTTCGCTTCATCGTCACCAACCAGCGCCACCGTCTTTTCATGGCCTTTCAGCCGATAGGTCACGCGCGTCCCGAACGCGACCACGTCACCCGCCGCCTCGGCCTTCAACTCCGCCGTCGCCAGCCGCGTGCGCCAATAGCGCAGTACGCGCTTATGCTTCTTGGCCGCCTCTTCCTCTTGTGTCTCGGTATCGACGGCTTCCAGCGCCGCGACCTGCGTCCGGATCAGCCGTAGCCCCCGCGCCGTCACCCAGTTGGGACCGGGCGGGATCGGCAGCTCGAACTTCGGCTCCATATGCTCGTCATCGCTCTCGCGACGAAAGGCGACGCTCATGTCATCACTCTCCCGAAATTCATGTGCCGTTCCCCGGCGAAGGCCGGGGTCCAGTGCGACGCTGGAGCTTGGACCCCGGCCTTCGCCGGGGAACAGCCAGTCGTCTCAATCCTCGTCGAACAACCCGGCCAGCTGCTCGACCATCGTGCCGCCCAATTGCTCGGCATCCATGATCGTCACCGCCCGCCTGTAATAGCGCGTCACGTCATGGCCGATGCCGATCGCGACCAGCTGCACCGGCGACTTGTTCTCGATCCAGTCGATCACCTGGCGCAGATGCCGCTCCAGATAGGTGCCGCTGTTCACCGACAGCGTCGAATCGTCCACCGGCGCGCCGTCGGAAATCACCATCAATATGCGGCGTTCCTCCTGCCGCGCGATCAGGCGGCTATGCGCCCACAGCAGCGCCTCGCCGTCGATATTCTCCTTCAGCAGCCCTTCGCGCATCATCAGGCCCAGATTTTTGCGCGCCCGCCGCCACGGATCGTCCGCTTTCTTGTAGACGATGTGGCGCAGGTCATTGAGCCGGCCCGGCATCGGCGGCCGCCCGGCGGCCAGCCATTCCTCGCGGCTCTGCCCGCCCTTCCATGCGCGCGTGGTAAAGCCCAATATCTCGGTCTTGACCCCGCACCGCTCCAGCGTGCGCGCCATGATGTCGGCGCTGATCGCCGCGATGCTGATCGGCCGTCCGCGCATCGATCCGCTATTGTCGATCAGCAGCGTGACCACCGTGTCGCGAAACTCGGTATCCCGCTCGATCTTGTAGGACAGCGAATGGGTGGGATCGATCACGATCCGCGCCAGCCGCGCCGCGTCCAGCATCCCCTCTTCCTGATCGAAGTCCCACGACCGCGACTGCTGCGCCATCAAGCGCCGCTGCAAGCGGTTGGCGAGCTTCGTCACCGCCCCCTGCAAACTGACGAGCTGCTGGTCCAGGAAGCCGCGCAGCCGCACCAGTTCATCCTCGTCGCACAGTTCTTCCGGACTGACGACCTCGTCATATTTCAGCGTATAGGCTTTATAGTCGAAGCCCGGCGGCAGGTCGGACATCGGCCGGTTGGGCCGGACCGGCATCATGCCTTCCTCGCCCATATCGTCCGCGCCTTCATCGCTGTCGGCGTCGAACTCGTCGCTATAGTCGGTGTCGCCCTCTTCGGTGTCGCCGCCCTGGTCCTCGGCGCGCGCCTCGGCGTTCATGTCGCTGTCGCCGGACTCGTCCTCGCCGCTGTCGCCTTCGTCCTGCTGCTCTTCCTCGTCCTCGCCCTCATCCTGGGATTCGGGTTCGTCGGTATCGGGCGGCACGTCGGCGTCGATCAGTTGCAGATGCTCCAGCATCGCCGTGGTCAGCCGCTGGAACGCGCGCTGGTCGTCGATCGCCATCGCCAGCGCGTCGAGATCGCTGCCCGCCTTGTCCTCGATCCACTGGTCGACCATGGCGACGCCCGCCGCCACATCCTTGGGGATCGCCTGGCCCGTCAGCCGCTCGCGCACCTTGAGCGCCAACGCGGTCGACAAGGGCACCTCATCGGCCGACCGCGCCCGGCGGATGGCATCGGACTTCAACCGCAGGTCCAGCGCATGGTTGAGGTTGGCGCGCACGCCTTCCATCGCCCGCGACCCGATCGCCTCGATCCGCGCCTGCTCGACCGCGTCGAACACCGCCCGCGCGACCGCTTCGCCCGGCGCGGAGGACGCGTGAATCCTGGGGTTATGATGCCGCAGCTTGAGCGCGGACGAATCCGCAAAGCCACGCGCCAGCGCGACCTGATCGGCGGGCAGGGCGCGGCTGGGCGTCGGCACCTTGATCGCCTTGCCGGCCAGATGGGGGGTGTCGGCGGTAAAGCCGACCTCCACCTCCGCATCGCGCGTGACCGCGCGCGCCACGCCGGACAGCACATCCTTGAAGGCGTCGAGAGGGGAACGGTCGGTCATGATTCCAGCAACGCCTCGCGCAGGACCGCGCGCGCTGATGCATCGACGCCCAGTGCCTGTTCCAAATAGCCCTCGATCCCGCCATAGCTGGCGTTCAGTTCGGCCATCAGGCTGTCGAGATAGGCCGTATCGGCGCGCAGCAACGGGGCGATGGCGTCTCCCATGTCGCGCCGCGCGCGCGCCAGGGGACTGTCGTCCCGCGCCAGCAGCCGATCCCAGTCGGCCTGGCTGTTGGTCAGCAGATAATCCTCCACGATCGACGCATGGGGCACGCCGATCGCGGCCAGGATCAACATGGCCCCGACGCCGGTGCGGTCCTTGCCCGCCGCGCAGTTGATCAGGATCGGCACCCGCCCCGCAATGATCTGCGCGAACATCATACGATAGGATTCGGCGTGGTTCGCCGCTATGGTGCGATAGACGGCGATGATGGCGTCGCGCATTTCCGCCGCCGTCACCGCCGGGCTATGAATGAGCGCGCTCAGGATACCACTCGTCTCTTCATAGTCGCGGCAGATATAGGCGGTATCCGCGCCATGCCAGGATGTCGGTTCGGCGACCCGTTCCTTTTCCCGCCGAAAATCGCAGATCGCCCGGATGCCAAGCGAGCGCATATGGGCGGCGGCGTCCTCGCTCAGCAGCGCCATCGTGCCCGACCGGTACAGCACCCCCCGCCGCACCCTGCGGCCGTCGGTCGTAACCTGACCGCCGAAGTCGCGCAGGTTGAACGCGCTGTCCAGCGGCCATGTCGTGCGATCCAGTGTTATGGCTGTCATGGGCGCTCCGGTTCGCCCGTACGGGGCACGGCGATCGTCTCGATCTGCGTTTCGACTTCGCTCATCAACTTGTGGATCGGGCATTTGGCGGCGACGGCGATCAGCCTGTCATGCTGCTCGTCGGTCATCGGTCCCGTCACTGCGATGCGCGTCGTCAGCTTGTAGATGCCCTTGCGCTCCTGGCTCGCATCGCGAACCACGCCGACATGGATGTCCTCCACCGGAATAGCGTTGCGCTGCGCATACCAGAGCATGGTCATCGCCTTGCAGGCCCCAAGCGCCGCGTCATAGAGGTCATGCGGGTCCGCCCCGGCGTCATGGCCGTCGGGCGCAGACATGTCCGCGACGATCTCATGCCCCCGAATGCTGATCCGGTGCGCCGTGCCGCCTGCTGGGTCGATCCGTTCGACGACGATCATGGGAAACTCCCGCCTAAAAGGCCGACGCGAACGGTCAGTTCGCCCGGCTCGCCACGCTTTCGGGCAAGTCCTTGCCGAACACGCGCTGATAATATTCGGCGACCAGCGCCCGTTCGGCCTCGTCGCATTTGTTGAGGAAGGACAGGCGGAAGGCGAAGCCGACATTCTTGAAGATCAACGCATTCTGCGCCCAGCTGATGACGGTGCGGGGCGACATGACGGTCGAAATATCGCCGTTGATGAAGCCCTGCCGCGTCAGCTCGGCGACCTTGATCATATTCTCGACTTCCTTGCGGCCGCCTTCATGATCATATTCGCCCGACTTGGCCAGCACCACCTGCGCCTCGGTCGCGGCGGGCAGGTAATTCAGCGCCACCACCAGATTCCACCGGTCCATCTGTCCCTGGTTGATCTGCTGCGTGCCGTGATACAGGCCCGTCGTGTCGCCCAGACCCACCGTATTGGCGGTCGCGAACAGGCGGAAATGCGGGTTGGGGCGGATCACGCGATTCTGGTCGAGCAGGGTCATCTTCCCGTCCGTCTCCAGCACGCGCTGGATCACGAACATCACGTCGGGGCGACCGGCGTCATATTCATCGAACACCAGCGCGACAGGCCGCTGTAACGCCCAGGGGAGCAGGCCTTCCTTGAACTGCGTCACCTGCTGCCCGTCCTGCAACACAATCGCGTCGCGCCCGACCAGGTCGATACGGCTGATATGCGCGTCCAGGTTGATGCGGATGCACGGCCATTTCAGGCGCGCGGCGATCTGTTCGATATGGCTCGACTTGCCGGTGCCATGATAGCCCTGCACCATGACGCGGCGGTTGTACGCAAAGCCCGCCAGGATCGCCAGCGTGGTGTCGGGATCGAACACATAGGCGGGGTCGAGGTCGGGCACGCGCTCGTCGGCCTGGCTGAACGCCGGGATCTTCATATCGACGTCGATGCCGAAAATGTCGCGCGCATCCACTTCGCGGTCGGGCGCTTCCAGCAGCGTTTCGGCGCGGGTGTCGGGCTGCACGTTGGAAATATCAGTCATCGGGTCATCATCTTCCTGCGAGTCACTCTAGCCCCTAACCGATCCACAAAGGGCCTGTCGATAGAGTGGGGTAACGCGCGATGGCGATCAAGCGGCCCATTCGGCCAGATTGGCTTCCTCGCCGATCAGCGCCAGCCCATGGGCGATCGACGTCAGCTCACCGCCTGTCGCCAGCCTGTCCTGCCCGAAACGCTGGCGAAAAATATCGCGGATCGCTGGGATCAGCGACGATCCGCCGGTCAGGAACACGCGGTCGATGGCGTCGGGCGCGACATTGGCCTTGGCGAGCGCTTTGTCCACCGTCGCCTCGATTTGGGCGATGTCGGGCGCGATCCATCCTTCGAAATCGGCGCGCGTGACCGGCTGCTCGATATCCAGCCCGCCCCCGAAAAGCGGAAGGTCGCCGCCTCCTGCTGCGACAGCGCGCGCTTGAGCGCGCCGACCGCATCATAGAGTGGATAGCCCAGTTCCTTCTCGATCACGGTCATCATCCGCCCGATCGCCGCCGGCTCCTTCGCCGTTTTTTGCAACCGCGCCAGTTCGTCCATCGTGCGCCGGTTGCGCATCAGGGCAAGGCGCGACCAGTCGGCGAAATCGGCGAAATAGCTGCGCGGTATCTCCAATTCCTTGCCGAAACTCTGATAGCTGCCGCCCTTGCCCAGCATCGGCAGCACCAGATTGTCGAGGATGCGATAGTCGAACCGATCGCCCGCCAACCCGATACCGGTCGATCCCAGCGGAACGCAGCGCCGCGCCGCGCCCGGCGCTTCGACCCGGACCAGCGAAAAGTCGCTGGTGCCGCCGCCGAAATCCGCGACCAATATGGTCGCCGCCTCGGTCAACCGGCTGGCATAGCTGAACGCCGCGCCCAGCGGCTCATAGACATAATGAACTTCCGTGCCGAACCCCTCGAACATCGCGTCATAGCGTTTGCGGGCCAGCGCTTCATCGGGCCGCGATCCGGCATATTCGACCGGCCGCCCGACGACGATCCGCTCCGGCCTCCTGTCCAGTGCGCCGCCCGCATGACCGATCATCCGCTTCAGGAACATCTGTCCCAGTTCCTCGAAACGGAACCGCTTCTCGAACACATTGGCCGTCTCGAAAATCGGGCTGGCCGCCACCGACTTGAACGATTGCAGGAACCGGCTGTCCTCGGGATATTCCATATATTCCGCGATCGCCCACGGCCCGGCCTCATGCGCCATGCCGCCCTTGACCGCCTCGTCATGCCAGAAGCACAGCGCCGAGCGGAACACCGCGCCGGTGGCCTGTTCGCCTGCAAATTCGACCAGTTGCGACTCCCCGCCGTCGGCCAAAGCGGCGACGCTGTTGGTCGTGCCGAAATCAAGGCCCAGCGCGCGCGGCACCTGCTGCATGAACATGTCTCCGGGGTATAAAGGGCCGCGCGCTATGACAGCCCCGCCGCCCGGGGGCAAGGGCGCTGCTGTCCTATGGAGCTGCCTTCTGGTAAAAGCCGAACCGGCTCTATCCGATCCGACCGGCGCGACCGACATTGGCGTAACGAAATATCCTACGCCCGCATCAAAATGTCGAAATAAGCGGGAAATGTGTGAAGTTAAGCGAAGCCGTCACGCAAAGACCGACGCCTTCTTCAAATGCCCATAGGCTTCGATCACCGCCTGCAACGCGCCTTCATGGCTGCGATCGCCGCCATTATGATCGGGATGATAGCGCCGCAGCAACTGGGTGTAACGGGTGCGCAGCGCCTTGCGATCGGCGTCGATCTCCAGGCCCATGACCGACAGCGCCTTGCGATCCTCGCCCGACAGGAATTTGCCATCCTGCCGCACCTGTGCATCCGCTCGCGCCTTGGCCATGCGCGCCTTGAACTTTGCGCCGATCGCGTCGAGCGGATCGACGAAATCGGCCCATTTGGGCGATGGGCTATGCGCATTGGCGGAAAAGGCGCGTGTCTCCCGCTCCCATCCTGCAAAGGGGCGCTGCGCCGCCGCAATCTCCTCGGGCGACATGCCGGTGAAGAAATTATAGCCCTGATTGAACGCCTTCACATGCTCCAGGCAGAACCAGCGCCAGCGCGGCCCTTCGTCCCCCGGCCTGGCGCTGCCTTCCGCCGGGGGCGCGCGAAACTCGCCCGGTTCCGGGCATCCCGGCGCGGCGCAGGGGCGGTCGCCTTCCACCCGGCCATGGAAACGGTTGAAACGACGGGTCGAGAAAGGATCGGTAGACAAGGAAGTCCTGATGCAAGTGGCGGCAAAGCAGCCTATATAGGGGACATGATCCCTGACCTCAAAGGCCCCGTCGCCACAGAAATCGAGGCGCGGCTGCGCGCCGCCCTGTCTCCGCAACACCTTGCCGTCATCGACGACAGCGAAAAGCACCGGGGCCATGCCGGTCACGACGGATCGGGCGAAAGCCATTTCACCGTCGATATCGTGTCGGACCGCTTCATCGGCCAGAACCGCGTCTCCCGTCAGCGCCTCGTCAACGCCGCCCTTGCCGACCTGCTGGTGGAAAAGGTCCATGCCCTTGCCATCAAGGCGCGCGCGCCGGACGAGGCGTGAGACTTTAAGCGTCGGCCGGGCGTTCCCTTTCTTCCCTCAAGACCGTCTTCGCGAAGCCCGTCTTTCCCCAGAACAAAGGAGCGCTCATCCATGGCCTATGACTTCTGGTATTGGCCAGGCATTGCCGGTCGGGGCGAGTTCGTCCGCCTGATGCTGGAGGCATGCGGCATCCCCTATAGCGACCGCGCGCGGCAGGATGGGGCCGACGCGCTGATGGCCGACATGGCCGACCATGCGCATGGTCCCGCCTTTGCGCCGCCCTATCTGTCGATCGATGGATCGACCATAGCCCAGACCGCCAATATCCTCTTCTACCTGGCCGAGCGACATCAATGCGGCCCGTCGGGGATGAAGAGCCGCTACTGGCTGGCCCAGCTGCAACTAACCATCATGGATATGGTCGCGGAATCGCATGACGTGCACCATCCGGTCGGCCTCGACCTCTATTATGAGGACCAGAAACCCGAGGCTCTCCGCCGCGCGACCGGCTTCCGCGAAGAGCGCATGCCCAAATATCTCGCCTATTTCGAGCGGGCCATGGCGGCCGAAGAGGGCGATTGGCTGGCGGGCAGGCAATGGAGCTATGCCGATCTCTCCCTCTTCCACCTGGTCGCGGGCTTGCGCTATGCCTTTCCCCTGCGCACCGCGACGCTGGAACCCGACTTTCCGGCCGTGGCCGCGCTGCATGACAGGGTTGCAGCCATGCCCGAATTGCAGGAGTATTTGGCCAGCGACCGGCGGCTCCCTTTCACCCAAGAGGATATTTTCCGCCATTATCCCGAACTGGACGCCGCATGACCGCAGACGATCTCTTTCTTCAGACCATCACCCCCACCAGTCATAATTTGGGCGATTTCCGGGTCCATCGCTCGCTCCCGGTGAAGGGGCGCACCATGGTCGGCCCCTTCATCTTCTTCGATCAGGCGGGACCTGCGAAGATCGGCGCGGGGCAGGGGATAGACGTGCGCCCGCACCCTCACATCAATCTCGCCACCGTCACCTATATGTATGAAGGCGCTTTCCTCCACCGCGATTCGCTGGGCACCGAGCAGTTGATCGAGGCCGGCGCGGTCAACCTGATGACCGCAGGCAGCGGCATCGTCCATTCCGAACGGTCGCCCGATGCCGATCGCGCCAAGGAATCGAAACTGTCCGCCATCCAGACCTGGCTCGCCTTGCCCGACCGGTTCGAGGAAATGGACCCGGCGTTCGAACATGTGGGCGAAGGCGGCATGCCGGTGATCGACGACGGCCATGTCCGCGCCCGCGTCATTATGGGAACGTTGTGGGGCGAAACCTCGCCAGTCACCACCTATGCGCAGACCGTCTATGCGGACATCCAGTTGGCGCCCGGTGGTCGCATCGCCATCGATCCCTCCGCCGACGAGCGCGCGCTCTATGTCTCGGGCGGCGACGCCGCGCTCGACGGCGTGATGCTCGCGCCGCAGACGCTCTACGTCCTGCGTCCCGGCACGTTTGCGACGCTGATGAGCGTGGACGGCGGCCGCGTGGTCCTGTGCGGCGGTGAAGCCTTCACCAGCCCGCGCCATGTCTGGTGGAATTTCGTCTCTTCGCGGACCGAGCGGCTGATGCAGGCGCGGGAGGACTGGGAAGCGATGCGTTTCCCCTCATCCCCGGCGACGACCAGGAGTATATCCCGATCCCGCAGGGCCGCCCGAAGACGGTCAGCTATCCCTGATCAAAAGGGGCCACCTGCCCGGTTCGATTGAGCAGGGTCCGAGACGTCGGACGTCGCCTTACTGCACGAAGGTCAGCGACAGATTCTCGGCATTTTTGGGAATGTCGATCCGACTTTCGTTGATCGAGGCTTCCTCGCCCGGTTTCAGGCGCGTCTTGTCGGCCTTGGTCGTCCAGCTGAAGACCAGCCGGTTCTGCCGGTCGCGCAGCTGCACCAGCACCGGCGGCACCGGCAGCGCCTGCGTGCCGCTGTTCACGATCCGCGCACCGAAGGCGAAATATTCTTCCCGGTCGGCAGCTTGCGCCGTTCGGCGGGCTTGGACAGGTAGAAGAGCAGATCGGGATCGCCCTCTTCGGCGACCAGCCCCATCGACACCATCCAGGATGGTGGCCCGAAATAGGTGAAGGCTCCACCCGCCGCCGCGACGATCAGGCAGAAGCCGATCGCCGCATAGGTCCACAGCTTGATCGGATTGCGTCGCGCCTTGAACGGGGGGCGGGCGCGAAGCGGCTTTCCTCGACCGGATCGACCGGCGCGCCGGCATAGATATCGTCGAACCGGTTATCCGCCGGAGCAGCGATCGGCGGCGCAACTGGTGCGGGCATTTCCACCGTAGTGACCGGCTCGACCGCTGCCATGTCGGGATCGACGACCGGGGCGGGCGGTGGAGGCGATGGTGCGGCGACGGGTGGAGGCGGCGGTTCGGGCGGCGCGACGGGTGCGGGCGTGTCCACCGCTGCGGCGGCGACAGGCGTTTCGCGCTCCGGCAAGGTCGGCGGTTCCTGGAACCAGCTATGCTTGCAGGCCGCGCACCGGACCTGACGGCCGCTCGTGCCCACGGCACTGTCGGGTACGACATAGCGCGTCGCGCAATTGGGGCACACCAGGATCATGTTGCTTCATAGGCATGGCAGGGACTCGCGCGCAAGCGGTCAACGACAGCCTGTTTCATTCGAACGCGACTCGCCACGTCGCGCGGCGCGGGCTTTACGGCAGGCCGCCCGCTGTGCCATGGCTGATGCTTCGATACGCAGGGAGCGCGACGGCGCGATATTTCAAGACATGTCGGCCATCGTCCAGTTCGAAAATGTCGGTCTGCGCTATGGTCTGGACAGCGAAACCCTGTCCGACGTCAGCTTCTCGCTCGCCAATGGTGGCTTTTATTTTCTGACCGGCGCGTCGGGCGCGGGCAAGACTTCGCTGCTCAAGCTGCTCTACCTTGCCCAACGTCCCAGCCGCGGTGTCATCCGCCTGTTCGGGGAGGATGTGGTGACGTTGCCGCGCAAACGCCTGCCCGGCTTCCGTCGCCGCATCGGCGTGGTGTTCCAGGATTTCCGTCTGGTCCCCCATCTGTCCGCCTATGACAATATCGCCCTGCCGCTGCGGGTGTCGGGCATGGAGGAAGGGGAGATCGACGCCCCCGTCTTGGAAATGCTGAACTGGGTCGGCCTCGGCGATCGAGGCCAGGCGCGGCCTGCAACCCTGTCGGGCGGGGAGCAGCAGCGTGTCGCCATCGCCCGCGCGGTGATCGGTCGCCCGGAAATACTGGTCGCGGACGAACCGACCGGTAACGTGGACGCCGACATGGCTCGTCGCCTGATGACTTTGTTCGAAGCGCTCAATCGCCTTGGCACGACGATCGTCGTCGCCACCCACGACCTGCCGCTGATCGCGCAGGTGTCGGGCGCGCAGATGATGCGGCTGGACAAGGGGCGACTGGCCGATCCGACCGGATCGCTGCGTTTCCCGCCGCACGCCCAGGACAAGCAGTGATGGCGAGCCGCGCGCATCGCAAGGCCGCGGCGGCGGCGCGCCACCGCCTCCTGCCCGGCGGCCGGGTGGCGGGACCGATGCCCTGGATCATCGCGATCATGATGTTCCTGACCGTGCTCGCTGCCGCCGCAGGCCTGGGGCTGGGTTCGGCGGTCCGGTCGATGAGCGCGGACCTTGCCGGGCGCGCCAGCGTGCAGGTGGTGGAGGCCGATGCGCAGGCCCGCGACCGGCTCGCCGCGCGCACGGTGCAGGCGCTGCGCGGCGCGGATGGCGTGCGTGCCGCCGATCCGGTCGATCCGGCGGCGCTGGCGGATCAACTGCGCCCCTGGCTGGGCGACGCGGCGACCAGCGGCGACCTGCCGGTCCCAGCGCTGATCGACGTCATGCTGACGCCGGGCGATACCGATGCGAAGCTCGACCGGCTGCGCCGCCTGCTCGGCGGCCTGTCGCCCAAGCTGCGGATCGAGCCTCATGCCGCTTTCCTGTTGCCGCTGGCCGGACTGCTGACCGCACTGGGCTGGCTGGCGGCTGGCGTCGTGCTGCTGATGATCCTGGCGACCGGCGCGGTCGTCGTGCTGGCGGCGCGCGGCGCGCATGACAGCCATCGCGGCACGATCGACGTGCTGCACCTGATGGGGTCGACCGACGTGCAGATCGCCCGCCTGTTCCAGCGCCGCATCGGTATCGATGCCCTGTTGGGCGGTGCGCTGGGCTTTTCCTTCGCCGCCTTCGTCATCCTGCTGATCGGCCTGCGCCTGTCGGCGACCGGATCGGACCTGCTGGGCGCGGTCGACCTGGATACGCGCGGCTGGCTGCTGCTGGTCGCGCTGCCGGTTTTCAGCGTGGCGCTGGCGACGCTGACGGCGCGCTGGACCGTGCTGCGCGCGCTGGGGCGGGCGCTGTGATCGTCCGCCTGTTCGCGGTCACGCTGCTGGCCTGGATGCTGGGCTTCGCCTGGTTCGCGATCTTCCTGCCTCAGCCGCTGGACGGTCGCCGGACCGATGCGATCGTCGTGCTGACCGGCGGGGCGGGGCGTATCGATCGCGGCATCGCCCTGCTTCAGGATGGCTCTGCCAAGCGCATGCTGATATCCGGCGTGGACCGGTCGGTCCGCCCGGTCGAACTGGCGGTGCAATATAAGACGCCCGAGCGTCTGTTCAGCTGCTGCATCACGCTGGGGCGCGAAGCGATCGATACGCGGTCCAATGGTCTGGAAACGGCCCGCTGGCTGGAACGGCGCGATTACAAGACCGTGCGCCTGATCACCACCGACTGGCATATGCGCCGCGCCGCGCTGGAACTGCGCCAGGCGCTGCCCGGGGACAAGGTGGCGATCGTCTACGATGCCGTGCCCAGCCGCCCGAGCCTCACCATATTGGCGCGGGAATATAATAAATATCTGCTGCGGCGCATTGCCGCGCTGATCGGTATCTGAACGGAACATCATGCTGACCGCCCTTCGCTCCCTGCTGTTCACGCTCGCCTTCTATCCCGGCAGCCTGCTGTTCGTCCTCTGGGCCATGGCCTTTGGCTGGGTGACGCCGCTCATGGTGCAGCGCACCGCCACCGGGTGGAGCCGGTTCCATCGCCTGTGCGCGCGCTGGCTGCTGGGGCAGAAGGTCGTCGTGGAAGGCGATCTGCCCATCGGTCCCTATCTCTACATCAGCAAGCATGAATCGATGTTCGAGACGATCGACATGCTCTGCCTGTTCGATCGCCCGGCGATCGGCGCCAAGCGGGAATTGTTCGATATCCCGCTGTGGGGCGGCATCGCCCGCCGCTACGGCCTGATCCCCATCGAGCGGGCGGCCGGCGCCAGCGCCATGCGCACCTTGCGCGCGGCGGCGAAGGACCGGATCGCACAGGGGCGCGCCATCTGCCTGTTTCCTGAAGGGACGCGCGTGCCGCATGGCGAATCTCCCCCCTTCGATCGGGTTTCGCGGGCCTCTACAGCCTGTTGGGCCTGCCGGTGGTGCCGATCGCCATCGACAGCGGCCGGGTGTCGCCACGGGGCAAATTCCTCAAGCGACCGGGCATCATCACCTACAAGATCGGCGAGATCGTTCCGGTCGGCCTGGACCGCAAGGAAGCCGAGGCGCGCGTCCATGCCGCGATCAACGCGTTGAATTAAACAGGACGCTGCCGGGTAGGAAAGCAGTTTTGGTGTCTTTTAGTGCGAGCGGCCGAAGTCCGGCTTCGCATCGTCCTGCCCCTGTTCGATGATCGACCGGCGGATCGCGCGGGTGCGGGTGAACAGGTTGAACAGGGCGTCGCCGTCGTTCCAGCGGATCGCTCGCTGCAAGGCGGAAAGATCCTCCGAAAAGCGCTGGAGCATTTCCAGCACCGCGTCCTTGTTCGCCAGGAACACGTCGCGCCACATGGTCGGGTCCGACGCCGCGATGCGGGTGAAGTCGCGAAAGCCGCCGGCCGAATATTTGATGACTTCGGACTGGGTGACATTTTCCAGATCGCTGGCCGTGCCGACGATGGTGTAGGCGATCAGATGCGGCAGATGGCTCGTTACCGCCAGCACCAGGTCGTGATGCGCCGGGTCCATCATCTCCACGTCCGCGCCGACCCGCCGCCACAGTTCAGCGACGCGCTCGACCGCGGCCGGATCGGCGTCGGCAGGCGGGGTGACGATGCACCAGCGGCCCTTGAACAGGGTAGCGAAGCCCGCCTCCGGCCCGCTATTTTCCGTGCCTGCCACGGGGTGCGCGGGGATGATCGTCCGGCCCGGCAGCGCGGCGTTGAGCTGTGCCAGCACGTCGGCCTTGCACGATCCCACGTCGCTGATAATCGCGTCGACGGGCAGGTCGCCGGCGATCTCCGCCGCCGCCGCGCCCATCGCGCGGACCGGGACGCACAGCACCACTAGGTCCGCGTCCGTCACCGATGCGCCCGCGGTGTCGGTGACGTCGTCGGCCAGGTCGATCCGCCGGGCGATGTCCCGCACCGCCGGATCGGCGTCATAGCCGGTGACGCGCACGGTCGGCATGTCCGCGCGGATCGCGCGGGCGAGCGAAGAGCCGATCAGGCCCAGGCCGATGATGGTGACGCGCGCGAAGGGCAGCATGGCGTCAGGCCGCCTCCGCCATAGCGCGCAGCTTGGCCGCGACGGCGCGGTTCTGCGCCTTGGTGCCGATGGTGATGCGCAGGCCGTTGGGCAGCCCCTGGCCCGGCAGCCAGCGGGTGGCATAGCCTTCGTCCCACAGGCCCTTCATCGCAGCTTCGGCGGTCAGCTTGCCGTCGAACAGGATCAGCAGGAAATTGGTCTTGCTGGGCACGACGCGCAGGCCATAGTTGGACAGCGCCGTCACCTCGCCCGCCAGCCATTCGCGCCAGCGGGCGGTATGGGTGCGGCTGAACGCGACCCATTCGCTGTCCTGGATCGCCGCGACCGCCGCCGCCTGACCCGCCGTCGTCACGTTGAACGGCGCGCGGATGCGGTGGAGGATGTCGATCACGTCGGCACTGGCATAGCCCCAGCCGATCCGTTCGGCAGCCAGACCATGAATCTTCGAAAAGGTGCGGGTGACGAAGATGTTGGGTGCGGTCTTCGCCAGTTCCAGCCCGCCATCATCCTCGCCCGCGTCCAGATATTCGGCATAGGCCTGATCGAGGACGAACAGGATGTCGGGGCGCAATCCGGCATGCAGGCGGGCGATCTCTTCCCGGCTGGTCATGGTGCCGGTCGGATTGTTGGGGTTGGCCAGGAACACGACCCTGGTCTTGTCGGTGACGGCGGCGAGCAGCGCATCGACGTCGGTCGCATAATCCTTGTCCGGCGCGATCACCGGGGTCGCGCCGACGCGCCGCGCGGCGATGTCGTAGACCGCGAAGCCATAGCGGACATAGAGGATTTCGTCGCCCGGCCCGGCATAGGCGGAGGCGGCGATGTGCAGCAGCTCGTCCGACCCGGTGCCGTAGATGATCCGCGCGGGATCGAGGCCATGGACCGCGCCGATCGCTTCGCGCAGCTTTTCCGCGCCCGGATCGGGATAGGTGGCGAGGTCGGCGGTGGCGGCGACCAGCGCTGCGCGTGCGGCCGCGCCGGTGCCCAGCGGATTTTCATTGGCCGACAGCTTGATGAGCGGGCGACCGTCGTCAGCGGCGGACTTACCCGGCACATAGGGCGAAATGCCGAGAATCCAGTCCTTGGGAGCGGGTTTTGCAGCGGTCTGTGTCATGGCCGGGGCTTTAGCGGGTTCCGTCGAAAAGGCAAAGCGACTGAAAACGGGGGCACGGCATCGCGAAGTTCACAGTGTCGCGGGGTAAAATGGCGCGAAGCATTCGTGAAGCGTCCCCGACGCGTCCCCCAAGCGCTTTCGATGCGCCACTGTCATGCGGGGCCGCGACGCGACAAATGCGCAGCAAGGCGTGGCAAGGAAGAGGGAGCGGGGCATGGATCCTGTTAGAGCAGGGGCAATCCCAGTAGGAAAGACAGCGATCGCAAGGGGGATCGCCCGTCGCGCCGTCTGGCCCGATTGACAGCGACCGGCCACGGTCCTAGCCCCGCGCCATCATGGCCAGCGTTCCCATCACCGAAGACAGTCGTTTCGGCCTGCGCCGGCAGGCCCGCCTTGCCGCCCCCCTGGCGCTGTCCAGCGGCGCGAGCCTGGGGCCGGTCGACATCGCCTATGAAACCTATGGGGCGATGAATGCGGACAAATCCAACGTCATCCTGATCTGCCATGCGCTGACCGGCGACCAATATGTCGCGTCGGACCATCCGGTCACGGGCAAGCCGGGCTGGTGGTGGCGGCTGGTGGGGGCAGGCAAGCCGGTTGATCCGGCGCGCCATTTCATCGTCTGTTCCAACGTCATCGGCAGCTGCATGGGGTCGTCCGGCCCGGCCAGCATCGATCCGGCAACGGGCGAGCCGCACGCGATGCGCTTTCCGGTGCTGACCATCGCGGACATGGTTCGGGCGCAGGCGGCGCTGCTCGACCATCTGGGCGTCGATCGGCTGGCGGCGGTGATCGGCGGATCGATGGGCGGCATGCAGGCACTGACCTGGCCCACGCTGTTCCCCGATCGGGTCGAAAGCTGCATCGTCATAGCCTCGACCGCGCGGCACAGCGCGCAGAATATCGCCTTTCACGAAGTGGGACGGCAGGCGATCATGGCCGATCCGCACTGGCGCGGGGGCGACTATTATGCCGACGGACAGGTGCCGAGCGCGGGGCTGGCGGTCGCGCGCATGGCCGCGCACATTACCTATCTGTCGGAAGCGGGGCTGACCGAGAAATTCGGGCGGCGCTTGCAGGGGCGTGACGCCAAGACCTTCGGCTTTGACGCGGATTTCCAGGTGGAAAGCTATTTGCGGCATCAGGGGTTGAGCTTCGTCGACCGGTTCGACGCCAACTCCTATCTCTACATCACCCGCGCGATGGACTATTATGACATCGCCGACGATCATGGCGGGTCGCTGGCCAAGGCGTTCGCCGCGACCAAGGCGCGCTTCTGCCTGGTCAGCTTCGACACCGACTGGCTTTATCCCACGGCGGAATCGCGGATTATCGTCCATGCGCTCAACGCGTCGGGCGCGCAGGCGAGTTTCGTCGAACTGTCCAGCCCGTTCGGCCATGACGCCTTCCTGCTGGAATGCCCCGAACTCAACCGGGTCGTGGACGGCTTCCTGAAGGGCGGGCGGGCATGAGCGAGGCGTTGCGCCCGGACCTAGCCCTGATCGCGCGCACGGTGCGGCAGGGCGCGCGCGTGCTGGACGTGGGGTGCGGTGACGGGGCGCTGATGGCGGCGCTGCGCGACAATAGCGGGATCGACGCGCGGGGGCTGGAACTGGACGGGTCCAACGTCGCCGCCGCCGTGGGGCGCGGCCTGTCGGTGGTGCAGGGGGACGCGGACACCGACCTTGGCTATTATCCCGACGCCAGTTTCGACTATGCGATATTGAGCCAGACGCTCCAGACGACGCGGCGGCCGGACAGGGTGGTGGAGGAGTTGCTGCGGATCGGCCGACAGGCGTTCGTGTCCTTTCCCAATTTCGCGCATTGGCGCGGGCGGCTGTCGCTGATGTGGGGGGGCGGATGCCGGTGACGCGGCTATTGCCCGACACCTGGTATGATACGCTGAACATCCATCATGTGACGGTGGACGATTTCCGCGCGCTGGTGAAGGCGCGCGGCTGGACCATTGATGGGCAATGGTTCCTGAAAGGCGACAAGGAAACGACGCATGCCAATGCGAACCTGTTCGCCGAGCATGCGGTGTTCCTGTTGCGCAAATAGATTAGCGCCCGGTTGCCGTCCGTTTGAGGCCGAAGGTCGATGGCGATCCGCGGCCGACGGGGTTGCGCCGGAAATGCGTCAGGCCGGATGTCAGCGCGTCGGCATAGGCGGGCTTGGCGGGGGATTGGGGCGCGGCGGCCTTCAGCACCGATTCCACGTCGACCGGTTCGTCAAACGCCACACCGAAATGACGGTCCGCCGTCCACACGACGCGGCCAGGCATGGCGGTTTCCCCCCGCGTTACAACTATGCGCGCGCCGACCCCCGGCGACTTGCCCTGAATCCGCGCGCCGCCTTCGGAAATGTCGCGGATGCGGACAAGCTGGGAGGCGGATAGCGGCTCGCCCAGGTTCAGATGGGCATCCATGAAGACGTTGGAGCGCTTGGGGCGGGGAGTCTGGTCCATGATCCTTCTCGCATGACGGGGGCTTGAGTAAGAGAGTTGCGCGAACGCCGGATGGTTGCAGGCAGAGCGCCGATCCGGCTTCGCGATGCGACGGACGGTGGCGCAGGAGGTGGCAGATCGCGAGGCATGAGACAGCGAATGCGACAGTTGTGGGCGATTGTCAGCATTGATGAAAAGGCGGAAGCAATCCACCCTTTCATGCCATCAAATCACGATTGCGGGATCAGCGTTCCCGGGTCGCGCTGAACTTCACCTTGGGATGGCGTTCCTGCTGATAGCCGATGTCCCAGGCGCTCTTGGCCATGAAGACGAGGTTGCCGTCGCGGTCCTTGGCCATGTTGCCGCCATTATAGCTCACCAGATCCTTGACCGCCGCGTCGTCGCCGCTGATCCAGCGGGCGGTGTCGAAGGGCGACTGTTCGAGGCCCGCCGCGACCTTATATTCGGCCTCCAGACGGGAAATCAGCACTTCGAGCTGGAGCTGGCCGACGACGCCGACGATCCAGTTGCTGCCGATTTCGGGATAGAAGACCTGGATGACGCCCTCTTCGGACAGGTCGTCCAGCGCCTTGCGCAGCTGCTTGGTCTTGGTCGGGTCTTTGAGTTGCACGCGGCGCAGGATTTCCGGCGCGAAATTGGGCAGGCCGGTGAAGCGCAGGCCGGGCTTTTCGGAGAGAGTGTCGCCCACGCGCAGCGCGCCATGATTGGGGATGCCGATGATGTCGCCGGGGAAAGCCTCGTCCGCCAGTTCGCGGTCCTGCGCGAAGAAGAGGATGGGCGAATGGACGGCGAGCGGCTTGCCCGACCCACTGGGCGTCAGCTTCATGCCGCGTTTGAACTTGCCCGACACGAGACGCATGAAGGCGATGCGGTCGCGGTGCATCGGGTCCATATTGGCCTGCACCTTGAAGATGAAGCCGGTGACTTCGCTGTTTTCCGGCTCGATCGCGGCGGGTTCGGCCGGTTGCGCGCGGGGCGGCGGGGCATGCTGGCCCAGCGCGTCGATCAGTTCGGTGACGCCGAACAGCTTGAGCGCGGAGCCGAAGTAGACCGGGGTCAGATCGCCCGCGCGATAGCGGTCGAGGTCGAATTCGGCATAGCCGCCCTGCGACAATTCGGCTTCCTCGCGCAGCTTTTCCAGCGCGCGGGGGAGAGATAGTCGGCGAGTTTGGGGTCGTCCAGGCCAGTGAACTGATGTCGGGTGCCGTCAAATTCCTTGGACGGGCCGGTCGGCTGCATCAGGCGGTTGGTGGCGAAGTCGTAGATGCCTTCGAACTCGCCGCCCATGCCGACGGGCCAGCTCATCGGGCATACGTCGAGCTGCAACTGGTCGGCGACTTCATCGAGCAGGCCGAAGGTTTCGCGGCCTTCGCGATCGACCTTGTTGACGAAGGTGATGATGGGCACGTTGCGCAGGCGACAGACTTCGAACAATTTGCGCGTCTGCGGCTCGATGCCCTTGGCCGCGTCGATCACCATGACGGCGGAATCGACGGCGGTCAGGGTGCGATAGGTGTCTTCGCTGAAATCTTCGTGGCCCGGCGTGTCGAGCAGGTTGAAGGTGATGGTTTCGCCGTCGCGGGTCCGCTCGAACGTCATGACCGAGGAGGTGACGGAGATGCCACGCTGCTGCTCGATCTTCATCCAGTCGGATCGGGCGCGACGGTTCTGTCCGCGCGCCTTGACCTCACCGGCCAGATGGATCGCGCCGCCTTCCAGCAGCAGCTTTTCGGTGAGCGTGGTCTTGCCGGCGTCCGGGTGGGAGATGATCGCGAAAGTGCGGCGGGATGGGATGGTCATAAAGCTGATTTCTGGGTCGCGAGTAACATAAACCGTTCGCCCTGAGCGAAGTCGAAGGGCCAGGCCGGGCGGCGGCGAGGCACTTCGCTGCGCTCAGTGGGAGGCTTCGACTTCGCTCAGCCCGAACGGGACATGGGACAGCCCGTTACACGCCGACCAGCGTCACGTCCATGCGGAAGCTGCGGCTGTCGCCTGGCGGCAGCGCCATGATGCCCTGCTTGTCCCAGACGTCGCCGTCGAACCCCACCAGGTCCGCCATGCCAGCCCAGGGCTCGACGCACAGATAATGGGCGCCCGGTTTCTGCCAGAGGCCGAGCCAGGGCGTCTCGGGGAAATCGATCCTGAGGCGCGGTCGGCCGGGCACGCCCCAGGTCAGCGAGCGGCTGGCAAGGTCGTCCCAGATCAGCGCGTCCCCTTCGAACATCGCGTGGGTGGGGATCAGCGTGTCGCCTGCGACCGGGGACGGAAAGGCTTCGCGGGCGATGAGGCCGGGTTCGTCGCCCACTTTGCGGATCGGGGCGGGTTCGGGCTGATCGAAGGTGATGCGGTGATCCTCCGTCGCGCCGCCAAAGGGCAGGGGCCAGGAGAAGGCGGGGTGATAGCCGAAGCTGAACGGCATGTCCGCCTGCCCCCGGTTGGTGACGGTCGCGGTCATCCTGAGGCCCGTGCCCTCGATCGCGAAATGCATGTCGAGCCGGAAGTCGAAGGGGTAGACGGCGCGGGTGTCGCTATCCGCCTCCAGCCGCAGGGTCAGGCTGTCGTCGTCATGCTCGACCGGTGTGAAGGATGCGCGGCGGGCGAAGCCATGCTGGGGCATGGGATAATCGCGCCCGTTCAGCCGGTAGACGTCACCGCGCGACCGGCCGACGAAGGGGAAGAGCAGGGGCGCATGACCGGTCCACCAGCGCGGGTCGGCGTCGGTCATCCATTCGCGGTCCTCGCTATCCTTGAGCGACCAAAGCTCCGCACCCAAGGGATCGATCGTGGCGGACAGGGTGGGGGATGCGATGGACAGGCGCGCGTCGGACATGGGCGGTATCGTTCCTCTCGATGGGGATGGCCCCGCATAGCGCGGCCCCGCGCGGCTGTCTCGCCCGGGAATCGTTTCGGCATGGAACCGATAGGGTCGATCGCTGGTTTCGCAAGCCGGAGGGATCGACATGCAATCTATCACAATAGCCACTGCGGCCCTGATGCTGATGACGTCGGGCGCGGCGCTGGCCCAGGACGCGCCCAAGGACCAGCCCAAGCAGGAGGAAGCCGAGAAGCGCAAAGGCGGCACGCTGGACAAGGCAGGCAATATTGCCACCCAGCCGGGACGCGATATCGGCCTGGACAAGGAAGAGATCCCTCCCATTTTGCTGAAAGCCGTCGAAAATCCCTATGCCGCGCCGCCATCGCGCAGTTGTGCGGGCTTGAAGGCGTCGCTGGGCGAACTCAACTCGGTGTTGGGCGAGGATTTCACCGTCGGTGCGAAGGCGAACGAGAATCGCACGGGCAAGATCGCCGAGGCGGTCGGGCGGACGGTGGTCAATTCGCTGATTCCCTTCCGTGGGCTGGTGCGCGAGATCAGCGGCGCGGCCCCGGCCGAGCGGCGCTTGCAGGCGGCGGTGACGGCCGGTGTGGCGCGGCGCGGCTATCTGCGCGGGCAGGCGGCGGCCAGGGGGTGCAAGATCGCGAGTTGACCCGTGCGGTGAACGGGTAGGATAGGGGATGCCTGTTCCCGCATATGCGGGAACAGCTTGTACCGTGATGCAAAGCGGGTTCCGCTTTTGGCATTTGCCCCTATATGGGCGGCCATGACCGACCAGCCCCCTCTCGCCGATCTTCAGGAAGAATATGCATTTCTGGATGCGGACGATCGGTATCGGCTGCTGATCGATCTGGGCCGGGCGCTGGAACCCATGCCCGACGCGCTCAAGACCGACGCGACGCTGGTAAGGGGCTGTTCGGCGGCGGTGTGGGTCTATCCCACGGTGCTGGAGGATGGGCGGCTCCATTTCCTGGCCGACAGCAATGCCGCGATCACCAAGGGGATCATCGCGCTGGTGCTGCTGACCGTGCAGGACGGCGCGCCCGCCGATATCGCGGCGACCGATATCGAAGCGGCGCTGGCGCCGTTCGACCTCAAGAACCAACTCAGTTCCAACCGGACGCAGGGGATACCCAACATGATCGCGCTGATCCGCGACACGGCGGGCCGCTACGTCTGAACGGGTAGGCAACCTTATCGCAGGTCCGAACATTGTCCTTCCGTAACTTTTATGGAGGGAAAAGAGGCTATGCGCGCCATCCTGAAGATTGCCGCCCCCCTGGCGGTGGCCGCCGCGACGCTGGCAGCCTGTTCGGACAAGAGCAAGGAACCCAGCCAGCGCGACGAGATCGGCCAGGTCTGGAAATATGAAGGCGGCGAGGGCGGGAAGGCCAAGGTCGCCTATATCGGCAGCGCCAACGCGGTCGCGACGATGACCGCGCCCGACACCTTTTCCGTGCTGCTGGTCCAGCCCTTGGACAAAGGGGCGGCGGACGTGACGGTCAAGCTGGTCGGCGCGCCCTTCACCTGCGACCTGTCCGATTGCAAGGTGCGGGCGACCACCGACGATGGCGAGAGCCATGAATGGAAGGGGCGTGTTACTGACAACAAGGACGGCATCACCATCGCGCCGTCGCAGGGCGCCTATGAGGCGATCAAGGACGCCAAAAGCGTGAAGATCGATCTGGTCGTCGGGCCGAAGGACAAGACCGCGCCGTTCGACTTCAACGTGGCGGGGCTGGATTTGAAGGGGTGATCCAGGGTGGGTGATGGCTGGACCCCGGCCTGTGCCGGGGAACGGTTCATCTACTCCTGTAGCGAAACGCCCGGGCTGCGCGGATCGGCGGCGCCCTGCCAGCGCCCGTCGGGCAGGCGTTCGGCGGCATTGGCCTTGAGGCCCATGCGGTTCATGCTGACGCGATGGCCGAGCTTTTCCAGCGGGGCCTTCATCGCTTCCAGCGCCGTGCCCTGTTCCAGCACCAGCCCGTCGCCGTTGAAGAAGAGGAGGCCGTGGGCGATCGACTCCTGCGCGGACAGGCCCCAGTCGAAATGGGCGATCAGCGCCTTGGCGACCTGCATGATGATGGTCTTGCCCCCCGCCGCGCCCACGGTGAAGACGGGCGTGCCCTTGGCATCGTAAACGATGGTCGGCGACATGGAGGAGAGCGGGCGCTTGCCCGGCTCCACCCGGTTGGCGACCGGCGCGCCGTTCTTTTCCGGGGTGAAGCTGAAATCGGTCAGTTCATTGTTCAGGATGACGCCGTTGGCGATCAGCTGGCTGCCGAAGAAGCTTTCGATCGTGGAGGTCCAGGCGGCGATGTCGCCATGGCGGTCGACCGCGACGAAATGGCTGGTGCCGCTTTCGGGCTGGGGCAGCGACGATGTGCGCGGCTGCGCGCCGGGCGGGGTGCCGGGCTGGTAGGCGGTGAGCGCCTTGTTGAGGCGGATCAGGGCCGAGCGTTGCTTGAGATAGGCGGGGTCGATCAGGCCCGCGACCGGCACCGACACGAAATCCGGGTCGCCCAGCCAGGTGTCGCGATCGGCATAGGCCAGCTGCATCGCTTCGCCGATGACATGCCAGCTGCGCGGGTCATCCTTGCCCCATTGGGCCAGCGGGAAGCGTTCGACCATGCCCAATATCTCGAGCACGGTGACGCCGCCGGCCGAGGCCGGTCCCATGCCGCAGACGGTATAGACGCGATAGTGGCCGCAGACGGGCTTGCGCGGCTTGGCCTGATAGCCCGATAGATCGGCCTGCGTCAGCGGCACCGGGTTTTTGGGCGCATTGGTGACGGCGGCACTGAGCAGGCGGGCATTTTCGCCGGTGTAGAAGGCGTCGGGGCCTTCGGCGGCGATCCGGTCGAACAGGGCGGCGAGCGGCGCATTTTTCAGCACCGTACCGACCGGCGGCGGCGCGCCGTCGACCCAGAACGCCTGCTGGATTTGAGGGAAGTCGCGCCAGATGTCCTTGACCGCCTTGAGCGCCGTGGCGGTGCGTTCGCCCAGCACGAAGCCGTCCCGCGCGTAGCGGATGGCGGGCTGGAACAGGTCGGCCCAGGGCAGCTTGCCCCATTTTTTGTGGGCGTCCCATGCCATGCGCAGATTGCCGGGCACCCCGGCCGAATAGCCGCCCGGCCAGGCCTGGATGAAGGGCAGGGGCTTGCCGTCCGGGCCCATGAAGCGGTCGGGCCGCGCAGCTGCTGGCGCGGTTTCGCGGCCATCGATCGATTCCAGCAGGCCGGTCGCGCCGTCATGATGCATCAGGAAGCCACCGCCGCCGATGCCGCTATTATGCGGTTCCACGACGTTCAGCGTCAGCATCATCGCGATCGCGGCGTCGGTGGCGCTGCCGCCCTTGCGCAATATCTCCTGCCCCGCCTGCGCCGCGCGCGGATCGGCGGCGGATACGGTGGCGTTGGTCGATACCGGCTCCCGGGCGAGGGCGGGCAGCGGCGTGAGGGCGAGAAGGGCGATCGGGGCCAGCAGGCCGGGCAGGCGGGATGTCATGGACGCCACCCTAATCGTTACGTTGTCGGCTGCAACCCATTGTCGCGCTTTTGGAGCAAGGCCACAGCCTTTCTCGATCAACGCTCAGGCGTCGACGCCGACAAGTTCGGCGATGCTACGCACGCCGTCGCGGGTCATCAGCGCCTTTAGGCCCTTGTTGATCCGCTTTGCCAGATACGGCCCTTCATAGACCAGCGCGCTGTAGAGCTGGACCAGCGACGCGCCCGCGCGGATGCGGGCATAGGCCTGGTCCGCGTTCGCGATGCCGCCGACCCCGATCAGCGGCAGGCGCGCGCCCAGCAGCCGACGGAAATCGCGCAATCGCGCATGGGACAGGTCGGTCAGCGGCGCGCCCGACAGGCCGCCTGCTTCCCCGCCATGGGCCGACCGCAGCGCCGGGCGGGTGATGGTGGTGTTGGACACGATCAGCGCGTCGACGCGATGGTCGAGGCAGGCGGCGGCGATATCCTCGACATCGGCCGGTTCCAGATCCGGGGCGACTTTCAGGAAAATTGGCGTCGTGCCCGCGCCGCGCGCCGCCATCACCGCCGAGAGCAGGTCGTCCAGCGCGGCGCGGCCCTGTAGCGCGCGCAGGCCCGGCGTGTTGGGGGAGGAGATGTTGACGGTCAGATAATCGGCCAGCGGCGCCATGCAGGTGACGCCCGTCACATAATCGGCGATGCCGCGTCCCGCTGCGGTCGCATCCTTGTTCGCGCCAATATTGATGCCGATCACCGGGCCGCCGCTGCTGCCCACCGGTCGGCGATAGCGGGCGATGCGGTCGGCCGCCGCGCCCTGCCCGCCATTGTTGAAGCCGAAACGGTTGATGACGGCCCGATCCTCGACCAGACGGAACAGGCGCGGTTGCGGATTGCCCGGCTGGGCCAGCGGCGTCAGCGTGCCCAGTTCGGCGAAACCGAAGCCCAGGCCATGCATCTTGTGCGCGATCCGCCCGTCCTTGTCATAGCCTGCCGCCAGGCCGACCGGATTGGGAAAACGGATGCCCGCCACGATCAATTCGAGCATCGGATCGGCGGCCAGTGGCGCAGCGGTCGGCATCATCCGCAGCGCGGCGATCGAGAGATGATGGGCGCGCTCGGCATCGAGGGCGAAGAGCAGCGGGCGGATCAGGCGGTAGGACATGGGGCGCCTATGCCAGCGGACCAGGCGGGCGTCGAGTCACTGTTGCACTACAGCAACATTTCGGGGCTATCGTTATTTCATGACAATATTCGTCATCAATGCGACCGTTTGCACTCGAAAAATGTCCGATCCATCCAATAAAGTTTCCGTGATTCGGGCGTAAGGCCGCGATGCGACCCGAAGGCTCTCTGGCCTATGGCCTGTGAGACCTTTTCCTGACCCGGCGGTGCAAACCGCCGGGTCATTTTTCCAGGAAATTGTGGGTTAGCTGTCGAAAAACTTTACAAATTCCCCTTGGGACGCTTGCGCCGTGACAATGTTGCCGCATAGTGATGCGCAGGGGTGAAATATGGGGTCGCATCACAGCGAAAATGCGGCGCGCACGGTCGCGATGCCGGATGTCAGTGGGCCTTTGTCCTACGCGGTCGATGCCGCGCAGGGGCCGGTCCGCCTGCGCTATTTCGCGCCGCCCGTATATTTGCGGTCCTATTTCGGTTCGCTCTATGTCTTCACCGTCGCCGCCGATCATTATGCCGACGTCACCCGCGCGGACATGCCGCAATTGCGGCTGATGCTGGAGGGCGGGGGCCATTATCATTTCCACGACGGCGCGGTGATGGCGACGCCCAATGTCTGCCTGCTGGGGCCGACGATGGGCGCGACCCGGTTCGTTCTCGATCGGCCATCCCGCGTGGTCGGCATTTCGTTGCTGCCCGCAGGATGGCTGGCGGTGCAGGGCGGCGACGCGAGCCTGCTGGCCGACCGGTTGCACGATCTGTCGATGGAGCGGGAC
Source organism: Sphingobium sp. CR2-8 (assembly GCF_035818615.1). NCBI lineage: Bacteria > Pseudomonadati > Pseudomonadota > Alphaproteobacteria > Sphingomonadales > Sphingobiaceae > Sphingobium > Sphingobium wonjuense. Next base: position 3,103,839 of record NZ_JAYKZY010000002.1, on the reverse strand, counting down.
GGTGTTTTCCAGCGATTGCTGGACGGGTTGCGGGCGCTGGACGAGGATGCCGATGCGATGGCGGCGCTGTGCTGGCGCGAACTGGGGCGGCTGGTCCGACCGTTGCGCCCGGCCACCCTGGACTTGCTGGCGGCGATCGACGCCTGGCTGATCGACGAAGGATCGCCCAGGATAGAGGTGCTGGCGGAGGCCACCGGCCTGTCGCCCCGACAGCTCGCGCGGCTGGCCAACAAATATTATGGCGCGCCGCCCAAGCTGCTGGCGCGCAAGTATCGGGCGCTGCGCTGTTCCGCGCGGATCGCGCTGGACGGGGAAAGCTGGCAGCAATTGTGCGAAGAGGCGGGTTTCTACGACCAGTCGCACTTCATCCGTGAGATCAAGCATTTCATCGGCCTGACACCGCACCAGTTGCAGACCGAACCGACCGCAGTGGCGCAGCTAACCCTGTTGCGCCGCTCGCTGGGCGGCGACCTGGCCGTGCTCAATCGCGTGAGCTGACCGGCTTTCCTGGTAGAAATCCCTTGATTCATTAAGCGCCAGCGACCACATGCGCCCAATCGGATGGAATCGGTCCGATTTGAGAATGGTTCGCAATTGATATGAAATTATCGAGCTTTGCAGATTATGCGGTCGTGCTGATGTCCGCCGCTGCGCGCCATTGCGGCCATGCCGGGCTGGCGCCTGCGGACGTGCAGCGCGCGGCGAAGATGAACGCGACCACGCTGAGCGCGGAAACCGGCATCCCCCTGCCGACCGCGCAGAAGCTGGTGAGCCGCCTGTCGGCCGCCGGTCTGCTCGAATCGAGCCGGGGCACCGGCGGCGGGGTGCGGCTGTCGCGCCCGCCCGCCACGATCACGCTGGCGGATGTGGTGGAGGCGGTCGAAGGGCCGATCGCCATGACCGCATGCAGCGAACAAGGGGCGCATGACTGCAATCTGGAACAGGATTGCCGCATTCGCCCGCACATGAATGTCGCGAACGAAGCGATCCGCGACGCGCTCGCGAACGTGACGATCGCCAGCCTGACACGAGAAATGGCATGACCGAACAAACCACGACCATTCGCAACCTTGAAGCGCAGGAGGCCGCCGATCGCGCCTCCACCTACGAACATGGCTGGTCGTCGGCGATCGAGCAGGATTTCGCGCCCAAGGGGCTGAACGAGGATACGGTCCGCTTCATTTCCGCCAAGAAGAAGGAGCCGCAATGGCTGCTCGACTGGCGGTTGAAGGCGTTTGCGATGTGGAAGACGATGACGCCGCCCGACTGGGCGAAGCTGAACGTGCCGCCGATCGACTATCAGGACGCCTATTATTACGCCGAGCCGAAGAAGAAGGTGGAGCTGGACAGCCTGGACGAGGTCGATCCGGAAATTCTGGCGACCTACAAGAAGCTGGGCATCCCCATCGCCGAGCAGGAAGTGCTGGCGGGGGTCAAGGGATCGCGCCGGGTCGCGGTGGACGCGGTGTTCGACAGCGTCAGCGTCGCCACCACCTTCCGCAAGGAGTTGGAGGAGGCGGGCGTCATCTTCCGCTCCATCAGCGAGGCGGTGCGCGAATATCCCGATCTGGTGAAGAAGTGGATGGGCAAGATCGTGCCGATGCACGACAATTATTTCGCCACATTGAACTGCGCGGTCTTTTCCGACGGGACGTTCGTTTACATTCCCAAAGGCGTGCGCTGCCCGATGGAATTGTCCACCTATTTCCGCATCAATGCCGAGAATACGGGGCAGTTCGAGCGGACGCTGATCGTCGCGGACGAAGGCAGCTATGTGTCCTATCTGGAGGGTTGCACCGCGCCGATGCGCGACGAGAACCAGCTGCATGCCGCCGTGGTGGAACTGGTCGCGCTGGACGATGCGGAGATCAAATATTCGACCGTGCAGAACTGGTATCCGGGCGACGAGAACGGCAAGGGCGGCATCTATAATTTCGTGACCAAGCGGGCGCTGTGCCAGGGACGCAACAGCAAGGTCAGCTGGACGCAGGTCGAAACCGGCTCCGCGATTACGTGGAAATATCCCTCCTGCGTGCTGAATGGCGAGAATAGCGTGGGCGAATTCTATTCCGTCGCGCTGACGAATAACAGGCAGCAGGCCGATACCGGCACCAAGATGATCCACAATGGTAGAGGCACGCGATCGACCATCGTGTCGAAGGGGATTTCGGCCGGGCGGTCGAACAACACCTATCGCGGGCTTGTGCGTGTGGCGCCGGGGGCCGAAGGGGTGCGCAACTTCACCCAGTGCGATTCGCTGCTGCTGGGCGACCAGTGCGGCGCGCATACCGTGCCCTATATCGAGGTGCGCAATCCGAGCGCCCAGATCGAGCATGAGGCGACGACGAGCAAGATTTCCGACGACCAGCTGTTCTACGCGATGCAGCGCGGGCTGGATGCGGAGAGCGCGGTGTCGCTGATCGTCAACGGCTTCGCGCGGGAGGTGTTGCAGCAGCTGCCGATGGAGTTTGCGGTCGAGGCGCAGAAGCTGCTGGGGATCAGCCTCGAAGGCAGTGTGGGGTGATGCGTGCCGTCTCTTCCCTCGTCATGCCGGACTTGATCCGGCATCCCGCTTTGCGGGATCGGGCGTGAAGACAGCGGGACCCCGGATCAAGTCCGGGGCGACGATAGCTTGAAGTTAGAAGGACTGAGACTTGAGCGACGAAGACGATATTCAGGATGCCCTCGCGGATTTCGCGGAGGATGTCGGCAATGGCCAGTCATGGACCGCCGCGATCCGTATCCTGACCGAGGATTATGAGCTGGAAGAGGGCGAGCTGGAGCCGCGTGCGCGGGCCGATTTCGGCGATCTGGACGCCTATGAGGCGCAGAGCCGCGACGCCCTGCAAAAGGCCGATGCGGCGATGACCGAGAAGCTGCGCAAGGACAAGGCGTTCCACAAGGCCAAGGCGCCCAACCTGGCGCGCATGGGGCCGGTCAGCGAGTTCGTCGTGGCGCTGCTGGAAAAGGGACCGCCGGAAGGCGAGGCCGACTGGTGGCCCTATATGCCGGTGAAGCGCTATATCGATACGCTGTTCCCCGCGCCGGGCGACGTGCGCGACATGGCGTTCTGGACCGCGCGGACGCTCCAGCGCGCGCATGAAGGATAAGAGATGCTGACGATCGACCAACTGACCAACGATATCGACGGCAAGGCGATCCTGAAGGGATTGTCGCTGACCATCAACGCGGGCGAAATCCACGCGATCATGGGGCCGAACGGCGCGGGCAAGTCGACGCTCGCCTATACGCTGGGCGGGCGGCCGGGCTATGACGTGACGGGCGGCAGCGCGACGTTCGACGGCGCCGACCTGTTCGACATGGAGCCGCATGCGCGTGCGGCGGCGGGGCTGTTCCTGGGCTTTCAATATCCGGTCGAGATTCCTGGCGTGTCGAACCTGCAATTTCTGCGCGAGAGCCTGAACAGCCAGAAGCGCGCGCGGGGCGAGAAGGAATTGAATGGCGGCGAGTTCATCCGGCTGGCCAAGGAGAAGGCCGGGCTGCTGGGCCTCGACATGGAGATGCTCAAGCGGCCGGTGAATGTCGGCTTTTCGGGCGGCGAGAAGAAGCGCGCGGAAATGGTGCAGATGGGGATACTCGACCCCAAGCTGGCGATATTGGACGAGACGGACAGCGGCCTCGACATTGATGCGCTCAAGATCGTGGGGGCGGGGATCAACGCGATCATGCGCAAGCCTGACAAGGCCGTGCTGCTCATCACCCATTATCAGCGGCTGCTCGACTATGTGAAGCCGGACTATGTGCATGTGCTGGCGGGCGGCCGGATCGTGAAGTCGGGCGGGCCGGAACTGGCGCTGGAACTGGAGCGCGAGGGTTATGCCGAGGTGGTCGCCGCGTGACGCAAATGACATTACTCTTCTTTCGTCATGCTGAACTGGTTTCAGCATCCATCGCGCCGCCGGGCGTGACGGCGCGTGTCGGGAAATGGACCCTGAAACAAGTTCAGGGTGACGAGGCTGGGAAGGCTAGAGAATGAACGCATCGGCTCTTCCCACGCGCAAGGATGAAGACTGGCGCTATAGCGATGTGGAGGCTGTCGCCACCATCTGGCCAACGCCTGCGCCGACGCGCATCGATGTGGCGGCGGGGGACACCGCGCGCCATCATCTGTTGCAGGATGCAGGCGACGGCGCGGCGGCGGTGCATGACTATGTCATCACCATCGCCGACGGGGCGCGGTGCGATTTTCATGTGCTCAATATCGGCGGCAAGCTGGGGCGGGTGACGTTCCATGTCACGATCGGGAGCCACGCGCATTTCGAACTGAACGGCGCGATCCTGGGCGGCGGGGACCAGACGCTGGAGATCATCACCAGCGTCACGCACGCCAAGCCCGATTCGACGAGCGGCCAGACGATCCGGTCTATCCTGGGCCAGCGCGCAACGGGCAGTTATCTGGGCAGCATCAATGTCGCGCGCGACGCGCAGCGGACCGATGCGTTCCAGTCGGTCAAGGCGATGCTGCTGGACCGGACGGCCACGGCCAACGCCAAGCCGGAACTGGAAATCTTCGCCGACGACGTGAAATGCGCGCATGGCGCGACGGTGGGCGAACTGGACAAGGCGGCGCTGTTCTACATGGCGTCGCGCGGCATGGACCCGGCGACGGCCAAGACGCTGCTGCTGCGGTCGTTCGTCGCGGGCGTGTTCGACGATGTCGCGGACGAGGCGGTCAAGGAGATGCTGGAAGCCGCCGCGATCGCCAAGCTGGAGGCGCTGGTATGAGTGATCTTGCCCAGACTTTACGGTTGCGGGATGACTTTCCCGGTGTCGGCGACTGGCATTATCTCGACAGCGCGGCGACGGCGCAGAAGCCGAACGCCGTGATCGACGCGATCGCGCGCGCCTATGGGCCGGACTATGCGACGGTGCATCGCGGCGTCTATGAGCGATCGGCGAACATGACGCTGGCCTATGAAGCGGCGCGGCGCAAGGTCGCCGGGTTTATCGGGGCCAAGTCGGACGGCGAGATCGTCTATGTGCGCGGCGCGACCGAGGGGATCAATCTGGTCGCGCAATGCTGGGCCGGGACGCAGTTGCAGGCGGGCGACCGCATCCTGCTGTCCACGCTGGAGCATCACAGCAATATCGTGCCGTGGCAGATGGTGGCCGAGAAAGTGGGCGCGCATATCGACGTCGTGCCGCTGACCGGCGACGGCAAGATCGACCTGGATGCGATGCGCGCGATGATCACGCCCCGGCATCGCATGGTGGCGCTCGCCCATGTGTCCAATGTGCTGGGTAGCGTGCTGGACGTGCGCCGCGCCGCCGACATCGCCCATATGGTGGGCGCGAAGATATTGATCGACGGATGTCAGGCGGTGCCGCGGCTGGCGGTGGACGTGCAGGCAATGGACTGCGATTTCTACGTCTTTTCCGCGCACAAGCTCTATGGCCCGACCGGCATCGGGGTGCTGTGGGGCCGGGCCGAGCTGCTGGACGCCATGCCGCCCTATCAGGGGGGCGGGTCTATGATCGACAAGGTGACGTTCGAAAAGACGACCTACGCCCCCGCGCCTACCCGCTTCGAGGCGGGGACGCCGCACATTACCGGCGTGGTGGGTCTGTCCGCCGCGATCGACTATGTGCAGGCCATCGGTCTGGACCGGGTCCATGCGCATGAATGCGCGCTGGTGAGCAAGGCGCGGGCGGCATTGAAGGGCATGAACAGCATCCGCCTGTTCGGGCCGGACGACAGCGCCGGCATCCTGTCTTTTGCGGTCGAGGGGGTGCATCCGCACGATGTCGGCACCATATTGGACGAAACGGGCGTCGCGATCCGGGCAGGTCATCATTGCGCGCAGCCGCTGATGCGCCATCTGGGTGTCGAGGCGACCGCGCGGGCCAGCTTCGGCCTCTATAGCGACGACAGCGATGTGGATGCGCTGGTGCATGGCCTGGAGCGTGTGAGGAAGATTTTCGGATGACCGAGGGACGGAAGATTGTGGTGGAAGAAGTCGAAGCGGTGGAAACTCCGCCCAAGGCGCGTGTTGAAGTGGCGGCGGACGCCGCTCCGCGCCAGCGCGACTATCTGGACGGCTTCCTGGCCGCCAAGCCCAGCGAAATCGCGGCGGGCGAGCCGGGCGGCAATCTCTACGATGCGATCATCGATGCGCTCAAGGACATTTACGATCCGGAAATTCCGGTCAACATCTACGATCTGGGCCTGATCTACGGCGTGGACGTCACCGAGGACGGCCATGCGGTCATCACCATGACGCTGACCACGCCGCATTGCCCGGTCGCCGAATCCATGCCGGGCGAAATCGAACTGCGCGTCGGCGCGGTGCCGGGCGTGGGCGACGCGCAGGTCAATCTGGTGTGGGACCCGCCATGGGACCCGCAGAAGATGAGCGACGAGGCCAAGCTGGAACTGGGGATGCTCTAGTTTCTCCCCTCCCTGACAGGGAGGGGATCAAGGGGTGGGTGGCGAGCGAAGTGCGCCTCCGCCCCGTCACATCAAGCGTTGCCTTGTGGCAACGACCCACCCCCGGCCCCTCCCTTCCAGGGAGGGGGAGGATATTGGAATGACCGACGTACAGACCAAGACCCGCGCCCGGCCCGCCGCCGTCATCCTGACGCCGACGTCGCAGGCGCGTATCGCCGACCTGATGCGCCAAGCGCCCGAAGGCGCGATCGGCGTCAAGCTGTCCACCCCCAAGCGCGGCTGTTCGGGCCTGGCCTATTCGGTCGATTATGTGACGCAAGAGGCGAAGTTCGACGAGAAGATCGAGACGCCGGGCGGCGTGCTGTATATCGACGGCGCGTCGGTGCTGTATCTGATCGGATCGACGATGGACTGGGTGGAGGATGATTTCACCGCCGGGTTCGTCTTCAACAACCCCAATGCCAAGGGTAGCTGCGGCTGCGGCGAGAGCTTTACGGTTTAGGGCGGCCATGTTCCCGCGCAGGCGGGAACCTTGCGCATTGTTATCGACAAGCTCGAACCGAACGGAGGTTGGTGATGCCTCATATGCTCATCCTCGGCATGGGTTATACTGCGTCCCGGCTGGCGGATCGGCTGCGGGCGCAAGGGTGGCGAGTGACGGGCGTTCGGCGTAGCGCTGGCGCGGATATCCTGGCCTTCGATGACGACGGTGCCGTCCGCGCCGCCATCGCCAGCGCGACGCACATCTTGTCCTCCGTCCCGCCAGAAGGCGACGCAGACCCCGTCCTCTCGCGCTATGGCGCCGCGATCGCCGCCGCGCCTGCCCTGTGGACCGGCTATCTGTCCTCGACCGGCGTCTATGGCGACGCGGCGGGGGCGTGGGTGGATGAGGGCAGCCCGGTGGGGCAGGGGCGGCGGACCGCCCGCGCCGCCGCCGACATGGACTGGGGGGCGTTGCGCCCCGATATGCGTCGCTTTCGCCTGCCGGGCATCTATGGGCCGGGGCGTTCGGCGCTGGAGCGGGCGCGTGAGGGGAAGGCGCATCGGATCGACCTGCCGGGTCAGGTTTTCAGTCGCGTCCATGTCGATGACATCGTCGCCGGGGTGATCGCGTCCTTCGACGGCCCGCCGGGCGTCTATAATCTGGCCGACGACCTGCCGTGCGCGCAGAATGACGTGATCGAGGCGGCCTGCGACCTGCTGGGCCTGTGCTGGCCGCCGCTCCAGACGATGGAACAGGCGGCCTTGTCGCCGATGGCGCGGGGATTCTACGCGGAAAACCGCCGTGTCGCCAATGGCCGGGCGAAGCGGCTGCTGGGCTGGTCGCCGCTCTATCCCACCTATCGCCACGGGCTGCGCGCCTGTCTTTGATGCCAGCATGCCTGATTTGATCTGTTCCCCGGCGCAGGCCGGGGTCCAGATCGGAGCGAAGGACTGGACCCCGGCCTGCGCCGGGGAACGCTCTTAATAAGAGCCTGACAGCAACTTGGTATAAGGCGTTTCAGCGCATGGTTTACGCCTTGTTAACCGAGGCGGTGCAGGGCGGGAGCATCACGCTGCAAGGATGATCTCATGCCCGACATGCACAAAGCCTTTTCGGCGCTCAGCGACCGGATGACCCATGTGTCCGCGCCGGGCGCCCGAGCCGCTTCGTCCGAATCCGTCGCCAGCCTGCTGGCCAAGGTGAACGCCGCCAAGCGGCGGTACCAGCCCGGCGCGCGTTAGGCGGTCTTGGCGCGCAGGGCGATCGCCATGCCTGCGATGGCGAGCAATGCGCCGAGGATCGCCAGCGCGCTCCAGCGATAGCCCTCCATGACGGTGGAGATCAGCATCGCGATCACCGGGATCAGCACGCTGGTATAGGCGGCGCGGCCTGCGCCCATCCGCTGGATCAGGGTGAAATAGAGCGGGAAGGTCACGACCGACCCGGCCAGCCCCAGCCAGCCGACGCCCAGCACATAGCCCCAGCGCAGGTCGAATTGCGGCGGGCCGACGGTGGCCCAGGCGAAGAGGGCGTCCACCCCTGCGCCGATCAGCATCGCCCAGGCCAGCACCGCCACCATCGGCAGCCGCCGGGCGATCGCCATCCCCTGCATGACATTGGCGCTCGACGCGCTCAGGAGGCCCGCGAGCGAGAAGGCCGCGCCCAGCAGCACCATGTCGGGCCGCATCGTGGCGGCATGATATTCGTGGAGCAACATCAGGACGATACCCGTCACGGCCACCACCGATCCGGTGATGAAGGCGCGGCTAACGGGTTGGCGAAAAATCAGGAAGGACAGGATCGAATTGGGGATGAGCAGCATCGCATAGACGACCGCGACCAGGCCGGAGGTCAGATAATGTTCGGCGCGATAGACGAAATTGAAGTTCAGCACGAACTGCGCCGTGCCCAGCAGCGCGGCATAGAGGATGCCGTCCCAGCCGATCCGCAAGGACACGCCGCGTATCCGGGCGAAGGCCGCCATGGCGACGCCCGCGAGCAGGAAGCGGTAGCAGACCGACCAGCTGGCCGGCACCGATCCGATCTGATCGCGGATGACGATCCAGGTCGAGCTCCAGATCAGGACGACCAGAATGAAGGGCAGGGCGACCGCGCCCTTCGCGCCGGCCTTTGCCTCGTCACCCATGGTCGAGGGCCCGCAGTGCATCGGCCAGCGGCGCGACGCCCTGCGCGTCCTGCGCCCAGTTCGTCACCAGCCGCGCCGCCCCTTCGCCCCAGTCGTAAAAGTCGAAGCCTTGCGCGCGCAGGGCCGCCGCCTCGGCCGCCGTGAGCCGCACGAACACTTCGTTCGCCTGCACCGGGTGTATCAGCCGACCGGCTGCCCCATCCGCCAGCGCCTGCGCCGCTGCATTGGCCGCGCGGGCATTGGCTAGCCACAGGTCGTCCTCGATCATCGCCAATATCTGCGCGGCGAGGTAGCGACCCTTGGAGAAGAGATGGCCCGAGCGCTTGCGCCAGCGCTGTGCCTCGGCCGCGCGGGCAGGGGCTGCGTCGCCGAAGAAGAGCAGCGCTTCGCCGACCATGCCGCCATTTTTGACGCAGCCGAAGCTGAGCGCGTCCACCCCCGCCCGCCATGTGACGTCGGCGGGCGCGCAGCCCAGATGGGCGATCGCATTGGCGAAGCGCGCGCCATCCATGTGGAAGCCCAGGCCATGCGCCCTGGCCACAGCGCCCAGCGCGGCGACGTCGTCCGGCGTATAGACCAGCCCATATTCGGTGGCGTTGGTGATGCTGATCGCACGCGCGGGCACCTGATGCACGTCGGCGCGGATCGCCTTCAGACGGTCGGTCACGATGGCGGGCGTCAGCTTCGCGCCGTCGCCCGGCAGCGGCATCAGGCTCGCGCCATGGGTGAAGAAGCCGGGCGCGCCGCATTCGTCCAGGACGATATGCGCCTCTTCATGACAGAGGACGCCGCCATAGGGCGGGCACAGGCAGGCGAGCGCGATGCTGTTCGCGGCCGTGCCGGTAGATATCCACAGCGCATTGACCGGGGTGTCGAACAGGTCCGAAAAGGCGCCGTCAAGCCGGGCGCTCCACGCGTCGCCGTCATAGCCATGGTCCGCCCGGTCGGCGGCGGCGATGGCCGCCATGATCGCGGGGCTGACAGGCGTGGCGTTGTCGGAGAAAAAATGCATGGCGCAGCGATAGCGATACGACGGGCAGGCGGGAAGAGGCCAGCATCGCCGGGTTGGACGTTTCCGCTGATTAGGTCAGTATATATGACCCATTGTTTCGCTGGCCGCTCTGTGACATAGGCGGCCTCGTCCGAGCCAGAACAAGGAGACTCATCATGGCCGCCGAGCAGAAGTCGCGCTTTACCGTCACTCGCAACAGCCAGGCTGTCGAGGCGAACGCGCGCGCGGTGCTGCTGGAAGATCCGGGCTTCGGCCGGCTCTTTACCGACCATATGGTGACGATCCGCTATACCGAAGGACAGGGCTGGCACAGCCACAAGGTGGAGGCGCGCGCGCCCTTCCAACTCGATCCGGCCTGCGCGGTGCTGCATTATGCGCAGGAAATCTTCGAAGGGATGAAGGCGTATCGGCTGGAAGATGGCAGCATCGCCATGTTCCGCCCGGAGGAGAATGCCCGCCGCTTCGCCGAATCGGCCGAGCGGCTGGCGATGCCCGCCATTCCCGAAGACCTGTTCCTGGAAGCGGTCGAAGAACTGGTGAAGATCGACGCCGACTGGATCCCGACCGGTGAGGGCAGCCTGTACCTGCGCCCATTCCTGTTCGCCAGCGAGGCGTTCCTGGGCGTCCGCCCGTCCAACGAATATATCTTCTGCGTCATCGCATCGCCCGCCGGCGCCTATTTCAAGGGCGGCAAGAAGGCCGTGACGCTGTGGGTGTCGGAACATTATACCCGCGCGGCGCGCGGTGGCACCGGGGCGGCCAAGTGCGGCGGCAATTACGCGGCGAGCCTGGTCGCGCAGAAGGAAGCGATCGGCCATGGCTGCGACCAGGTCGTGTTTCTGGACGCCGCCGAGAATAAGTGGGTCGAGGAGCTGGGCGGCATGAACGTCTTCTTCGTGATGGACGACGGGTCGATCGTCACCCCGCCGCTGGGCGGCACGATCCTGCCCGGCATCACCCGCAATTCGATCATCAGCCTGGCTCGCGCCAAGGGCCATGATGTGCGCGAGGAACCCTATAGCTTCGCCCAGTGGCGCGACGATGCCGCCAGCGGCAAGCTGCGCGAGGCCTTCGCCTGCGGCACGGCGGCGGTCGTCACCGCGATCGGCACGGTCAAGAGCACGACCGGCGACTTCACCATCGGCAATGGCGATGGCGGGCTGGTGACGGAAACGCTGCGCGCGGAACTGACGGGCATTCAGCGCGGTGTCGTGGCCGACCCGGCCGGATGGGTGCGCACGGTTTAACGGGATTTGACCAACCTCCGTTCGCCCTGAGCCTGTCGAAGGGTTCTGCTGAGCGGAGCGAAGCCACTTCGACTGCGCTCAGTGGGGGGCTTCGACTTCGCTCAGCCTGAACGGCGTGGTTACGCGGACCGCCCCTGTCCTCTCGTGCCCTGTCCTTTCGGGCTAGGGCGTGCGGCGGCGCTTTCCAATCCTTGGCCAAGCGCCTAGATAGCCTTCCATGGAACGCTTCGATGTCGTCATATTGGGGGGCGGGCTGGTCGGCCTGACCCTGGGGATCGCTCTTTCGGGTCATGGCGTGAAAACCGCCGTGATCGATCCGGCCGATCCGGTGGACGTGACCGCCGCCGGGTTCGATGGGCGCGTGTCGGCGATCAGTTCGACCAGCTATGCGATGATGAACGCCATCGGCGTCGGCCAGCATCTGGAGGGGAAGGGCTGCCCGATCGATCGCATCTGGGTCAGCGACGGACTGGAGCCGGGCGCGCTCGATTTCGCGCCGGATGGCGATGATGGCGTCATGGGCACGATGGTGCCCAATCGTGACCTGCGCGTCGCACTGGCGCAGACGGCGGCGGAGGCGGCCAACCTCACGCGGTTCCAGCCCGATCGCGCGGTCCATGTCGATCGTAATGCCGACGGCGTCACGCTGACGCTGGCGAGCGGTGCGACGATCCATGGCGCGCTGCTGGTCGCGGCGGAGGGGCGCAACAGCCCGACGCGCGATGCGGCGGGGATCAACACGACCCGCTGGCAATATAAGCACACCGCCATGGTGACGGCGATCGACCACGAAGTGCCGCACGCGAATACGGCCTACGAAATTTTCTATGTCGGTGGCCCCTTCGCATTGCTGCCGATGCTGCCGGGCACCCGTTCCGCCGTCGTTTGGACGGTGCCGACGGAGCAGGCCCCGGCGATGATGAAGCTGGGCGAGCGCGCCTGGCTCGCCGAAGCGCAGAAGCGGATCGGCGGGTTCCTGGGCGAGATCGCTCTGGCGGGACCGCGATCCTCCTATCCGCTGGGCTTCCATCATGCCGCGCGGATAACCGACACGCGCCTCGCGCTGGTGGGCGACAGCGCCCATGCGATTCATCCGATTGCGGGGCAGGGCGTGAACCTGGGTTTCCGTGACGTTGCCGCGCTGGTCGAGGTGCTGGTGGAGGGCATGCGCCTGGGCCTGGACCCGGGCGACGCGCAGTTGCTGGCGCGCTACCAGCGCTGGCGTGGGCTGGACTCGATGATGACCAGCGTGGCGATGGACGGGCTGGTGCGCTTGTTCGACATACCGGGCAAGCTGCCTTCGCTGGTGCGCCGCGCGGGGCTGGCGGCGGTGCAGCGCAGTGGCGCGCTGAAAGGGCGGTTCATGGCCGAAGCGCGCGGGCAGTCCGGGGCGTTGCCGAAGTTGCTGAGCGGCGAGCTGGTGTAGTTCTGCATACTGATTGGCAAGATGCCAGGCGAAGTTGCCGGGCGTCGCGGATGTTTTTCGCTGGTGTGATCGAACGGTTCCTGAAAACCCGCAAATAAGGCGCGCAGCGGATATGCGGAGTCATGGGCAAGCGGTGCTGATGTTTTGGCGAGCGAGATCGAACGCCTCCTGTATACTTGACCCAACATGCTTGGCATCGGTGATATTCTGCTCTTACATGCTTAGGCGGTAATCGTGCCGTGTAACAAAAGGAGCAGATAAGTGAGTTTCGTAGATGCGTGCATCGCCCGTGGGGTGATGATCGCCTTTGCGACCTTGGTCCTCAAGATCGTGGAGGTTTCGCGCTTCAAATAGGATGTGCGACGGACAGAGGGCGGGCGGCAACCCGTCCTCTGGACGAGTGAACCCCCGCCACGGCAATGACGGGGGTTCTGTAACTAAAGCAGATGCGTTCGTTTCGTAGATAATAAATATACGCCTGAAGCGTATAAAATTCAACTCACAACATCCGCCGCAGAACGTCGTCCTTCAGCACGACATGATGGCGCAACGCCGCGCCGATATGGAGCAGGATCAGCGCCGTCCAGAGCCAGGGCAGCAGTTCATGCGCCTCGCCGGACAGGCCGACGATCGCATCCTCCTTGCCCACGTTGAATTTGGGCACGTCGAACAGGAAGAACCAGTTGAGCGGCCGACTGCCCGCCGACGACATGATCCACCCCGACAACGGCATGACGAGCATGAAGGCGTAGAAGAGGAAGTGGGTCGCATGGGCCGCGCCCTTTTCCCATGCGGGCATGGCGGCGGGCAGCGGCGGGGCGGGGTGGGTCAGGCGCCAGACGATCCGCACCAGCGTCAGGCCCAGCACGGTCAGGCCGATCGATTTGTGAACCGGCATCACCGCCCAATCCTTTGGCAAGGCGTCATGGGCGAAACCGAAAAAGAGGTTGAGGAGGATCAGGACGGCGATCGTCCAATGCAGGGCGCGGGCGATGGAGGTATAGCGGGCCATGGGGCGGCTCCTTCTTGCGGATATCTGCCGGAAGCCAGAACCACCCTACCCGATGGTCCTGGCGTCATTTTGGACGAAGCGCCATGCGGCGCTTCATCAGGACTGACGATTGGCGACCAGATTGTCCACCACCGATGGGTCGGCCAGCGTGCTGGTGTCGCCCAGCGCCTGCGCCGACACCTCGCCCTCCGCGATCTTGCGCAGGATGCGGCGCATGATCTTGCCCGACCGCGTCTTGGGCAGGCCGGGGGCGAACTGGATCGCGTCGGGCGTGGCGATCGGCCCGATTTCGTGGCGGACCCATTGCACCAGCGTCTTGCGCAGGTCGTCCGACGCCTCCTGGCCGCTGTTGAGCGTCACATAGGCGTAGATACCCTGGCCCTTGACGTCGTGGGGGAAGCCGACGACCGCCGCTTCGGCCACGGCCTCATGCAGCACCAGCGCGCTTTCGACCTCCGCCGTGCCCATGCGGTGGCCCGACACGTTGATGACGTCGTCCACGCGCCCGGTGATCCAGTAATAGCCGTCCGCATCGCGCCGTGCGCCGTCGCCGGTCGTATATTTGCCGGGGAAGGTGGTGAAATAGGTCTGGAAAAAGCGATCATGATCGCCCCAGACGGTGCGCATCTGGCCGGGCCAGCTTTGCGCGATCAGCAGGTTGCCTTCCGCCGCGCCCTCCAGCACCGTGCCGTCGGCATCCACGATCTGTGGGACGACGCCGGGCATGGGGAAGGTGGCGGAGCCGGGCTTGAGGTCGGTGGCGCCGGGCGTCGGCGCGATCATCGCGCCGCCCGTTTCCGTCTGCCACCAGGTGTCGATGATCGGGCAGCGCCCTTCGCCCACGACGCCATGATACCAGCGCCAGGCTTCCGGATTGATCGGTTCGCCCACCGTGCCCAGCAGGCGCAGCGATTTGCGGCTGGTGCGGGTCACATAGTCGTTGCCCTCCTTGATGAGCGCGCGCAGCGCCGTGGGGGCGGTGAAGAGGGTGTGCACCTGGTGCCGGTCGACCACTTCCCAGATGCGGCTGGGCGTCGGGTGATTGGGCACGCCTTCATACATCAGCGTGGTCGCGCCATTGGCGAGCGGCCCGTAGACGATATAGCTATGCCCCGTGACCCAGCCGATGTCGGCTGCGCACCAATAGACGTCGCCCGGCCGATAGTCGAAGCAGAGCTCGTGCGTCAGCGCAGCCCAGAGCAGATAGCCGCCGGTGGTGTGCAACACCCCCTTGGGCTTGCCCGTGGAGCCGGAGGTGTAGAGGATGAACAGCGGGTCTTCCGCCTGCATCGGCTCGGGCGGGCAGTCGGCATCGACCTTGGCCGCGGCTTCGTGCAGCCACAGGTCGCGGCCGTCCTGCATCGCGATCTGCGCGCCGGTGGCCTTCACCACGACGACGGACGTCACGCTTGGGCAATGTTTGAGCGCGTCATCGACATTGGTCTTGAGCGGCACCGTCCGGCCCGCGCGGCGCCCTTCATCCGCGGTCACGACGATATTCGAATCGCAATCCTGGATGCGGCCCGCCAGCGCGTCGGGCGAGAAGCCGCCGAACACGACGCTGTGCACCGCCCCGATCCGCGCGCAGGCTAGCAGCGCGAAGGCGGCCTCGGGAATCATCGGCAGATAGATGGTGACGCGGTCGCCCTTTTTCGCGCCGGCGGCTTTGAGCACATTGGCGAAGCGGCATATTTCCGCATGGAGCTGGGCATAGCTGTAGCGGCGCGGCTCCGCGTCGGGCGAATCGGGTTCCCAGATGATCGCGGTCTGGTCGCCCCGTTCCGCCAGATGCCGGTCGACGCAGTTGGCGCTGACGTTGAGGACGCCGTCGGCGAACCATTTCACGCCGAAATCCGCCTCGGCAAAGCTGCTTTCGTTGCTTCTGGTCGGCGGCGTGATCCAGTCGAGCCGTTTGGCGCGGTCCAGCCAATAGGCGTGGCTGTCGTCGATCGAGCGGGCATAATCCGCTTCCCGGTCGGCGCGGTTCATCAGCGCGCCTTCGGCCCAGCTGTCCGGCACCGGGAAGAAATCGTCAGACATCAAGCATCCTTTCCTAAGCGAAACTGTTTTCACAGCCTCTTCATGTTCCAACTTAGCGCGATCGGACACGAGGTCCATGCCGTTTGACAACGTTCTTTTGGCGCATCGGGCTGCAATCGACGCCCGGAATTTCCACAATTTGCCGCTTCCCCCGACGGGCGGTCGCGCCTAACAGGAATCGTCTATGTGGCTTCTCTATCAATTCCCGCTCTGCCCCTTTTCCCGCAAGGTCCGGCTTCTCCTGGGTGAGAAGGGGATCGGCTATGACCTCGTGCGGGAATCGCCCTGGGAAATGCGCGACGAATTTCTGGACCTGAACCCGGCGGGCACGACGCCGGTCATGGCCGACGCGGAAAAAGGCGTCACCCTGATCGACAGCCAGGCGATCTGCGAATATTTCGAGGAAACGGTCGAGAAGTTCGCGCTGATTTCCGGCACCGCCGCTGGCCGGGCGGAAGTGCGGCGGCTGACCGCCTTTTTCGACCAGAATTTCTATGGCGACGTGGTCGGCCCGCTGCTGCACGAGCGGATGAAGAAGCGGCTGATCGAACGCGCGCCGCCCGACGCGCGCATCCTGCGCGAGGCGATGAAGCGCGCGAACGTCCATATGGATTATATGGACTATCTGCTCGACCATCGCAGCTGGATGGCGGGGGGCACGCTGAGCCTGGCCGACATCGCGGCGGCGGCGCATCTGTCGGTGGCGGATTATCTGGGCGGCATCGACTGGGCGGGCCATGAGCCGGTCAAGCGCTGGTATGCAGGCTTCAAGTCGCGCCCGTCCTTCCGGCCCTTGCTGTCGGAGCGGATGGAGGTCATCACCCCGCCCGCCCATTATGAAAAGCCGGATTTTTAGCGCCTTTTCCGTTCCCCGGCGCAGGCCGGAGTCCAGTTGCACGGTCCCGACTAGACCCCGGCTTGCGCCGGGGAACAGCCTGTAAAATCAATCCACCTCAGCCGCGAGATAGACGCGGTTGCGGCCATGTTCCTTGGCCAGATAGAGCGCGCGGTCGGCGGCCTTGAGCGCGGCGCGCGCATCTTCGAAGGCGAGCACGTTGGCGACCCCGGCGGAAAAGCTCACCCGCTCCATCCGTTCGCCATTGGCGCGGTTGACGAGGCTGCGGTTGGCCAGATCCTCGCGCACGCTGTCCACCGCCTCGCACGCCTCGGCTGCGGTCTTGCCCCGGAACAGCATGACGAATTCCTCCCCGCCATGCCGCGCCACATGGCAGCGGTCGTTGGACGCCTTGGCCAGCAGGCCCGCGACGAATTTCAACACCCGGTCGCCGGTGTCATGGCCGTGGGTGTCGTTGATATGCTTGAAATGGTCGATGTCGCAGAAGGCGACCGATAGCGTTTCTTCGCTATCCAGCGCTTCCTGCATTTCGGCCCGCAGCACGCTTTCAAAGGCGCGGCGGTTGGGCAGGCCGGTCAGATGGTCATGTTCGGCGGCGCGGCGGGCATTTTCCAGGCTGGACTTGAGCGCCTGGGTCTGGCGTTGATTGTCGCGCAACTGGTTTTCCACCTGACGGGTCTTTTCGACCATCGAACGGGTCAGGCCGACGAGGCGGGAGAGGACCGGTTCATTGTCGCGGCCTTCGCCCAGATCCTTGGCCTGTTCCTGCAAGGCCGCGCCATAATCCTTCGCGCTGTTGCGCGATTCGTGCATCAGGCCGGTGAACTGGGTCAGGTTCTCCTCGACCTTGTCCAGCATGGTGGCCAGTGATTCGGGTGTGACTTCGTCCGCGCGCTGTTCGGCCGCGATCGATTCGACCCAGCCATTGGTGATCTTGCCCCGTTCCATCATGACGGCCCGGATCGCCTTTTCCACGCCGATATTGGCGCCGGTCAGATAGTCCAGCGCGACGCTGAAATTGATCGGGGTCAGGTCCAGGTCGTGGGCGAACAGAAAGTCGCCGATATCGGTATAAAGCTGGCGACGGCGGTTGATTTCGCGGCTGGATGCGGTGCCGCCACGCGGGCGCTGCGCTTGCTCCGTCTCTTCTTCCTCCGCTTTGCCTGAAAACCCCTTGGCCCAGCGCGCCAAGCGGTCGGTCAGCCCATGTTGCGGGCTGGCGGAAGAAGAATGTGCCCCAGTCATGGCCCTCATAACGGCCGGCGCGAAACAAGGTTAAGGTATCGGCAGCGAAATAATCGCGTCAGATGTCGGCGCTGACCAGCCAGTCGCGGAAAATGCGTACGGCGCGGGTCTGCAAGGCGCGCGGACGGCAGACGAAGAAGTAGCGATAGGGGCTTTCGACATGGAGGGGGAACAGCCGCACCAGCCGGGGATCGCCCGCCTGTTCATAGTGGCTGGCATGCATCACCGCCACGCCCAGGCCCTGGGCGGCGGCTTCCAGCATCAACTGGCCCGAATCATAATTGTCGATCGCCAGCGGTTGCAGGTCGGGCAGGCCCGCCGCTTCCTTCCACGCGTCGAAGGACAGCGCCATGTCGCGGTGGAGCAGGACCGTCTGCTGCGCCAGTTCGGTGGGAGAGGCCAGCGCCTGCGGCCCCTCCGCCAGTTCGCGGCGGCCGATCAGATAGACTTCCTCATGATCCAGTTCATGCGCGTAGAGGGCAGGGTCGATATCCTTGGCCATCAGCACGATCGCGGCATCCAGCCCTTCGCCCAGGCGCGCGATCGCATGGGGCGTGGTTTCGATGTCGATATGCAATTGCGGATGCTGCTGGCGCAGCTTGCCCAGATGCGGGAATAGCCGCTGGGTCGCGAACAGCGGCATCACCGCCAGCCGCAGGCGCAACTGATTGCCGCCGCTCTGGATATTTTCCAGCGCCAGCGCCAGGGAATCGAGCGCCGGGGCGATATCGTCCAGCAGCCTTTGCCCCTCGACATTGATTTCGAGCGCCTGATGCTTGCGGTCGAACAGGGGGCGGCCGATGAAGCGTTCGAGCGCCTGGACGCGGCGGCTGAGCGCGGGCGTCGACAGGGCGAGTTCCTCCGCCGCCGCCTTGACCGAGCCAAGGCGAGCAACCTGAACAAAGGCCTCCAGGGCCGTGAGGGGCGGCAATCTGCGCATGTCTCATCAAATATCAAAGCCGGTGCGCTGCGCCGCGTCATTGCTTCTTGTCGAGCGCACCGCGAACCGGGGTTCAAGCATCCTGTGCCCACTGAGCAGGAAAATCCGCAAAATGGCAAGATGCATTTTTTGCAACTCGCTTATTCTTTTCGCACTTGCAATATTTCGTGCCGCGCTGCACATAGGAGGTGCCTTTCAGGCATCCTCTCCTAAAACTTTCAGGGCTGGTCTTGCGACCGGCCCTTTTTTGTCCGCTGCCCGTTCAGCCCTGCCCCTTTTTTGCAGCCCCGACGTTTCCTATGTCGTTACGGACGCAGAAAAGACGAGGATGGCGCGTGGCCGATCAGGAAATAAGTGGACGTCGGATTCAGGTCGCCAATGCGCGGCCCGAGGATGCAGGCCGCGGTTTGGCGCGGTTGCCGCTGACGGTGATGGCGGAACTGCACCTGGCCGAAGGCGATGTGGTCGAAATCGTCGGCAAGCGCGCGACGCCCGCCCGGGTCGTGCGGCCCTATAAGGAGGATGAAGGGCTGGATGTGCTGCGCCTCGACGGTTTGCAGCGCGCCAATGCCGGTGTCGGCTCCGGCGACTTCGTCCAGATCGACAAGGTGGAGCCGCGCCCGGCCCAGCGGGTCGTGTTCGCGCCTGCACAAAATAACCTGCGTTTGCAGGGCAATCCCGATGCGTTGAAGCGTGTTTTCGATCAACGGCCGCTGACCGCAGGCGACGTGATCGCCACCGCCGGGCAGCAGCAGGTGCCCCCCGGCGACATGCCGCCGCAGCTGCGCCAGATGCTGGCCGCGCCCGCTTATGCCTTGCAGGAAATCCGCCTGGTCGTGGTGTCGACCGTGCCCAAGGGCATCGTCCAGATCGACGCCGACACCGAAGTCGAACTACGCGCCGAATATGAAGAGCCGCGCGAATCGCGCCGCGCCGACGTCACCTATGACGATGTCGGCGGGATGGCCGATGCGATCGACCAGTTGCGCGAAATGGTGGAATTGCCGCTGCGCTATCCCGAACTCTTCACCCGGCTGGGCGTCGACCCGCCCAAGGGGGTGTTGCTCCACGGCCCGCCGGGCACCGGCAAGACGCGGCTCGCACGCGCGGTCGCCAATGAATCGGACGCCGAATTCTTTCTGATCAACGGTCCGGAAATCATGGGATCGGCCTATGGCGAATCGGAAAAGCAGCTGCGCGAGATTTTCGAGGCGGCGGCCAAGTCGTCGCCATCGATCCTCTTCATCGACGAGATCGATTCGATCGCGCCCAAACGGGGGCAGGTGACAGGCGAGACGGAAAAACGCCTCGTCGCGCAACTGCTGACGTTGATGGACGGGCTGGAGCCGCGCGCCAATCTGGTCGTCATCGCCGCCACCAACAGGCCGGAGGCGATAGACGAGGCGCTGCGCCGTCCCGGCCGTTTCGACCGCGAGATTATCGTCGGCGTTCCCGACGAGCGGGGGCGGCGCGAGATTTTGGGCATCCACACGCGCGGCATGCCGCTGGGCGACAAGGTGGACCTGGCTGAACTGGCGCGCATGACCTACGGATTCGTCGGCGCGGACTTGGCGGCGCTGACGCGAGAGGCCGCGATCGAAACGGTGCGCCGCTTCATGCCGCGTCTTAACCTGGAGGACGGGACGATCCCGCCCGATGTGCTGGAGGAACTGTCCGTCACGCGGGAGGATTTCCTGTCCGCGATCAAGCGCGTCCAGCCGTCGGCCATGCGTGAAGTGATGGTGCAGGCCCCCAATATCGGCTGGTCCGACATCGGCGGCCTGGACGATGCGCAGGTCCGGTTGAAGGAAGGGGTGGAGCTGCCGCTCAAGGACCCCGACGCCTTCCGCCGCATCGGCATCCGCCCGGCCAAGGGCTTTTTGCTCTATGGTCCGCCCGGCACCGGCAAGACGCTGCTGGCGAAAGCCGTCGCGCGGGAGGCGCAGGCCAATTTCATCGCCACCAAATCGAGCGACCTGCTGTCCAAATGGTATGGCGAGAGCGAACAGCAGATCGCCCGCCTGTTCGCCCGCGCGCGACAGGTGGCGCCCACCGTCATCTTCATCGATGAACTCGATAGCCTGGTGCCCGCGCGTGGCGGGGGCCTGGGCGAACCGGCGGTGACGGAGCGGGTGGTCAACACCATCCTCGCCGAGATGGACGGTCTGGAGGAGTTGCAGTCGGTGGTCGTCATTGGCGCGACCAACCGGCCGACGCTGATCGACCCGGCGCTGCTGCGGCCCGGGCGCTTCGATGAGCTGATCTATGTACCGGTCCCCGACGAAGCGGGCCGCCGCCGGATATTGGGCATCCATACCGCCAAGATGCCGCTGGCCGACGATGTCGACCTGGACCGGCTGGCGGGTGAGACGGATCGGTTCACCGGCGCGGATCTGGAAGATCTGGTCCGTCGAGCGGGCCTGTTCGCGCTGCGCCAGTCGCTGTCCGTCGACAAGGTCACGCAGGCGCATTTCGAAAGCGCCCTGGCGGATACCCGCGCCTCCGTCACGCCCGACATGGAGCGCGAATATGAGCAGATCCAGGCGCAATTGAAACAGCGCGCGATGCAGGTCGATCCGATCGGCTTCGTCGCGCCGGGCATGGTCCGCTCGCGCGACCGGGCCGAATGAAGGCGGGAGACGGCGGATTGAACCCATCCGCCGTCTTCGCGTTCATGACGATAGTGTTGCAAAGCGGCTTGCCAGCACGGCCGGGATTTGCAAGGCGTTGCGCATGAACCAGACAGGCGGGTGTTGATGGCCTCCATTCCATTGAAGAAGAACAAGAATAAGGTCGGCGCGGGCAAGCCGGGGTCATTTCTGAGCCAATGGGGCATGTTCTTCCGCCAGTTCGTCAAGCATCCCGGCATGATCGGTTCGGTCATCCCGTCCTCGGCGACGCTGGTGAACCGGATTCTCGATCAGGTCGATTGGCGCAATACCCGGTTGTTCGTCGAATATGGTCCCGGCGTCGGCACCTTCACCCGGTCGATCCTGGATCGCCTGCCTGCGGACGCCACGCTGATCGCCATCGACCTCAATCTGGACTTCGTCGCCTATCTGGAGGCGGAAATCGACGATCCCCGCCTGAGGGTCGTCCACGGGTCGGCGGCTGACGTGCGCCGCTTCATCAAGGAGGCGGGCCATTATCAGGCCGATTATATCCTGTCCGGCATCCCCTTTTCCACCCTGCCCGACGGCGTGGGGGCCGCGATCTGCGCGGAAACGCAGGCAGCTTTACGACCGGGCGGGGCGTTCCTGATCTACCAATATTCGCGCTATGTGCTGCGCTTTTTAAAGCCTGTGTTCGGCGACGTCAGCGACGCGCTGGAATGGCGCAACATTCCCCCCTGCCGCATGATCCGTGCGGTGCGAGATCAGGATCTGGCAAAAGCCGCCTGATCCGATAAGGGTCGGGCACGCGCGCGGATCATGCTCCAGGCCTGTGTAACCCATGGCCCGGCCGTTACGCCGTGCCCCGATCCAGCGCGGTCAATCCGGTTTACATCGCCCGGCCAACCGGCTTTTGTTTCCCCCTGCTTTCATGCTAAGGCGCGGCCAAATTCCGGCGAGAGCTTTAGCATGAACGACCTGACCCAGACCCCCGAGATGCTGATCGCCGCGATGGGCGCACGCGCGCGCCGCGCCGCCGCGACGATCGCGCAGGCCAGCGACGCGCAAAAGGCCGACGCCCTGCGTCGCGCGGCGCAGGCATTGCGGGATCAGGCGCCGACGATCATCGCCGCCAATGCGCGCGACATGGACAATGCGCGCGCCAACGGCCTGTCGCCCGCCTTGCTCGACCGGCTGAAGCTGGACGCGGATCGGGTCGCCGCCACCGCCGACGGGGTGGAGCAGGTCGCCGCGCTCCCCAATCCGCTGGGCAGCGTGATCGACACGGCGGTGCGGCCCAACGGGCTGGCGCTGAGCCGGGTGCGCGTGCCGCTGGGCGTGATCGGCATCATCTACGAAAGCCGCCCCAACGTGACGGCGGACGCGGCGGCGTTATGCCTGCGCGCGGGCAACGCGGTCATCCTGCGCGGCGGCAGCGAGGCGAAGGAAAGCAATCGCGCCATTCACGCCGCCATCATCGAGGGGATCATGGCCGCCGGCTTGCCCGCCGACGTGGTGCAACTGGTGCCCACCACCGATCGCGCTGCGGTAGGCGCGCTGCTGAAAGCGGCCGAGTTCGTGGACCTGATCGTGCCGCGCGGCGGCAAGAGCCTGGTCGCGCGGGTGCAGGAAGAGGCGCGGGTGCCGGTGCTCGCGCATCTGGATGGCATCAACCACAGCTATGTCGACGGCGCGGCCGATCCCGCCATGGCGCAGGCGCTGGTCGTCAACGCCAAGATGCGGCGGACCGGCGTGTGCGGATCGACCGAAACGGTGCTGATCGACCGGGCCTATGCCCAGGCGCCTGCGCTGGTGCAGGCGTTGCTGGACGCCCGGTGCGAAGTACGTGGCGACGACGCGGTGCAGGCGATGGACGGTCGCGTCGTTCCCGCGTCCGACGCGGACTGGGACACCGAATATCTCGACGCGATCGTGTCGATCCGGCTGGTCGATGGCGTGGATGCGGCGATCGCCCATATCGCCACCCATGCCAGCCACCATACCGATGCGATCATCACCGACGACGCGGCCACGGCGGAGCGTTTCCTCAATGCCGTCGACAGCGCGATCGTGATGTGGAACGCCTCCACCCAGTTCGCCGACGGCGGCGAGTTCGGGCTGGGCGCGGAAATCGGCATTTCGACCGGTCGCCTGCATGCGCGTGGCCCGGTCGCGCTGGAGGGCCTGACCACCTATAAGTGGATCGTGCGCGGGACCGGCCAGACCCGGCCTTGATGGCCTGTCCTACGCCACTCGGTCATGCGATGATCGGGGGGTCGGGGGCTTGAAGCGATCGGGTGCCGACTTTCCGATAGGATCGGCAGCGCGCAACGAAATGTCACAATCTACGAGAAATGTGCGAAGTTAACGGATCGCGCGCCGGACGGGAGCGTGCGGGCTGGCTGAGAAACGCTGACTGTTCCCCGGCGCAGGCCGGGGTCCAGTTCCACGCTCAGAGCTGGACCCCGGCCTGCGCCGGGGAACAGGACCTCCAAGGTTCATGACGGCTTGTCGAACAGGCTTGAGGCGAACGGGGTGGGGCTTATCCCTTCACCATCGCGTCGATCGCCTTGAGCTGGTCCAGCATCGGCCCCACCCAGTCGAGCGGCAGCATGACCGGCCCGTCGGACGGGGCATTGTCGGGGTCTTCATGCGCTTCGGCAAAGATCGCCGCGACCCCGGCCGCCACCGCGCTGCGCGCCAGCAGCGGCGCGAATTCACGCTGTCCACCCGATGCCGAACCCAGGCCGCCGGGCTGCTGCACCGAATGGGTGGCGTCGAACACGACCGGATAGCCGGTCTGCGCCATGGTCGGCAGCGCGCGCATGTCGCTGACCAGCGTGTTGTAGCCGAAACTCGCCCCGCGTTCGGTCAGCAGGATGCGCTCGTTGCCGGTGGACGCGACCTTCTGCGCCACGGCCGCCATGTCCCAGGGGGCGAGGAACTGGCCCTTCTTGACGTTGACGACCGCGCCGGTCTTCCCCGCCGCGATCAGCAGATCGGTCTGGCGGCAGAGGAAGGCGGGGATCTGGAGGATATCGACCGCCTGAGCCGCCGCTTCGACCTGGGTCGCGTCGTGGATGTCGGTCAGGACCGGGCAGCCCAGCGTCGCCTTCACTTCGGCCAGAATGGCGAGGCCCGCATCGATGCCGACGCCGCGCTGCCCCGATACCGACGTACGGTTCGCCTTGTCGAAGCTGCTCTTAAAGATGAAGGGCACGCCCGCCTTGCGCGCCGCGCCAGCCAGCGCGTCCGCCATGAACAGCGCATGGTCGCGGCTTTCGATCTGGCAGGGGCCGGATATCAGGACGAAGGGCAGGTCGTTGCCGAAGCTAATCGGGCCGACGGTGACATGTTTGGGATCAGTCATGCCGCTCATTTGGGCGCTTTGGCGAAGCGGCGCAACAGCTGACCGCGCCACAGGCCCTTGCCCGGATGATAGTTCCAGCAGAACCAGCCGAAGGCGAGGCAGGCGATCAGCGAGGGCAGCGCCATCGGGTCGCCCTGCGCCTTCATATGGCGGTAAAAGGTCAGGTCGGCGCGCCACCGATCGCGCTCGCTGCCGCCGCCATTGATGCCATAGGCATTGTCATGCTTGCGGCAACCGACATTGCGGTTGTATTTGCGGTGGTCGATGAAATAGCAATAGTCGCGTTCGGGCGTGTTCATGCCCCGATTAGGGCCGGGGTTGTGGAAAAGTTCAAGCGTAAAGTCTTTTATCTCGGTGGTTTCGATCCACGTGGTGTCCGTTTCTACCACCAGCTCTATCGCGATCAGGCGGCGCGGCATGGCGCGTTGACGGGCGAACCGATCGCGGTGAGCGGGCGGCAGGCCGGTCCTGCGGGCGCAGTTGTCTCCGCGATCTGGCATGTCGACAACCCCGTTGCCGGGGTGGAAACCGACTATGAATATCTCCGCTGGGAAGATGTGATCGGCAAGGTGTGGATCCGCAATCCGCTTGCCCTCGCCCTGCGATCGGCGCGCGCCTATGCGGGGCATGCGCGCCACATGGACTTCTGGCGGATGCGCCGCCTGCGCAAGGGGCCGGTCATCACCATCCTCTATCCGCCGCTGTTTGCGGTGCTGATCCCGCTGCTGCTGGCGCTTGTGCCTGCGTTGCTCCTGTCTCTGATCCTGCCCTTCTGGGCCGGGGCGCTGGCGGGCATTGTGCTGAGCGCATTGCTGTCCGGGCGTATCCTGGCCAAGCTGGTCGTGCCCTGGCTGCTGCGGTTCATGACCTATCATGGCGCGCTGGCGGCACAGGGTCCGGGCGAGGCGCTGGATGGGCGGATCGACCAGTTCGCCGCGCTGATCGCCGCAGAACTGGACGGCGACTGGGACGAAGTGCAACTGGTCACGCACAGCGCTGGGACGATATTGGGCATGCGCCTGATGCGTCGGTTGATCGCGCTGCGGGGCGGGGCGCTGCCGGATCATTTCGTGATGATCGGGCTGGGGCAGGTGGTGCCGGTCATCGGCCTGCGCCGCGATGCGCACTGGTATCATGACGACCTGAAGGCGCTGGCCGCCGCACCTTTCCGCTATGTTGACATCAGTTCGCCCCCTGATGGCGCGGCCTATCATGCCGTCAATCCGTTCCGGCTGTTCGCCGATGCTCATGCGGCACGGGTCGATATGCTCTCGCCGCGCTTTCACCTGTTCTACCGGCCCGAAAATTATCATGGCGGCTGGTCGAACAAATATGAGGCGCATTTCGACTATCTGCGCGTGGGCGATCGGCTCTCGCCGCTCGATTTCATCAGCCTGACCGCTGGCCGCCGCACCGTGGACGACGCCGTCGCCGCTTTCAGGACGATCCCTTGACCGATCTTTTTACGCCCCCCTATCCGCAGCCGCCCAAGAGCAAGGCGGGCCTTGTGAAGCGCTTCCTGCGCGGCTGGCACAGCTGGATTCATGTGCTGTTCGACAAGAGCTATACGATGAAGATGGGCGAGATCCGCACGCCGGGCCGCACCATGTATATCGCCAACGAACTGAGCCTGGTGGACCAGATCCTGCGTGGCGGCACGGCCTATCCCAAGCATAGCGAACTGGTGCGCAACCTGGACCCGTTGATCGGCAACAGCGTCTTTTCGGCCAATGGCGCGGATTGGGAAAGCCAGCGGGCGATGGTCAATCCCGCCTTCGCCCATACTGCGCTGACCAAGTCCATGCCGCTGATGGTGGCGGCCGCCGACGCGCTGCTGGCGCGGCTCGACGCGGCGGATAGGGGCAGGCCGGTCGATATCGACCCGATGATGACGCACGTCGCGGCCGACATCATTTTCCGCACGCTCTTTTCGCAGGCGCTGGATGCCGAGCGATCGAACATCATCCACACCGCCTTCGGCAAGTTTCAGCGGCTGGCGCACAGCGCGTCGATGCTGCGGCTCTACGGCCTGCCCGCCGGGTGGTTCGAGAAACGGTCCAAAGGTCCGGCGCGGGCGATCCATGACGTGTTCCGGCCCATCGTGGAGGCGCGCTACGAGGGCTGGCATGCGCGCGGCGAAGCGCCGCATCGCGACATATTGCGATCGCTGATCGAGGTGAAGCATCCCGACACGGGCGAGCATTTCACCTGTAATCAGGTGATGGAGCAGGTATCGACCATCTTCCTGGCAGGCCATGAGACATCGGCCAGCACCATGACCTGGGCGCTCTACATGCTGGCCGAATGCGCGCATATCCAGGACCGGGTTCGGGCGGAGATTGCGGGAATCGCAGGCGATGCGCCGTTGACCGCGGCGATGCTCAAGGACATGGCGCAGCTGCGCAACATCTTCAAGGAAACGTTGCGCCTCTATCCCCCCGTCTCCTTCCTGCCGCGCGAAGTCACTTGCCCGATGGACATGCGCGACAAGCATCTGGAACAGGGGGCGATGCTGGTGGTCGCGCCGTGGCTGACGCAGCGGAACAAGGATAATTGGGCCTGCCCCCACGCCTTCGACCCAGACCGCTTCGATGATCCAGCCAACGCGGATATGGCGAAACAGGCCTGGTTCCCCTTTGGCAGGGGGCCGCGTGTCTGCGTGGGCGCAGGCTTTGCCCAGCAGGAGGTGATGACGGTGATCGCCGCCGTCGTGCGCCGCTATCGGCTGAGCGTACCGGCGGGCTTCAAGCCCGAACCGATCAGCCGCCTGACCATCCGCCCGCGCACCGGCATGCCCTTGACGTTCACGGCGGTCAGCTGACCACTGCCTCTTCTTCGGGCACGACATCGACCATGACGCGCAGGCTTTGCCCCCGGCCGCCGACGAACAGGCCATCCATCGGCGCGACATCGGCATAGTCGCGGCCCATCGCGACGAACAGATGCCCGTCGCCGGTGATGACGCCGTTGGTGGGGTCGAAGCCGATCCAGCCACGGGTCGGGCCGCACCATAGCATCACCCAGGCATGCATGGCGTCCGCGCCCACCAGGCGCGGCATGCCGGGCGGCGGCAGGGTGCGCAGATAACCGCTGACATAGGCGGCGGGTAGCCCCGCGAGGCGCAGCGCCACGACCATCACATGCGCGAAATCCTGGCACACGCCATGGCGCGCGGCGAAGGCGTCGGCGACAGGCGTGGAGGCGTTGGTCGCGCCGGGTTCATAGGCGAATTCGGCGCGTATCCGCAGCGCCAGGTCGAGCGCGGCGGCGACGATCGGTCGATCCGGCGCCAGCGCACCACCCACCCAATCGCCGATCTGCGCCAGCAAGGGCGCGCGCGGCGAGGCGAAGAGATAATGGGCAGGGGCGGACGGCCCCATGTCGCGATCGCGCAGGGCAGCCTGCGCAACCGTTGCGATCGTCGGATCGTCAGGCTGCGGAACGATCGCCGGGCCGGGTTGCACACCGGCGCGGAAACGGCTGTCGATGGTCAGCTGCTGGATCGGGGTTTCGATCACCAGCCGGGCGACATGCACCGGCCACGCGCCGGGCCGGGACTGGATGGCGGATGCAGCGGGATCAACGGTCAGCGCATAGTCCGACGTCCATTGCCCGATCCACGGCGCGGGGCGCAGGCGCAGGTTGAACCGGGCCAGCCGCACGGGACTGGCATAGCGCAGGATCGTCTGATGGCGGACATGGTAGATCATGACAGCAGGTCCGTATCCTGCGTCTTGCGCAGTTGCAGGAAATAGCGCTGGCCGATCGCGTCGGAAAGGGCCAGCAGGCGGCTTTCCACGTCGGCGATGTCGGCTTGCGTGAGCATGTCGCCCGTCATCGGCGCGAGCCGCGCCGCCAGCGCATCGGCCAGGCGACGTGGCTCTTCGGGCATGCCATCCCCGCGCAAGGTTGGCAGGGCGGCGATATGCTCCGCCAGCCGCAGCGCCTGATAGGCGATGGCGCGCGGATTATGCGGCTCCAGCGCGAGCAGATCGCGCACCGGGGGCAGCGCCGGGCCGGTGAGGTAGCGGGTGCGATAGCTGATCTGGCTGTCCATCAGGTCCAGCAGCACGGTCAGGTCGTCGGCGGACGCGGCGTCATTGCCGAACAGCGCCAGCAGGCGGCAGCCGTTGATCGCGCGCTCCATGCGGCGGCCCATGTCGTGGAAGCGCCAGCCTTCGGTCCGGCCCATATTTTCCGCGGCCAGGCCCGACAGTGCGGACATCCGCTCTATCATGCGGGACGAGGCGTCGAGCAGGGTTTCGGTGATCGCGCCGTCGAAGGCGGGCAGGGGCAGGCGCACCAGTCGCCAGAAATCGCTGGCCAGGCGATCGCGCAACCCTTCGCCGATATTGGCGACGCTGGCCATCAGGGCACGGACGCTGCCCGATTGGCGCGCATCGCCCAGCGCGGCGGCGCAGAGCGCGCCGACCGCGCCCCGGCGTCCCGGCACCGCGCCCCATAGCGCCAGTTGATCGACCAGACGCCCCATGGTGGGGGAGGCGAGCGATGGTCCCAGGTCCGCCTCGATCGAGCCGCCGACGATGGCGCGGATCAGGCGCAGGGTCGTTTCCGTCCGCTCGATATAACGGCCCAGCCAGAAGAGATTGTCGGCCGCCTTGGCCGGCAGCATCCCGCCGATCCGGCGGATCGCGGGCGCGCCGACGCCCAGCAGGCTGTCGGGCGGCACAGCTTTGCTATCGACCACGCACATGTCGGCGGACATGTCCCCCTGGCCCATCAGCGCCGCGCGGATGTCGCCATGGCCCGCCAGCCGGGCGAAGCCGCCGGGCATGACCCGCCAGCGACCCTGCGCGTCGCGCGCCACGAAAACGCGCAGGGTGAAGGGCAGGGGCGTGAGCTGCCCGTCGATGATCGCGGGCGTGGTCGACAGCCGAACCACCTCCTGCCCGACATAGTCCATCGGCCGCCGCGCCATCGCGTCAAGCAGGGCGGATCGCTGCGAAGCATCGAGCGCCGATCCGGGGGTGAAATGCGCATCGGGCAGGCCTGCGACGTCCCGGTCGAAGGCGGAGCCGACCACCAGATCGTCCAGTCGCGCCCGCACATGATCGCGTTCGCGCGGCTGGCCGCACCACCAGGTCGCGATATTGGGCAGGATGAGGTCCGCGCCCAGCATGTCGCGCGCCAGTTGCGGCAGGAAGGCGGCGAAGGCGCGCGATTCGATCACGCCCGCGCCCGGCCAGTTGCCGACCATCAAGCCGCCATGGGCGCAGGCGTCATAGAGGTCGGCCACGCCGATGCGCGATTTCGCGTCGAAGGCGAGCGGGTCGAGGAAGCGGGTGTCCATCCAGCGCCACAGACCATCAATGCGTTTGAGGCCCTGGATGGTGCGGACGAACAGCCGCCCGTCCGATACGATGAGGTCGTCGCCCTCCACCAGCAGGAGGCCGAGATAACGGGCAAGATGCGCCTGCTCGGCATAGCTCTGGTTGAAGCGGCCGGGCGTCAGCAGGCCGATGCGCGGATCGGTCCGCTCGCAATCCGCCGCCAGCCCCCGGCGCAGATCGTCGAAGAAAGGGGCCAGGCGGCGCGTGTTCATCGCGCCCAGCAGGTCGCCGGTGGCGCGGGAGAGGGCGAGCCGGTTTTCCAGCGCATAGCCCACGCCCACCGGGGTCCGCACCCGATCCGCCAGCACGCGCCATTCGCCGGTCGGGCCGCGGCCGATATCGGCGGCGTAGAAATGAAGGTGATGGCCGCGCGGGGGCGGGGTGTCGTTCATGACCCGCCAATAATGGGGGCTGCCGGTGACGATGCTGGCGGGCAATTTACCGTCGCGCACCAGCGACTGGCTGGCATAGATGTCGCCGACCACCCGTTCCAGCAGGTCGGCGCGCTGCATCAGCCCGCGTTCGATATGCGCCCATTCCGCCGCGTCGATCAGCAGCGGGACCGGGCCGAGCGGCCAGGAGCGTTCCTGCTCGTCGCCGGTCAGGCGGAACGCCATGCCCAGGTCGATCGCCTGGCGCGACACATGGTCGGCCAGCGTCGCGGGATCGCCCTGCGCCTGGCCGGACAGCCGGTCGAGCATCGTGCGCCAGCGGGCCGCCATATCGTGCGACGCGTCGGCGAACAGGTCGCCCCGCGGCGCGGCGGCGAGATAGGCGTCGGCCCAGCTGTCAGGCACTGCCAGAGCGTCGGACGCCATCACAGGCCGCTATGGCGGAAGCGCAGATCGAGGGTCATCGGGAACTCGTTCGCCGGTTCGGCGGCGGGCATGTCGACCTGCCCCGGCGTGTGGCCATAATCCTGGAAGCGCGCCTTGCGCCGGGCCTCCGCCTCATAGCCGTTGACCGGCAGCGTGTCGTAGTTGCGCCCGCCCGGATGCGCGACATGATAGATGCAGCCGCCCAGCGACCGGCCGCTCCAGCTGTCCAGCACATCGAAGGTCAGCGGTGCGTTGGTCGGCAGATTGGGGTGGAGGCAGTTGGCGGGCGCCCATGCCTTGTAGCGCACCCCGCCCACGCCTTCGCCCGGCACGGACGTCGCGCTCATCGGCACCTGGCGACCGTTGCAGGCGACGATGTGCCGCCCGGCGACGAGGCCGGTGGCGCGGACCTGTAACCGCTCGGTCGATGAATCGACATAGCGCACCGTGCCGCCGATCGCGCCGGTTTCGCCCAGCACGTTCCAGGGTTCGAGTGCATGGGTGATTTCAAGCCCGACGCCACCTGCATCGACCGAGCCGTGGATGGGGAAGCGGAACTGGCGCTGCGCTTCGAACCAGTTGGGATCGAAGTCGTAGCCCGCGCCGCGCAGGTCGGACAGCACCTCCAGGAAGTCGGCCCAGACGAAATGCGGCAGCATGAAGCGGTCGTGCAGCGCCGTGCCCCATCGGACCAGACCGCCCTGTTGCGGCTGTCGCCAGAACCAGGCGGCGAGCGCGCGGATCAGCAATTGCTGCGCCAGGCTCATGCGCGCTTCGGGCGGCATTTCGAACCCGCGAAACTCCAGCAGGCCAAGCCGTCCGGTGGGGCCGTCGGGCGAGAACATCTTGTCGATACAGATTTCGGTGCGGTGGGTGTTGCCCGTCACGTCGACCAGAAGATTGCGGAACAGGCGGTCGACCAGCCAGGGAGCCGGGGCCGCGCCGTTACCCGCGAAGGGATTGGGCACCTGCGCCAGCGCGATTTCCAGTTCATAGAGACCATCATGCCGCGCTTCGTCGATGCGGGGCGCCTGGCTCGTCGGGCCGATGCAGAGGCCCGAAAAGAGATAGGAGAGGGCCGGATGCCGCTGCCAGTAGAGGACGAAGCTCTTGAGCAGGTCCGGGCGACGGATGAAGGGGGAATCATTGAGCGTCGCACCGCCCAGCACGATATGATTGCCGCCGCCGGTGCCGACGGAGCGGCCGTCCACCATGAACTTGTCGGCGGTAAGGTCGCATTCGCGGGCCAGCGCATAGAGGCGCTCGGTGATCGCGACCGTTTCGTCCCAGCTGGCGGCGGGCTGGACATTCACTTCGATCACGCCGGGGTCGGGCGTGGCTTTCAGCACGTCGATCCGGGGATCGGGCGGGGGCGCATAACCCTCGATCCGCACCGGGATGCGCAGCGCTTCGGCGGTCGCTTCTACTTCCGCGATCAGTTCCAGATAATCTTCCAGCGCCTGCACCGGCGGCAGGAAGACGGAGAGATAATGGCCGCGCGGCTCCACGGTAACGGCGGTGCGCACCGCGCCTTCGATGAAGACCTGCTCGACCCGGTCCTGCGCGGCGACGCCGCCGTCCGGCCCGGCGACGCGCTGCGCCTGCTGGGCGCGGACATCCTCGACGCTGGCCTGTTGCGGCGCCTGCGCGCGAAAATCGGGCAGGGGTTCGCGCGGCTCGCTGGTGTCGCGGGGGTGGATATAGGGATAGTCGGATGGCGGCACATAGGGCAGCGATCCGAGCGGCAGGCGATAGCCCAGCGCCGAATCGCCCGGCACCGCGAACAGCTTGCCACGCCGCAACTGCCAGATTTCGCTCTGCCAGCGAGGCGTCGCCACTTGGCTCTGCCAACGCTGGACGGGCAGGACATAGCCGACCGGCTGGTCGAGGCCGCGTTCGAACGTCTTGACCATGCGCGCGCGCGCTTCGGGATCGCTGATCTTGGGATCGTCGGGACTGGCGTTGAGCGGCAGGTCCGCTTCCTTCACCGCCCAGACCGCCGGGTCTTCGTACACCGCATGGGTATAGTCGTCGGTAAAGCCCATATTGGCCGCCATATGGGCCAGGAACGCCTTGGCGTCCGCCGCCGTCACCTGCGCCGCGCCTGCCGGGGCGTCATCGGGCGCGATCAGGCTGTCGTCGCGCCAGATCGGCGTGCCGTCCTTGCGCCAATAGACCGCATAGGCCCAGCGCGGGAGGCTTTCGCCCGGATACCATTTGCCCTGGCCGTGATGGAGCAGGCCGCCGGGTGCGAACTCAGCGCGCAGCTTGCGGATCAGCCGGTCGGCATAGACGGCCTTGGTCGGGCCGACCGCATCGCCATTCCACTCGCCCGCGTCGCCGCCATCCTGCGCGACGAAGGTCGGCTCGCCGCCGGTCGTCAGGCGCACGTCCTGCGCCGCCAAGTCAGCGTCGACCTGTGCCCCCAGTGCCATCACCGCGTCCCAGCGATTGTCGGTGAAGGGCTTGGTGATGCGCACCGCTTCGGCGATGCGGCTGACGCTCATCGCAAATTCGAAATCGACCTTGGCCGGTTCGGCCATGCCGCTGATCGGCGCGGCGGACTTGTAATGGGGCGTGGCACAGAGCGGGATATGGCCTTCGCCCGCGAACATGCCGCTGGTCGCGTCCAGTGCGACCCAGCCTGCGCCGGGCACATAAGCCTCCGCCCAGGCGTGCAGGTCGACCACGTCCTGGGTGACGCCCTTCGGCCCTTCGATCGGTTCGACGTCGGCGACCAGCTGGATCGAATAGCCCGACACGAAGCGCGCGGCGAAGCCCAGCCTGCGCAGCAACTGCACTAGCAGCCACGCGGAATCGCGGCAGGAGCCGGTGCCGATGTCCAGCGTCTCTTCGGGCGTCTGGACGCCTGCTTCCATGCGGACGATATAGCCCACGCTCTGTTGCAGGCGGCGATTGACCTCTACCAGGAAATCGACGGTGCGGCTTTGATAGCCGTCATATTGCGCCACCATCGCATCGAACAGCGGCCCCTGATCCTCGATATCGAAATAGGCGGCGAGGTCGGTCTTCAGCTGGTCGTCATAGGCGAAGGGATAATTTTCGGCATAGGGTTCGACGAAGAAATCGAACGGATTGATGATGTCGAGATCGGCGAGCAGGTCGACTTCGATGCGGAAATGATCGACCGGGTCGGGAAAGACGACGCGCGCCAGCCAGTTGCCGTGCGGGTCCTGCTGCCAGTTCAGGAAATGGCTCGCCGGTTCGATCTTCAGCGCATAATTGGGCACCTTGGTCCGGCTGTGCGGCGCGGGACGCAGGCGGATCACCTGCGGGCCTAGCCGGATCGGGCGGTCGTAACGATAGGCGGTGAGATGGTGGAGCGCGGCTTTGAGCATCGGCGGATCAAACGCTACCCCCTGTTGCAATGCAACAGCCAATCACTTTTCGGGGCAATAATGTGGTCGGTTCTGCCAGCCTGTCCCGGCCAGCCGCCGCAGCGGCACTGGCCCAGGAGAGTGATGGTGCGGCCAAGAAGACTCGAACTTCCACGGGCTTTCGCCCACAACGACCTCAACGTTGCGCGTCTACCAATTCCGCCATGGCCGCACATCAACAGGGAAACCGGCGGGGCCGGTGCCTTGGTAGGAGGCGGCCCTTAGCAAAGGCTTTTGGGTCATGCAACAACCGATCACCATCTGCGTTGTGATTGATCGGAGAAGGTGAAGCCGGACGGCGAAGAGTTCGACCGGCATGGGAGAAGACACATGCTATCGGCGCATTTCTGGATGGGTACGGGCGCGACCGTCGCGGCCGCCGCCGTGATGGGTCTGGGCCTGGGCAGTTATGTGACCAGCCCGCAGGCTCCCACGCGCATGGCAAGCGAAACCATGGATGTTGGGATGGACGAGCCGGTCGCCACCGATACGTCTTTTGAGACGCAGACTGGGCCGGGCGCGATCCATTGCACCGGTTGCGGTCCGACGCTGGCCGATCGGCGCTGGAAGGCGGACATGGTCGGGCTGGATGCGGATGGGATGATCGATGGGCGCAACGATCCTGTGGTGCGGGCCTATGAGGCGGAGGAAGGCGCCGATCCTTCACCCACCCTGGTGCGCCCGTTACCGCCACAGATCGCAAGTTTGACGATGGGCGAAGCGCCGCCATCATCGGCCACGGTCATGCATGCAGCGCAGGACGCCGCGCCGCCTCCCGCCCTTGTGGCGACGGTGGCGGACGGCGCCCAGCCCTAGCCCCTATTCGGCGGCGACGGTTTCCGCCGGCGCATCGCTGAGCGGATGCGGGAGACGGTTGATCATCTCCTTGGGGCAAACCTGCCAGATATAGCGGCGCCAGCGATCCCAATCGTCCAGGATGGTGTTGGACCATTTGCTGTCGGTCGCCACCGCATGTTCGGCGATCAGCGCCTTGACCTGTGCTTCCCAGTGAACGCTGTCCAGCCGCTGCCAGATGATGCCTTCCGGGTTCGCCTGTGACGGGAAGCTCCCATCCTCGTCCAGGATGAAGGCCATGCCCCCAGTCATACCCGCGCCGAAATTCGCGCCGGTCTTGCCCAGGATCACCGCCGTTCCACCGGTCATATATTCGCACCCGTTCGCACCGCAGCCTTCGACCACGACCTGCGCACCCGAATTGCGGACCGCGAAGCGCTCGCCCGCCTGACCCGCTGCGAACAGCTTGCCGCTGGTCGCACCATAGAGGACGGTGTTGCCCAGGATGGTATTGTCCTTGGAAGATAGGGGCGAGGACACGGTGGTGCGCACCTTGATGATGCCGCCCGACAGCCCCTTGCCGACATAGTCGTTGGCGTCGCCGAACACTTCGAGCGTGATGCCCTTGCAGAGGAAGGCGCCCAGCGATTGCCCGGCGGACCCGCGCAGGCGCACGGTCAGATGCCCGTCGGCCAGCGTCGACATGCCGAACTTGTCGGTGACGGCCGACGACAGGCGGGTGCCGACCGCGCGATGCGTGTTGCGCACCGTATAGGTCAGCTGCATCTTTTCGCCCCGCTCGAACACGGCGCGCGCGTCCTTCATCATCTGCGCGTCCAGGCTGTCGGGCACCTGATTGCGGCCCTCCAGGCTGAAGCGGCGCTGGTCGTCGGGGGCGTCCACCTTCGCCAGGATGGGGTTGAGGTCGAGATCGTCCAGATGCTCCGCGCCGCGATTGACCTGCTTGAGCAGTTCGGTCCGCCCGATCACCTCGTCCAGGCTGCGGAAGCCCAGCCGGGCGAGGACTTCGCGCACTTCCTCGGCGATGAAGGTCATCAGGTTGATGACCTTTTCCGGCGTGCCTGTGAACTTCTGGCGCAGGGCTTCGTCCTGTACGCACACGCCCACCGGGCAGGTGTTGCTGTGGCACTGGCGCACCATGATGCAGCCCATGGCGACCAGCGAAAGCGTGCCGATGCCATATTCCTCCGCGCCCAGGATCGCGGCGATCACGATGTCGCGCCCGGTCTTGAGGCCGCCGTCGGTGCGCAGCTTCACGCGATGGCGCAGGCCGTTCAGGGTCAGCACCTGATTGGTTTCGGACAGGCCCATTTCCCAGGGCGTACCGGCATATTTGATGCTGGTCTGGGGCGATGCGCCGGTGCCGCCGACATGGCCCGCGACCAGGATGACGTCGGCATGCGCCTTCGCCACGCCCGCCGCGACCGTGCCTATACCCGCCTGGCTGACCAGCTTCACGCACACCTTGGCGCGCGGGTTGATCATCTTGCAGTCGTAGATGAGCTGCGCCAGATCCTCGATCGAATAGATGTCGTGATGCGGCGGCGGCGAGATGAGCGTCACGCCGGGCGTCGAATGCCGCAGCTTGGCGATGAATTCCGTGACCTTGAAGCCGGGCAATTGGCCGCCTTCGCCAGGCTTGGCGCCCTGGGCCACCTTGATCTCGATCTCCTCGGCCGACGCCAGATATTCGGCGTGGACGCCGAAGCGGC
The DNA here is from genome assembly GCF_035818615.1 of Sphingobium sp. CR2-8. Classification (NCBI taxonomy): domain Bacteria; kingdom Pseudomonadati; phylum Pseudomonadota; class Alphaproteobacteria; order Sphingomonadales; family Sphingobiaceae; genus Sphingobium; species Sphingobium wonjuense. The sequence continues at coordinate 3,066,945 of NZ_JAYKZY010000002.1, read as the reverse complement.
CGGACGCGATCTGCTTGATGACCGAATTGGCGTTGTCGCCATTGTCATAGGGTTTGAAGCGGTTCGCATCCTCGCCGCCTTCGCCCGACACCGCCTTCGCGCCGATGCGGTTCATCGCAATCGCCAGCGTTTCATGCGCTTCGGGGCTGAGCGCGCCCAGCGACATGCCGGGCGTCACGAAGCGCTTGCGGATTTCGGTGGTCGCTTCGACCTCGTCGATGGGCACCGCTTCGCGGGCGAAGTTGAACTCCATCAGGTCGCGCAGATAGACCGGCGGCAGGTCGCGCACGCCGCGGGAGAATTGCAGATAGGTCGAATAGCTGTCGGTCGCGACCGCGGTCTGCAACAGATGCATCAGCTGCGCGGAATAGGCATGGCTCTCGCCCCCCTGCCGCTGGCGGTAGAAGCCGCCGATGGGCAGGCGCACCGCCGCTGCGTCGAACGCCTTTTCATGGCGCAGCATCGCGCTGTAGTGGAGCGAGGCATAGCCTTCGCCCGAAATCTTCGCGGGCATGCCCGGGAAGAGATCGTTCACGAGCGCGCGCGACAGGCCGACCGCTTCGAAATTATAGCCGCCGCGATAGCTGCTGATGACCGCAATGCCCATTTTGGACATGATCTTGAGCAGGCCTTCGTTGATCGCCGTGCGATAGCGTTCGAAACAGGCGTCGAGCGACAGGTCGCCGAACAGGCCACGACTGTGACGATCGGCGATGCTGGCTTCGGCCAGATAGGCGTTCACCGTGGTGGCGCCCACGCCGATCAGCACCGCGAAATAATGGGTGTCGAGCGCTTCGGACGACCGCACGTTGATCGACGCGTAGCTGCGCAGCCCCTTGCGGACCAGATGCGTATGCACGGCGGCTGCCGCGAGCACGCCTGCGATCGCGGCGCGGTCTGCGCTCACACCCTCGTCCGTCAGGAAGATTTCGGTGCGGCCTTCGCGCACCGCCTGCTCGGCTTCCTCACGGATGCGGGAAATGGCGGCGCGCAACTGCTCCTGTCCGCCGCTGGCGGGGAAGGTGCAGTCGATCTCGGCCACGGCCGGGCCGAAATAGGCTTTCAGCCGCGCCCATTCGGCGCTAGTCACCACCGGCGATTCCAGCACCAGCACATGGCTGTTCTGCGCGCCTTCCTCCAGGATGTTGTGGAGGTTGGAGAAGCGCGTCTTCAGGCTCATCACATGCCGTTCGCGCAAGGGATCGATTGGCGGGTTGGTGACCTGGCTGAAATTCTGGCGGAAGAAATGGCTGATCGTGCGCGGCTTGTCCGAAATGACGGCCAGCGGCGTATCGTCGCCCATCGACCCGATGGCTTCCTTGGCGTCCTCAACCATGGGCGAGAGGATCAATTCCAGATCCTCCAGCGTCAGGTTGGCGGCGACCTGGCGGCGGGTCAGTTCGGCCTTGTCCCAGCCCGGCAGCGCGGTCGGCGCATCGGCCAGATCATCGACGGCAAGGAAGTCCTTGATCAGTTCGCCATAGGGGCGTTCGCCCGAGATCCGATCCTTGATCGCGCGATCGTCGTAGATTTCGCCTTCCAGCAGGTCGACGGCGATCATTTGGCCCGGACCCATGCGGCCCTTTTTGACGATGGTGGTTTCGGGCACGACGACCATGCCGGTTTCCGATCCCACGATCAGCAGATTGTCGCCGGTCAGCGTGTAGCGCAGCGGGCGCAACGCGTTACGATCGACGCCGGCCACGACCCAGCGACCGTCGGTCATGGCGAGCGCGGCTGGCCCGTCCCACGGCTCCATGACGGAGGCGAGATAGTCGTACATGTCGGCATGCGCCTTGGGCAGGTCGGCGCTTTGCGACTGCCAGGCTTCGGGGACAAGCATCAGCTTGGCGGTCGGCGCGTCGCGGCCTGAGCGGCAGATCGCTTCGAACACGGCGTCGAGCGCGGCGGTGTCGGACGCGCCGGCCGGGATGACCGGCTTGATATCCTCCGACTGCTCGCCAAAGGCGAGGCTCGCCATCTTGATCTCGTGGCTCTTCATCCAGTTCTTGTTGCCGCGGATCGTGTTGATCTCGCCATTATGGGCGAGGGTGCGGAACGGCTGGGCCAGCCACCATTGCGGGAAGGTGTTGGTCGAATAGCGCTGGTGAAAGATCGCGACGCGGCTTTCGAACCGCTCGTCCTGCAGGTCGGGGAAGAAGACCGACAGCGATTCGGCCAGGAACAGCCCCTTGTAGATGATCGAGCGGCAGGACAGCGAACAGATGTAGAAATCCTGGATCTGCGCGGCGATGACCTTCTTCTCGATCCGGCGACGGATGAGGTAGAGATCCTTTTCGAATTCGGCGACGTCACGTTCTTCCGGCATCGGGCCGGCGATCATGATCTGCTCGATTTCGGGGCGGGTGCGCTGCGCCTTTTCGCCGATGACCGACACATCGACCGGCACCTGGCGCCAGCCATAGATGGTATAGCCCGCGTCGATGATTTCGGATTCGACAATGGTGCGGCAGGTTTCCTGCGCGGACAGGTCCGTGCGCGGCAGGAAGATCATGCCGACAGCCAGGCGGTTGGGCAGCGGCTTGTGGCCGGAGTCCGCGATCGCATCGTCGAAGAAGCGCACCGGCAGGTCGACATGGATGCCCGCGCCGTCGCCGGTCTTGCCATCGGCGTCCACCGCGCCGCGATGCCACACGGCTTTCAGCGCATCGATCGCGCTGGCGACCACGCGGCGGCTGGGGCGGCCATCGGTAGCGGCGACCAGGCCCACGCCACAGGCGTCGCCTTCCAGGTCGGGGTGATACATGCCCTCGGCCGCGATCCGTGCGCGTTCTTCGGGGCTGGCCATGAAATTGGTGTCGGTCATGATGACTTACCCTTGCATCTGGCCGTCCGTCTATCGGGGCACGGCCGCTATCATTCCGTTGGTGTCGGCAATCGCCGACGTCGATCGTCAGTTGGCCTTCTTGGCGTCCGCGCCAAGCAAGGCGGTAAGGCGGTCGCGTTCAGCCTTGGTCAGGTCGTTGTAGGTGCGCGGCTTGGGCAGCTTTTCCAGTTCGGCCGCAGACGATTTCATGATGTCCGGCATGGCCCGCATCATTTCCGGCATCACCTTCTGCAAGCGGCCGATATAATGCGGATCGGTGGCCAACTCCATGAAGCCGGCGCCGAATTTGGCGCCGACGGGCGTCTTCAGGAACGCCGTGATCTGGTCCAGTTCGGCGGCGTTGTAGCGGTAGGCGAAGGCCTCAGCCATGCCTTCGCGCATGTCAGGTTCATAGCGTCCCATGAAGCGGCCGATCGCGGGCATCATGCTGTTGACGATCACATCCATCCGCTTGCGGAAATTCGGATCGATGATCGCCATCATCTCCTCGATCGTCCCTTCGCCCAGCTTGTCCGCCTGTTCCGGGTCGAGGCCGCCGACTTTCAGGAACTCGCGGATCGGCATCTTGGTCATGCTGTCCATCATCGGACCCATCATCTTCTGCATCATCGGCCCCATCATCTTTTCCATGGTGCCGTTGGGGAGCATGATGGCGGCGATCGGCTTGGCCTTGGCCAGCAGCGCCGGATCGACAGATTGGGGCGTCGCGACAGGTGCTTGAGGCTGCGCCGCGACCGGCGAAGCGAGCAGGAGCAGGGGCGCGGCAAGAAAGGCGAGGCGCATCATGCCGCGACCCTTTCGCCCGCCTTGGCTTTCGCCTTCAGATAGCGGTGCATATGGTCGGTTACGTCGCGGCCGTCGCGGATCGCCCAGACGACCAGCGATGCGCCGCGCACGATGTCGCCTGCCGCGAACACGCCGTCCACGCTGGTCATCATCGTCTTGTGATCGACGCGCAGCGTGCCCCAGCGAGTGACCGACAGGTCTTCGCTGCCGAACAGCCGGGGCAGTTCCTCCGGGTCGTAGCCCAGCGCCTTGATGACCAGATCGGCGTCCAGCGTATGTTCGCTGCCCGGATCGGGTTCGGGCGCGCGGCGGCCCGATGCGTCGGGCTGGCCGAGGCGCATCTTGGTGACCTTGACGCCGGTGACTTGGCTTGTGCCTTCGAACGCGATCGGCGCGGTCAGCCAGACGAACTCCACGCCTTCTTCTTCGGCATTGGCGACTTCGCGCTGCGATCCGGGCATATTTTCCCGGTCGCGGCGGTAGAGGCACTTCACCGACTTGGCACCCTGGCGGATCGCGGTACGGACGCAGTCCATCGCCGTGTCGCCGCCGCCGATGACGACGACATTCTTGCCCGTCGCCAGCAGCGTGCCGTCTTCATGTTCGGGCACCGCGTCGCCGAAGCCCGCCTTATTCGACGCGGTGAGGTAATCGAGCGCCTTGACCACGCCGGCCGCGCCGACGCCCGGCGCCTTGATGTCGCGGGGTTTGTAGACGCCCGTGGCGATCAGGATCGCGTCATGCTTGGCGCGCAGCTGTTCCAGCGTCGCGTCGCGGCCGATCTCGAAGCTGTCATGGAAGATGATGCCGCCATCCTTTAGGCGCTGGACGCGGCGCATGACCACGTCCTTCTCCAGCTTGAAGCCGGGGATGCCATAGGTCAGCAGGCCGCCCGCGCGGTCGTGCCGGTCATAGATATGGACCTCATAGCCCGCCACGCGCAGATATTCCGCCGTGGTAAGGCCGGCTGGCCCTGCGCCGATCACGCCGACCGACTGGCCGCGCGCCGCGCCGGGGACCAGCGGTTCGACCCAGCCTTCCTTCCAGGCGGTGTCGGTGATGTATTTTTCGACGCTGCCGATGGTGACGGCGCCATGACCGGAAAATTCGATGACGCAATTGCCCTCGCACAGGCGGTCCTGCGGGCAGATGCGGCCGCAGATTTCGGGCATGGTGCTGGTCAGGTTCGACAGCTCATAGGCTTCGCGCAGGCGGCCTTCGGCGGTCAGGCGCAACCAGTCGGGAATGTGGTTATGCAGCGGGCAATGGGTCGAGCAATAGGGCACGCCACATTGCGAGCAGCGCGACGCCTGTTCCTCCGCCTTGTCCAAGATGAAGCTGCGGCTGATTTCCAGGAAATCGTCGGCGCGGTCGTCGGCTGCGCGCTTTTCAGGGTAGGATTGTGCCTTGCCCACGAATTTCAGCATCGGATTGTCAGCCATGGATCGCCTCTGAGTCTGTTGCAGATGCGCGCATAGCATAAAAAACCACGCAGTCACGTGGATTCTGACATTTAGGTCAGCATAGCTTACTAAATAAAAGCCCTTTGCGTGCCTAGTTGCGAACTGATCGCAAAAATCGAGACGATATTATGACCGAGTCGGACCTATCTTGCCGCAAGCCAGATCAACGTTGCTGTCCCTGCAACAATTCGGTACCATGCGAATGGCGCGAAGCCATGTTTCGACACCAGCCCGACGAACCATTTGATGACCAGCAGCGCGACGATGAAGGACATGATGAAGCCGAGCGCGATGCTGTCCCAGCCGACCGCCGCGCTGGTGATCTGATCGCCCTTCTTGAGCAGTTCCAATGTGGTCGCGCCCAACATGGTCGGGATAGCTAGGAAGAAGCTGAACTCCGCAGCCGTACGCCGTTCCACGCCTAGGCTCAGCGCGCCCATGATGGTCGCGCCCGAGCGGCTGACGCCCGGGATCATGGCCATGCATTGGATAAGGCCGATGCCGATCACGCGCACGACTGGGATGTTCGCAATGCCATGGAACCGCTGTTCCTTGATCGCCCGCTCCACGACCAGAATCGCGATGCCGCCCACGATCAGCGCCCAGGCGACGACCTGCGGCGCGCCCAGCAGTATCTCGACATAGTCGTGGAGGGCGAGGCCGATGACGGCTGCAGGGATGAAGGCGATGACGAGGTTGCGCAGGAAGCGCCAACTCACCGGTTCGCGCCGCAACAGTCCCATGCCGACCGCCCAGAAGGTACGCCAGTACAGCACGACCACTGCCAGGATGGCGCCCAACTGGATGACGACGTTGAACATCGCCCAGGTCGCCGAATCATAGCCGAGCAACTCGCTCGCCAGGATGAGATGCCCGGTCGAAGACACGGGCAGGAACTCAGTCAGCCCCTCCACAATGCCCAGCAGGATGACGGTCAGATAATGCAGGTCCATGGGCTTGTCCCTAATGGCTTGGCATAAAAAATCCTCCCCGGATGCGGGGAGGAGGCAGAAGGGCGGGGCAACGTGTCACGATCCCCCGCCTGTCTATGCATATCGCTCAGGCGCTCGCGCGACCGGCGAAACGGCCGTGGCGGCGATAGCGGACCATCCACTTGTCCGCGACCGCGCCCAGCGGCGTCGCGGCGACGCCCAGCGCCTGCAACCCTTCCGAACCGGGCGCAGCGACATTGTCGCGACCCAGCATGGCGAGCTGGTCGCGGGTGATCGGCGCACCCGGCAGCATCGCCAGCAGGGAGGCGAGGCCGTGGGGAACTTCGATGATCGGCTTGTCGCGGCCGATCGCCTTGGCGATCCAGGCGTTGATGTCCTTCATGCTCAGGACTTGCGGACCCGCCAGTTCATAGGTCTTGCCGCCATGGATGCCGGGCTGCTGCGCGGCGTTGGCGATCGCCTGCGCCACGTCGGCGACATAGACGGGCTGGAACTTCGTCGCCGCGCCGATCACCGGGATTACGGGGGCGGCCGAACCGATGATCTGGGCGAAACGGTTGAGGAACTGATCCTCCTGGCCGAAGACGATCGAGGGACGAATGATGGTTGCCGTCGGGAAGGCGGCCTTGACCGCGGCTTCGCCCGCAGCCTTGGACCGGCCATAGGCCGACGGGCTTTGCGCATCGGCGCCGATCGCCGAGATATGCACCAGTGCGGTCACGCCCACGCTCGCCGCAGCCTTGGCGACGTTGGCGGCGCCGTCGCGGTGGAAGCTGTCGAAATCGCCGGACAGGATGCCGACCAGATTGATGACGATGTCGCTGCCGTGAATCGCGCGCGCGACGCTGTCTGGCTTGCGGATGTCGGCCGCGACGAACTGCGTCTGGCCCAGATTGCCGAGCGACTTCACCCTGACCGCCGTGGCCAGATCACGCTGCGCGATCCGCACGCGCGCGCCCCGCGCCATCAGCGCCTGGGCGACCTGACGGCCCAGAAAGCCGCCGCCGCCGAAGATCGTTACCAGACTATCCTTCATCACGTGCGTCCCATGTCCAACAATAAGGGGAATGACTCCGCCTATCCCCTTGCAACAGCCGTCGCGCGCTGACAACCGCCCGCCACGCGGCGACGCTCCTTTTTTAGCCCAGCCAGCCCTGGAGGTCGGCCAGCATCCACAGGCCCAGACCCAGGAACAGCAGGGCGGCGCCGACCTGAAGCGCGCGCATCGGCACCTTCTTCGCCAGCGCTTCGCCGAACAGCACGGCGGGCACGTTGGCGATCATCATGCCGAGCGTCGTGCCCATGGTGACGGCGATCAGATTGTCGAAACGCGCGCCCAGCGCCACGGTGGCGACCTGCGTCTTGTCGCCCATCTCGACCAAGAAGAAGGCGACCAGGGTGGTCACGAACACGCCCGCCTTGGACGGGGCCTTGAGCGGTGCATCTTCATCGAAGGTGTCGGGGATCAGCGTCCATGCGGCCATCGCGATGAAGGAGGCGGCGACGGCGTAGCGGAACCAGGGCTGGGTCAGGACGCCCGCGATCGAATGGCCGACCAGCGCGGCGAGGAAATGATTGGCGACCGTGGCCGCGAAAATGCCCAAGATGATCGGAACCGGCTTGCGAAAGCGGGTGGCGAGCAGCATGGCCAGCAATTGCGTCTTGTCGCCCATTTCGGCGAGCGCGACCAGTGCTGTGGAGGTGAAGAGAGCTTCCATCATCTGTTCCGGGGCCGGGCGGGGTAAACAGACGCAATGCCACCGTCGCTTCCCGCCCGGCCGGACAGAAAAGCGCCGATGCCATTGGTCTCGCGCGATGCGGCCTTTTGGCCGCTCCCCATACGCCACGACCTCTCGGTCGAATATGTTGACGCATGGCCCGTTCCTGCAAGCGGAACGGCTGGCTACTCCCCAGATGACGAGCCGAGCCTTACCGACGGTCGTGACGGATGGCAAGCATGGCTCATCTGGGTCGGGCTTAAGGCTCGCCCTTGCTTTCCTGCATGCGTCGTTCGGCGAACCATCGCGCCATCATCTGCGCGAAGCAGCCCGTATTTGCGCCGCCGATCGCCGAGCAGCCCATCGGGGTGGCGTTACGTTGCGTTTCTTCCATCGTCGCGACCTGGCTGCCCCAGCCGGGGCCGCCCGACACGGCAGGCTTTTCGCGCAGCTTCTTGGGAATGCGATAGCGTTCCGATTCGGGCTTGCGGGCGCACACCACGATTTCGTCGCCCTTGCTCTGGGGGCAAGGATCGTCGCCATAGACCAGCAGGTTGATGATGCGTTCAGGCGGCGGCTCCGCCTGCGCAAGTGCAGGGGAGGGAAGCAGCGGGACCAGCAGCAGGCCGATCAGGGGGATCACGACGCCATGTCGCATAGATAAGTCCTTCATGCCCCTGTCGGATGCCGGTTTGCCCAAGGCCCGGCGGTTCAAGCTAGACGCCACCGGCGCCCGGCAGCCGTCAACGCTGCGGCGGTGTAGGGGCGGGCTGCTGCGCGGCCTTTTCCTCCGCCTTCACCCGTGCCTCGATCGCTTCGCTGTCGGCGTCGATGGTCGACAGGCGCTTGGCGCGCTCGGCTTCGACCAGATCCTTCCAGCTGGCATTGTCGAGCGCCTGCCGTTCCGCCTTCGCAAGACGGGACAACTGGGCGAAACAACCCGTCGCGCCGCCCGATCCGACCGGCGAGCAGCTTTCCGTGCCCTGCCGTCCGACATATTCCATCGAGCGGACGCGTTCGCCCCAGGCCTGCTTGCTGGGCATGTTGGGATCGCCGCGCAGCGGTTCGGGAATGCGATAGCGTTCCTCCTCGCCCTTGCGCGCGCAGACGACGATATCGTCGCCCGCGCTCTGCGGGCAGGCGTCGTCGCCATAGACGATGACGATATTGACCTTTTCCGATGCCGGATTGGTCGAGCCGGTCGGGGCGGCAGCCTGCTGGGCCAGGGCGGGGACGGACGCGCCCAGCATCATCAGCGCTGTTATCATCGGGATCTTCATCATCTGTCCGTCCTTTTCAGATGCGCTTGGAAAGCGCGATGGCGGCCCGGCATCCCAAACGGATGACGCCCGACAAGAGGGGGTAGGCGGGCGCCTGCTGCGCGCCATGGGCCAAGGCGGCTTCGCGATGTTCGACCTCCTCCGCCTGGAAATCCGCAATGGCGGTGGAGAGTTCCGGATCATCGTCGCCCAATTGCGCCAACTGGTCGGCATAATGTTTGTCGATTTCGGTTTCGACGGCCGCGGTGCAGGCCATGGCGACCTTCGGCCCCATGGCGGCGGTGACGGCGCCCAGCGCGAAACCGGCGGCGTTCCAGAAGGGCGACAGGATCGTGGGGCGCACACCGCGCCGGGCGATCATCGCGTCGAACGCGTCCCTGTGTCGTTCCTCCTGCGCCGCCATGCCTGCGATCAAGCGGCCATAGGGGTGGCGATCGCCGATGACGGCAAGCTGCCCGGCATAGATACGCACCGCGCCGAACTCGCCCGCCTGATCGACGCGCACCATGGAGGCGCGATCGGCGTTCGTCAGCCTCTTGCCGGGGCGGGGGAAATCCTCAGGCGCGCTCATGCTTTCCTCGCTTTCAGCAGCAGGGCCAAGATGGCGAGCGCGGCGGCGCTGGACAAGAGGCCGTTATAGCCCGCCAGCGAAATGCCCAGGAGGTTCCAGGGCGCGACATCGCAGCGGATGAGGGGGGTCGCCATGATCTGGTTCAGCAGGTCCGCGCCGCTGCCGCCCGACGGCGACGTGGAACAGGTGGTCAGCCCTTCCCACCAGCCATATTCGACCCCGGCATGGAACAGGCCGATGAGGCCGCTGATACCGACTCCGATCCCCGCAAAGCCGGTGAAGAGGCCGCTGACGCAGGCGCGGCCCCGCACCGCATAGGCGATCAGCGCCAGCGGGATCGCCACCATGTGCGGATAGCGTTGCCACCAGCACATTTCGCATGGATGCAGGCCGCCCACATATTGCGATATGTAAGCGCCACCCAGCAACAGCATAGGGGTCAGCAGCGCCAGCAGGCGGGCCTTGGCGAGGGACGGGGACAGGCTGTTCATACTGCCCGCTTAAACCCTCGCCTGGCTTTCGTCATGCTGAACTTGCGGGCGATTCCCCTGCAAGCGGCCGATTATTTCGCGCCCGGCTTTCGGGCTGCCGGCTGCGCCTGGGCGATGGTCGCGGCGGGCGTGCTCGCCAGGCGCGATATCGTCCTGAGCGCATAGTCGAGCTGGAAATCCTCGACGCCCTTCTTCTTGAGCTCCTCGGCCGACAGGGCGAAGCGCGGATCGTCCTTCGTATCCTCTTCCAGCGCCTTGTCGTCGGTCTTGATCTCGTTGATCAGGTGACGGCGCAGGTCGCTTTCGCGGAATTTGGGGCGATTTTTGTAATCGGGGTCGGACAGCTGCGGCACGCGGATGTCGGGCTGGATGCCGCCTTCCTGCACGCTGCGGCCCGAGGGTGTGTAGTAGCGCGCGGTCGTAAGCTTGAGCGCGGTGGTGTTGGACAGCGGCAACATGGTCTGGACGCTGCCCTTGCCGAAGCTGCGTTCGCCCATCACCAGCGCGCGATGCTGGTCCTGCAGCGCGCCCGCGACGATTTCCGATGCCGAAGCCGAGCCCGCGTCGACCAGTACGATCACCGGCAGACCCTTCGCGTCGTCGCCCGGCTTGGCATAATAGCGTTCGACGTCGCCCTTCGCCCGGCCGCGCTGCGACACGATTTCGCCGCGCTCTAGGAAGGCGTCGCTGACGGTCACGGCTTCGTCCAGCAGGCCGCCGGGGTTGGAGCGCAGGTCGAGGATATAGCCGGTGGGCTTGTGGCCCAGACTCTTGTCGATGCTGCGGATCGCCTGGCGCACGTCGGCCCCGGTATTGGCCGAGAAGCTGACGATGTTGATGATGCCGATATTATTCTTCACTTCCCATTTGACGGGCTTGAGCTGGATGATCTCGCGCGTGAGGGTGAGTTCGATCGGCTTGTCGCGGCCCGCGCGCACGAGGGTCAGCTTGAGCGAGGAGCCCGGCGCACCGCGCATCTTGTCCACCGCCTCGTCCAGCGTGCCGCCATAGATCAACTGGCCGTCAATATGGGTGATATAGTCGCCCGCCTTGATCCCCGCGCGCCAGGCCGGGGTATCCTGCGTGGGGGCGATCACCTTGACCGCGCCATCTTCCTGCGTGACGGTAAGGCCGAGGCCGCCATAGCTGCCCTCCGTCTGGGTGCGCAGATTCTGGAAATCGCGCGCATCGAGGAAGCTGCTGTGGGGATCGAGGCTGGCGAGCATGCCGTCGATCGCGCCCTTGATAAGCTTTTCGTCGTCGACCTTTTCGACGTAATCGCTGCGGACCTTCTGGAACACGTCCATAAATTCATCGAGCGCCTTGTAGCTCGATGCTTCCCCGTCGGCGAGCGCGGCAGTGGTGGCGGGGATGAGCGCAAGCGCCCCGAGCGCAACCGCGCCCTGGAGGAAAGTGGATTTCATGGGTGTCCTTGGAGTCCGCATCGATAGCCTGACATACGCCGATTCGTCGCCCAACGCAAAAGCGCGCTTCGACCAATGTCGCGTAGCATCGATGAGCGTAGGGTTAATTCATGCCGACGAGCGGTCCGATATCCACGGGACGGCCGTTGCGGCGCAGTTCGACGGTGATGTCGGGCCGTTCCGCGCCGGTGATGCCGACCGGATCGCCCTGCCGCACGCTGTCGCCGACCTGGGCGGTGACGCGATGCAGGCCGGTGATGAGCGTGGTCCAGCCCTGGCCATGGTCGATGATGAGGATCTGGCCATAATCGCGATAGGGACCGGCGAAGGCGACCCGCCCGGCGGTGGGCGCGATCGCCTGCGCGCCCGGTTGCGTCACCAGCGTCAGGCCACGGGATCGCACGCCGCCGTCGTTGACTTCGCCCATGCCGGTGACGAGCTGACCGATGACGGGCAGGCGATAGGGGGCGGGCCGTTGGCGGCGGCTTGCCGTTCCGGCGCGGCGGCCCCGGCCTGGTCGGGGCGGGCGGGGCGCAGGAGCGGGCCGGACAGGGACGCGAGTCGATCGCGCAGGTCGCCCGCCTGTTCCAGCCGGTCCATCAGGTCGACGATGTCGCGCGCCCGTTCCCCCAGCGCCAGCGCCCGGTCGCTCTCCAGCCCCGCATTGTTGCCGAGGTCTCGGGCGGCGACGCGCTTCTGCGCTTCCAGCGCAGCGAGCGCGGTCTGCCGATCCCTGCGATCCGCCTGCGCCTGGTCGAGGGCGTCGGCCGCCTGCTGCGCGGTCGCGCGCAGGGCGCGGCTGCGGTCCAGTTCCAGGCGCAGGCCGGCGGTGCGCTGGTGGATCACCGGCAGCACCTGGCCCAGCACCGCGCGCATGTGGACGGCGTCGGCGACCGATCCGGGCTGGATCAGGGCGAGCGCGAGCGGGCGGCGGGCCATCATCTGGAGCGCGGCGGTCAGGCGCACGACCGGTTCCTGGCGGAGGGCGAGGCGGGCGGCCTGGGCGCGCTGCATCCGGGCGATGATGGCGATGCGGGCCTGGGCCGCCTGAATATCGGCCTCCGCCTGCTGGATGCGGGCGGCGACGGCCGCGGCGCGGCGGCGCGCCTGTTCGGCGTCGTCGCGTGCGACGCTGGCCTGCTGCTCCAGCCGGATGGAGCGATCGCGCGCCTCGTCCGACTGGCGGCGGGCGGCCTTGAGCGACTGCTGTTCCTGCGCCAGCGTGGTCCCGGCGGTGCCGGACAGGATGATCGCGGCATCATTGGCGGCGGGCAGGCGCGTGGCGGCGAGGGCCACAAGGCCCGCCAGTCCGCCTGCGATGATGATGCTGCGCTTCACCCGATGTCCCGCCCGTAATGGCCTTTGACTAGGCGTAAAACCCGTGCGGTTCTAGCCTTCGCGGTGATAGGGATGATTGGCGAGGATGGAGCAGGCCCGCCACAATTGTTCGGCGAGCATCGCGCGGGCCATCATATGGGGCCAGGTCATTGCGCCGAAGGCGATCAGCAGGTCCGCGTCGGCCCGGTCGGCGTCATCGAACCCGTCCGCCGCGCCGATGAGGAAGCGGCATTCGCGGGTGCCCGCGTCGCGCCAACCCTCGATCCGGCGGGCAAAGTCCATCGAGCCGAGCTGCTTGCCCTTTTCGTCCAGCATGACCGTAACGGTGCCGGGCGCGACCGGGGGCAGCTTGCCGCCCCGATCGGGCATTTCGGTGATCTTGTGCGGCATGGTCAGGCGCTTGACGTAGCGGTCGACCAGCTCGGCTTCGGGCGAGCGTCCGATCTTGCCGCGCGCGACGATGTGGAGAAGCATGGCGACATCCAGATCCGTTCACCCTGAGTGAAGTCGACGGGCTTCAACCGAGCCACTCGCCTCGGTTCAACTGAGCGGAACGAAGTCACTTCGACTTCGCTCAGTGACGGGCTTCGACTTCGCTCAGCCCGAACGGAAACGCAGGTCTTCAGGCGTTGCCCGCGACCGGCGCGTCCACGAAGCCCCACATCCGTTCCAGATTGTAGAAGCTGCGCACTTCCGGCTTGAACAGATGGACGATCACGTCGCCGGCGTCGATCAGCACCCAGTCGGCGACCGGAAGCCCTTCGACCCGGGCGGAACGGCCCGTTTCCTTCTTGATCCGCTCGGCCAGATGCTGCGCGATCGCCGCGACCTGGCGCGACGAACGGCCGCTGGCGATCACCATATAATCGGCGATGCTGCTCTTGCCTTCCAGGGGGATCGAGATGGTTTCCTGCGCCTGGTCGTCGTCGAGCGACTGCATGACGAGGGCGTGCAGGGCGGCCACGGATTGCGCGCCAGGCGCGGTATCGTTGGCAGGGGCGAGGTTAGACAAACATACTCCAATCATTTCTTCCGTGGCCGCATTGCCGGGTCGGCCACCCGCCTGCGGCGGTCCTTTCCCGAGCATGCGTCATATGACCAACCGACGTGTGAGCGGGTCGCGCACGCACGTTGCTTCATATTCGCGATGCCAGAGGGGGTCCGCCTGCCGAAGCAGGGTTGCCGATCTTGGATCAGGGCGAAAGCGCAATAGCACGAGCGCCGGTCGTCTCCAATTCGTCCAGTCTGCACTCTGGCGCGCGGACCGGACGAAGCGCCGCAGCCAGCTCATGGCCGCAGAGCCACGAGCGCTTCGATCATAGCCTGGACGGGCGATCACGGCAATGGGCATTTGCCGCGCGATCCCGCGCCAGTCCTTCCATTGGCCAAATTGCGCCAGATTGTCCGCCCCCATCAACCAGATGAAGCGGTTTTTGGGATAGCGCCGGGTGAGCGCGCGCACGGTGTCGACGGTGTAGCGCGTGCCCAATCGCCGCTCGATCGCGGTCGCGCGAATCGGCGCGCGGCGGGCGACCTGCCGTGCCTTGGCGAGGCGCGTGGGGAGCGGCGCCATGCCCTTGGCAGGCTTCAAGGGATTGCCGGGCGACACCAGCCACCAGACTTCGTCCAGGTCGAGTGCTTCCCTGGCGAAGAGGGATATGGCGCGATGGCCGCCATGCGCCGGATTGAAGGAGCCGCCGAGCAGGCCGATGCGAGGGCCGATTGATGTCATGCGTCCCGCCATGCCAGCGCGCGCCGGAAGCGGCAATGGGCGAGGGCGGTTGGGGAGATGAAAGCGGCGGAGAATGACGCCCGGAAAATAGGATATCGTCCGCTTAACTTCGCATATTTCCCGCCGATTGCGACATGAAGTAACAGAAATAGGACATTATATGAGGTTTGGCCCTATCAACGGATACACTCTATATGATGTAGCATCCGCGCGTTCGATAGGACAGTTCGGCCCACCTGGCGCGCCATGCCGATCATGGATGGCAGGCGCGTTTCCATCGCCGTTGGTAGGGAATCTTGTCCAGTTGCGCCATCAGGTCCGCAAAGGGGTTCGCCTGTGCGGACATGGCCGCTGGCGATGGCGGATTATCGGTCTTTTCGTCTTTGTCCCGCCGCAGGGGACGGCGGAACAGGATGGATTTCCACATGACACTCTCCAGTTCGCGACCATGTCGGATCATCCTGTCCGATGTCGCTGATGGATAAGATACGCGGTGGAGCCGGGCTTGTTCCTCCTTTTGTTCACTCCGCCGCCGGCAGCGCCCGTGCCTCGTCGGTCTGGGCTTCGCGGGCGAGGACGTCGAGCGGTTCGACGCTATCGATCTCCTTCCCGCCGGTTTCGATGTCGAGGTCGCGGAACTTGCGGCCGGTGGACAGGACACGGGTTTCGAAGCTGCCGATGAAGCTGTTATAGTTGGACACCGCGCTGTTGAGGCCGGAGCCGAGGCGCTTCAAATGGGTCGCGGCGACGGCCAGCCGTTCGTAGAGTTCCTTGCCAAGCTGGCCGACCTGCTGCGCCTGTTCCTGCATCTTGGCCTGTCGCCAATGGCCCGCGAGCGTACGGGCGAGCGGCAGGAAGGTGGCGGGGCCGCAGATAATGACGCGGTTCTTGGCCGCGCGTTCCCACAGGTCCATGTCCGCTTCCAGCGCGGCGGTGACGAAATTGTCGCCGGGCACATACATGATGACAAAGTCGGGGGCTTTGGTGAATTGTTCCCAATAGGCCTTGCGCCCCAGGGCATCGGCATGGGTGCGCATCGCGCGGGCATGGTCGAGCATATGGGCGTCGCGCAGAGCCGGATCGACCTGATCGACCGCGTTCAGATAGGCGACGAGCGAGCATTTGACATCGACCACCATCTGCTGGTCGCCCGGCAGGTTGATGATGAAGTCGGGGCGCATCCGGCCGTCTTCGACCGCGACCGAAACCTCCTCCTGAAAATCGACGAAGGGGGAGAGGCCGGCGGTTTCGATCAGATTCTTAAACTGCTGTTCGCCCCAGCGACCGCGCGTCTTGGGCGCGGCGCGCAGCGCGTTGACCAGCTTGGCGGTTTCCTCGCGCACCTGGCCCTGACCCAGATGAACCTGCTGCACCGCTTCGCGCAATTCGGCATAGCTGCCGACGCGGTCCTTTTCGACGCGGGCCAGCCCTTCCTCATAGCGTTTGAGCGTGGTCTCGACCGGATTGAGCAGGGTCTTGAGTTGCGCTTCGCTCTTTTCGCTGGCCTGGGCGAAACGCTGGTCGGCGCGGGTGAGGAACTGGGTCTGGGCCGATTCGAGCAGCTTGCCGCCGATCTCGCTGAACTGGGCGGACAGTTGTTCCTTGGCGTCCTTGAGCGCGGCGATCTGCTGTTCGAAGGCCTGGGTGCGCGCCTGCGTGTCGGACCGGAGCGATGCGAGGTCGCGCAGGGCGGCTTCGCGTTCGGCCTGGATCGTGTCGAGGCGTTGCGCCGCGCTGGCCTGCGCGGCCTCCAGCCGATGGTCGGCGGCGATCTGCGCGGCTTCGAGCCGGGCGATCTGGGTCGCGGCGTTGGCGACCCGCTCCTTTTCCACCGCCAGTTCAGCGAGCGCGCCGTTGCGTTGCGCGGCGGCGGTGTCCAGCCGCGCCGCCAGGTCCGCCCTTTCTGCCATCAGGGGGCCGAGCGTCTTGCCCTTGAGCAGCCAGCCGACGGCTAGGCCGATCAACAGCGCGACGAGAAGGAAAAGAGCGGCCAGGCTGTCCATGATAAACCCCGATAAGAACGAATGGGGAACTTAGCCGGGGTCGGCGGAGGCGGCAACCTCTGTTTGCCGAAAGGCGGCGAGCCGCGCGATCGCCCGGTCCAATGTCGCGTCGCTCTTGGAGAAGCAGAGGCGCACCAGATGCGTGACGGGTGCCGCAGGGTAGAAGGCCGATATCGGGATTGCCGCGACGCCGACTTCCTCGATGATCCGCTCGCAGAACGTGACGTCGTCAAGTGCGATGCCCGAGGCGGGCAGGTCGATCAGGAGGAACCAGGTCGCCGCGCTTGGCTGGACGGCGTAGCCCGCAGCGGCCAGGCCCGCTGCCAGACGATCGCGCGAGGCCTGATAGGCGGCGCGCTGGTCGGCGAACCAGGCGTCGGGATAGCCAAGCCCTTTCGCCACGGCCCATTGCAGGTTGGGCGGGGTGGTGAAGGTCAGGAACTGATGCGCGCGGGCGAGCAGCGTGGCGATGGGCGGGGCGGCGCACATCCAGCCGACCTTCCAGCCGGTGACGGAGAAGATCTTGCCCGCCGAGCCGATCTTGACCGTGCGGTCGCGCATGCCCGGAAAGCCGATCAGCGGCCGGTGCGGGCGGTCGTCATAGACGGTCTGTTCCCACACCTCATCGCAGATGGCGATGATGTCATGGGCGACGCACAGTTTGGCGAGCAGGGCGAGTTCGTCGTCGCGCAGGACGATGCCGGTGGGGTTCACCGGATTGTTCATCAGCAGGATGCGGGTGCGGGGCGTGATCGCCGACTCCAGCGCGTCGCGGGTCACGCGCCAGTCGGGCGGAGTCAGCGTCACCACCCTCGGCACGCCGCCCGCGCGCTCCACCAGCGGTAGATAGGCGTCGTAGAGCGGAGCGAGCATCAGCACTTCGTCGCCGGGCCGGACCAGCGCGAGCAGGCTGGCGGACAGCGCCTCGGTCGCGCCGGAGGTGACGATGACCTCCTGCGGTGTGAGATCGAGTTGCTGGTGGCGGGCATAATGATCGGCCACCGCCGTGCGCAATTCCATCAGGCCGGGCATCGGCGGATATTGGCTGGACTGGCCGAGCAGGGCGTCGGCCGCCGCCTGGAGCACGTCGCGGGGACCGGGGCCTTCGGGAAATCCCTGCCCCAGATTGATCGCGCCGGTTTCCCGTGCGCGAGCGGACATATGTTCGAAGATGGTCGTGGGCATGTCCCGATAGACGGGGTGGCCCAGGGCGGGGGTGTCGGTCATGGCCAAGGGTATAGCGGGGCGGCGCAATAGGAAAAGCCCGGCTTAACTTCGCATATTTCCCGCTGGTTTCGATAGAAAAGACCAGGAGTAGGACATTTTGTTTCAAGTGGTGGCGGGGTCGCCATGGTGGTCGGCGCGTCCCGACAGGGTCGGGCGGTAGCGATTCTGACGGAGGATGTGCCGGTAGGACAGGGGCGGATTATAGAGGGGCTGTGACGGGTTGCAGGCTGATATGCCCCTCTATCGTCACCCCGGGCTTGACCCGGGGTCCCACTATTCTTCACGCTACTGAGCAAGCAGATGAAAGAAGAAGCGGGATCCCGGGTCAAGCCCGGGATGACCATGATTTTCATAGCCAATGTCAGTCGCTTCCCGCCGGTCAGGCGGCAGCGGGCACGACCTGCATGTCGTACACCAGGACCCTTTGCCAGAGATGGTCGCAGGCTTTGACGAAGGCCTGATGGATGGGATGGTCCTGATAGACTTTCTGGTCGGCCGGATTGTCGAACACCATCAGTTCCGACACGTCGAAGCTGCTGTCCACGACGTCGCGCTTTTCCGTGCTGGCGGGGACGCCGATCTGGAGGTCGCGGATGACGGGGATGGCGCGCAGCGTGCGCAGGCCCGCGATGAGCCGGTCGCGGTCGGCCGGGTTGCCGGGCCGTTTGAGCCAGAAGAAGACATGATGCACGAGCTTCGGCTGGGTCGCGGGTGTCGCCGCGCTGGCCGGGGAAAGGGCCATGCCTGCGCCGCCCAATGCCATCATCGCCGCCATTTCCCTTCTACTGGTTTCCATGCCGCATATCCTTCGTCGTGAGGGCGGGGCCTTCCCCGCCGGGTGATCGGGTCAGGAGAGGATCGCAATGCTCTCGCGCTCCACGAGCCGATGGTCGAATATCTCGTCGCTGACCGCCGTCGCGTTGCCGGTGCTGGCGAGCGCGGCGATCAGGCATTGGGTCGCACGGAACGCCATGTCCTCGACCGGTTGCCGCACCACGGTGAGCGGCGGCCAGATGCGCGAAGCGAGGATGGTGTCGTCGAAGCCCGTGACCGACAGGTCGCGCGGCAGGACCAGGCCCATATGCCCCGCCTGCGCGATCACCCCTGCGGCAAGATCGTCGCTGCTGCACATGATCGCGGTGGGCCGATCGGGCAGGGTCAGCAGCCTGCGCCCGGCGGCGACGCCCGAGGCATAGTCGAATTCGCCCTGGCGGACGATGAGGTCGGGGGTGTCGGCTATACCATGCTGGGCCAGCGCGTGCCTGAAGCCGTCGAGCCGGGCGGCGACCACGCTGCTGTGATCGGGACCGGCGATATAGGCGATCCGCCGGTGCCCGCCCGCGATGACGCGCAGGGTGATGGCGTGCATGGCGGCCCGGTTGTCGATCCGGACGGTCGTCATGTCGGGCATCGGCCTGCCCGTCGCGATCGCAGCCAGCGGCACGCCCAGGGTCGCGAGCAGGGCCGATCCGCTGAGCAGTTCGGCAAAGGGCGGGATGAGAAGGAGCGCGTCGGCGCCGCTGCGAACGAGGTCGGTGGCGATGCGTTCCGCCTCTTCGCGGCCCGTGCCTTCGCCTTCGCGCAGGATGAGTTGCAGGCCATGGGCGTTGGTGGCGCGCAGCGTGCCGACCAGCACCGCGTCCAGAAAGGGGGTGCGCCGGTCGGAATAGATGAGGCCCATGGTCGTCGCCCGCGCCTTGGCCAGGCGGCGGGCGGCAAGGTTGGGAACATAGCCCAGTTCGGCGATGGCGGCGCGCACCGCCTCCATCGTGGCGGCGCTGGCCCGACCCGCGCCGTTGATGACGTTCGATACGGTCATCGCGGACACGCCGGCCCGCTGCGCGACCGCGCGGATCGTCACGCCATTTTCCCGTCGTCGTGCCATGCCGCTTATCCCCCAATGCCCCTGTAGCGCCTTTCCGGCACGATCATAGGGCCGGAAAGGACGGATAGTCGACGGGGCATGCGACGGCGCATCCACGGACCGGAGTCAGATCACGCCGCCCTTCAACTGGGTCACGGCATGGTCGACGGCGCGGGCGGTCAGCGCCATGAAGGTCAACGACGGATTGACGCAGGAGATGGACGCCATCTGCGCGCCGTCGGTGACGAACAGATTGGCCGCGTCATGCGCCTGGTTCCATTGGTTGAGGACCGAGGTGCGCGGGTCCGCGCCCATGCGCGCGCCGCCCATTTCGTGGATGGCGTCGCCCGGCACATGTTCGCGCACCCGGCTTTCGACATTTTTGAGGCCCGCCGCGCGCAGCATCTTTTCACCCTGTTCGCGCGCGTCCGCCATCATCCGCAGTTCGTTGTCGCGGAAGGTGACGTCGAACCGCATCTGCGGCATGCCGAAGCGGTCGACCTTGTCGGGGCTGAGCGAGACGCGGTTGTCTTCATAGGGCAGGCATTCGCCGAACGCGCCCATCTGGAATTTCCAGCCGCTATATTGGCGCATCCCTTCCTTCATCGACGCGCCGAAGCCGACCGGCTTGCTGGGTTCGCGATAGGCCCCGCCCTGATAGCCATAGCCGCGCTTGAAGCCGACATCTTCCTGACCGTCATTGTTGCGGAAGCGGGGGACATAGACACCGCCGGGGCGGCGGCCATATTCGATATATTCCTCCATGCCCGGAATATCCCCCTTCACGCTGACGCGGAAGATATGGTCCATGACATAGCGGCCGAGCGTCCCGCTGCTATCGAAATGGCTGCGTTCGCCGCCGGGCTGGCGCGAGTTCATGAGGATCTGGACCGACGCCAGGGTCGACGCGTTGAGGAAGACCATGCGCGCCTTCACCACTTCGGCCTGGCCGGTCTTGGCGTCCACGAAATGCACGCCTGTCACGCGCTTGGTCGCGGGATCATAGTCGAGCTTGGTGACGACCGCGTCGGAGCGCAGCGTCAGCTTGCCCGTCGCGCGGGCGGCGGGCAGGGTGACGGCCTGGGTCGAGAAATAAGCGCCGAAGGAACAGCCATTGCCGCACTGGTTGCGGTGCTGGCATTTGGTGCGGCCTTGCTCCGGCTTGTCTTCGGTGATGTTGGACAGGCGGGCGTTGATCAACTTGCGCCCCGGAAACTGCGTTTCCAGTCGTTCCTTCATCCATTTTTCCGCGATGTTCATCGGCATGGGCGGCATGAACTGACTGTCGGGCAAATAGGGGAGATTTTCGCGCGACCCCGAAATGCCGACATATTTTTCGATATAGTCGTACCAGGGCACGAGGTCGTCATAGCCGATCGGCCATGCGCCGCCGATGCCTTCCCGCTGGTTCGCCTGGAAATCGGCGGCGCTCCAGCGGAAGCTCCAGCGGCCCCAGATCAGCGACTTGCCGCCCACGGCAGCGGGACGAATCCAGTAGAATTTGCTGCCATTTTCATAGTCATAGGGGTTCAGGCGGTCATTATTGTAGAAGGCCTGGTTGCTGGGCGCGACATAGCCGTGCTGGGCGATGAAATAGTCGCTCTGCTTGAGCGGGGCGGGCATTATGTTGCGCGCGGGCACATCATAGGCGGGGCGACCGTCATAGGTGTAGCCTTCGCCATGTTCGACCATGACGCCGCGATCCAGCATCAGGACGCGAAACCCCTTTTCCGTCAGTTCCTTGGCGGCCCACCCGCCGCTGATGCCCGAACCGATGACGATTGCGTCGAACTTGTCCGTCGAAGCCATGATGATCCCCTTTTCAAGGATGAAGTCTCTAGTCCCAGTGTCGCCAAGCGGCCCGCGTCAGAAACGCAGCGCGCGCAGCGTCTGGAAGCTTTTGGTGATGTCGGGCAGATAGGGTGCGGGCGACTGGTCGTTTTCGACGTAGAAATGCTGCGCCCCGGCCAGCCCGTTCAGCTTGAAGATGCTGGCGAAATCGATGGTGCCAAGGCCCACCGACGTCATCTTGCGGTCGGCCGCCATATCCTTGACATGATAGGCGTAGACGCGTCCGGCGAGGGTCTTGACCAGCGCCTGTGCATCTTCCCCGGCGTGGACCGCCCAGTAGAGGTCGAGTTCGATCTTCACCAGCGCGGGGTCGGTCGCCTTCACCAGCCGTTCGAACAGGCTGACGCCGTCGGGCTTCACGGTAAATTCGAAGTCGTGATTATGATAGGCAAAGCCCAGCCCCGCCGCCTTCAACTGCGCGCCGAAGCGGTTGATGTTGGTGAGCGCGGCGGTCCAGGCGTCGGCGCTGCGATGCTTGTCGATTATATAGGGCAGCACGATCGTGTCCGCGCCCAGCGTTTTGGCCATGGCGACGCTGGCGTCGAACTTGTCGAGCAATGCGTCATAGCCGACATGGATGGACGGCGATTTGAGGCCGAGGCGATCCATCGTCCGGCGCAGCAGGGCGTGGTCCATGCCGTCATAGCCGCCACCGCCATATTCGACTTCGCGATAGCCGATCTTCGCCACCTTTTCGAGCGTGGCGACCGGATCGGCGGAGAAGAGTTCGCGCACAGTATAGAGTTGCAGGCCGATGTTGCCGAGCTTTGCGGAACCCGCAGCCTTGGCGAAGAGGGGCTGGCTGGCGAGGGCGGCAAGACCGCCCGCGCCCAGCATCATGGAACGACGGTTGATCATCATCATGCGGTAAAGACCTTCTTGACCTTGGAATAGGGATAGGCGCCGTCATATTCGCCGGGCACCGGCAGATATTCGCGTTCCTGCGTCATGCCGATTTCCGACGTGTAATAGCCCGTGATCACCATCTGCCGGAACGCTTCGAAGAACATCTCGCCATCGGGAATCTTGTCTTCCATCGCCAGCGTCAGCAGGGCGTCCTGCTGCGCGGGGGTGGTCTTGATCGCGGGCAGCTTGTAATCCTGCCAGGCGCGGGCGTCGATTTCCGCCAGGCCCGTGATGATGGGCGCGCGATCCTCCGCCACCGACCAGTCGGCGAGCAGCTTTTCGATATAGGCAGGCACGCCGGCCGCGATCGCGCCGGGCGTGTCCGTGGCGGGAATGATGCGATCGCTGAGCGCGGTCATCAGGGCGCGCTGATCGGGCGTGAACAATTGGCGGCTGGGCGCGCCCTGGTCGATTGCGGGCGGGGACGCGGGCGGGGCGGGGGCGATCCCGGCCGCACGCGCCAGCGGCGCGAAAATCTGCGCGCCGAACAGGGCAAGCGTGCCCGCCAGCGCTTTTCTGCGGTCCATCATCGTCCGTCTCCCTTCAAATCCTGCGCGATCGCGTCCTGTGGCAATGGCCTGACCCAGATGTTGCGGAAGGACACCGGCGAATCATGGTCCTGCAACTGGATCGGCGCGGCGTCGCCATGCGCCTGATACTGGCCGATCGAACGCCATTTGGTGGTGCCCAGCATCGCCTGATGGTTCTGCACCAGCACGCCGTTCAGCAGCGCGGTCACATAGGCGGGACGCACAAGGCTGCCGTCCGCAGCGAAGCGGGGGCGTTCGAAGATGATGTCGTAGCTCTGCCATTCGCCGGGCTTGCGCGACGGGTTCACCAGCGGCGGCTTCCACGCATAGACCGCGCCGACCGTGCCGTCGGCATAGGTCGCGTTCCGATAGCCGTCGAGTATCTGCACTTCGTAGCGCTGCATGAACCAGATGCCGCTATTGCCGCGATCCTGCGAGCTTTTGGTCGGCGGATTGGGCGAGCGGAATTCCAGATGCAGCTGGACGTCGCCAAATGCCTGTTTGGAGATGAGGTTATTTTCGCCGCCGCTTTTGGCGCGGGGCGGGATGGTCATCACGCCCTTGTCCAGCGTCCAGGGGCCGCGTTCGCCGCGCCAGGCGTCGAGCGATGTGCCGTCGAACAGGACGATGGCGTCGGACGGCGCGCCGCCTGGGCTTGCAGCGGGGGTGACGACCGTGGGAGCGGGGCGGTCCGGATCATGGACGTGCCATTTGCCGCCGGGCAGGATCGGCGTGTCCGTAAAACCCAGCTTGCCCGGCTTGTCTGCCGATGGCGCCTGCGCCTGCGCCATCGTACCGGCCAGCAGGGCGGCGGCCAGTGCGATGCCTTTGGGCCAAGTGCCTTTGGGCCAGGTGCCTTTGGGGATGCGCTTCATCCTCTCCCTCCTCCTCATGCTGCGTCGATCGCGCGATAGGCGGCGATCAGGCGATCTTCGCCCGCGCGTACGGCCACCGAATTGCCATGTTCCATGCCGATCACCCCGGCATAGCGGCGACCGCGCAGCCAGCGGACGATGTTGCCATAGTGGATTTCGCCGGTGCCCGGTTCCTTGCGGCCCGGATTGTCGCCGAACTGGATATAGCCGATCTCCGCCCAGCAGGCGTCGAGCGTGGGGATCAGGTTCCCCGACTGAATCTGTTCATGATAGAGGTCCGCCAGGATCTTGACCCCCGGACTGTTCGCGCCGCGCGCGACGGCATAGCCCTGCGCGATCGATTGCATATAGACGCCGGGATGGTTGGTTCGGGTGTTGAGCGGTTCCATCACCAGCGCCAGGCCATGGGGCGCGACGATGTCGCCCGCGCGGCGCATACAGTCGATGATGCGGCCGGTCTGGATATCCTGTGGCACCTTGCGGTCCATGAAGCCGGTGACGACGGTCATATGTTTGGCGTCGAGGCGCTTGGCAACCTCCACCGAGGAGCGGATGTCGGCCAGGAAGGCTTCGCGCTCCGCATCGTCGTTCGCGCCCAGCAACGGGCGGAAGTCGGCCCATTGGGGCATGCTCGCGACGAAGACGCCCATGGTCATGCCCCGTTGCGCCAGCGCGCGGGCCATCGCCTGCTGTTGTTCGACCGGGCGGCTGCGCGCTTCATTGTCTTCCCAGGCGGTAAAGCCCTGATCGGCGGCATAGGCGATCTGTTCGAGCAGGCCGCCGCGACTGGCGAAACTGCCTTCGTGCGGGGCGTAGGCAAGCGAGAAGCGGGCCGCGTTGGAGCCGCTCCTGCGCGCCGTGGCCGACAGGGCGGGCGTGGCGGCGGCGGCCAGCCCGGCGGCGAGCATCGTGCGGCGGGAGACGGTCACGCCAACCCCTCCGCCACTCGCGCGGCCCAGGCCTTGGCACGGCGTTCCACCAGCCAGATGCCGCCGAAGACGACCAGCAGCGTGAGCGGCACGAAGGTCAGCCGGGCGAAGGATTGGGAGGCGGCGGCGTCCTCCACTTCGCGCAGGGCCGCGCCGGTCAGGCGGGTGAAGGCTTCGGGGCCGCCGGCGATCTCCACCTTCGCCTGGTCGAACATGCCGCCCAGTTGCGGCAGGACGAAGAAGCTGGCGAGTGCGCCCGCCGATCCGACCAGCCCCAGCGCCCAGGCGTCGCCGCGCGGATAGCGTTCCGCCACCGACGCCAGCATCGTGGGCCACATGGCGCAGACGCCCAGACCCCAGACGGTGGATGCGAGGATGGCCGATGCGGGTGATTGCGCCTGCGACAACATGAACAGGCCGATCGCGGCGAGCAGGCTGGACACCCAGAGCAGGCCGGGGTTGGACAGGCGACCGGCGATCTTCCCTGCGAAATGGCGGAAGACGAACATCAGCGCGCTGACATAGACGAGCAGCAGGATGCCGCGCATGCCCACGCGGTTGCTGAGCGCGACATCGATCCACTGGCCCGGCGCGAGTTCGGACGAGGCGGTGAGGAACATCGCGCCGAACCAGATGAAGAAGCTGGGGCGGCGGACGACTTCGAGCATCATGTCCTTCATGCCGTTTTCGGCGACGACCTGGGGCGGCTGCGGGAAGGTCGTGGTCGCGGCGATCGCGATGACGCCGATGGCGGGCAGATAGGCCAGGCCCATGATCGCCTGCCAGGGCAGGGCCGAGGCCAGGAATACGCCCGCCAGGCCGCCGACGATCAGCCCGCCGGGATACCAGGCGTGCAGGACGTTGAGGCGATGGGTCGTGTCTTCGGGATAGAGGCGGGCGGTGAGCGGGTTGATCGACGCTTCGGCAAAGCCCCAGCCGATGCCGGACAGGAGCATGCCAAGCCACACCAGATGATAGATGGCCATGCCGGTGGCGAACGCGCCCGCGCCCACGATCAGCGTCGTGCCGATCAGGAAGGCGACGCCGCACGCGATCAGCACGCGGCGGATGCCGAGCTTGTCGAGCAGGGCGCTGACGACGAAGACGGTGATCGAGAAGCCCAGGAAGGCCGAGCCGAGCGCCGCGCCGATCATTTCGCCCGCCGCGATCGGCGCAACGGGATCGATCCATTCCGCCTTGAGGCTGCTCGCCACCGCCGCGCGGAGCGCCGCGCTCATGGAGGCGGTGAAGAGCGCCAATACGCTCAGCCAGAATAGCCTCTGTCGGTTTACGCCCGTCATGCCCGCTCCTCTACCCTGTGCCCCGCCTGCTATTTTGTGTCGGGGCGTGTCTGCGTCAGTGTCGTTCGGCGTTCAGGCAAGGCCCAGCCAGCGCCGGTTGTCCGCCGGGTCGCCGCCACCTGCAAAATCGTCGAAGGCGCGTGTCGGTCGCCGGATCATATGCGCCTCGATGAAGGGTGCGCCTTCGCGCGCGCCGTCTTGCGGATGTTTGAGGCAGCATTCCCATTCCAGCACGGCCCAGCCGTCATAGCCATATTGGGTGAGGCGCGAGAAGATGCCGGTGAAGTCGATCTGGCCGTCGCCCAGCGAGCGGAAGCGGCCGGGACGATCGATCCAGTCGGCATAGCCGCCATAGACGCCCGCGCGCCCGGTCGGGTTGAACTCCGCATCCTTGACGTGGAACATCTTGATGCGGTCGTGATAGATGTCGATGAACTGGAGATAATCCATCGCCTGCAACACGAAATGACTGGGATCGTAGAGGATGTTGGCGCGGGCATGGCCGCCGACCGCATCCAGGAAGCGTTCGAAGGTCAGGCCGTCGTGCAGATCCTCGCCCGGATGCAGTTCGTAGCAGAGGTCGACGCCCTGTTCATCGAACGCGTCGAGGATCGGCCGCCAGCGTTTGCCCAGTTCTGCGAAGGCTTCCTCCACCAGACCCGCAGGCCGTTGCGGCCAAGGGTAGATGAAGGGCCAGGCGAAGGCGCCGGAGAATGTCGCATGGGCCTTGAGGCCGAGGCGTCGGCTGGCCTTGGCGGCGAGCTTCAGCTGATCGACGGCCCAGGCCTGCCGCTCGGCGGGCTTGCCGCGCAGTTCGGGGGGCGCGAAGGTGTCGAAAGCGGCGTCATAGGCCGGGTGGACCGCGACCAGCTGCCCCTGCAAATGGGTGGAGAGTTCGGAAATCTCGACCCCCGCTTCCCGGCAGCGACCGACGAGATCGTCACAATAATCCTGGCTTTCGGCCGCTAAAGCCAGGTCCATGCAGCGCGGATCGTTGCTGGGCAACTGAAGGCCCTTGTAGCCCGCATCCGCCATCCAGCGCGCGGCATTGTCCAGCGTGTCGAACGGGGCGGCGTCGCCCATGAACTGGGCCAGGAAAACGGCGGGACCGCGCATCGTCATGGGCTTTTCCGTCACTTGAGGCTTTTGAGATAGGCGATGAGCGCGGCGCGCTTGGCGGGATCGGGCGAGCCGATCGGCATGCGGGTGCCGGGCACCTTCTTCATCGGCGCGGCGAGAAATTCGTCCAGTGTCTTGTCGTCCCAGCGCAGCTTCGAGGCCTTCAACGCAGCCGAATAGGTGAAGCCGGGCAGCGAAGCCGCCGGACGGCCCGCGACGCCGAAGAGGTTGGGACCAAGCCCGTTCTTCCCGTCCTTCTGCACCGTATGGCAGGCGCGGCAGGTGCCGAACGCGGGCGGTGGCGCGGGCGCGGTTTGCGCCATGGCAGGCGCGGTGGCGATCATGCCAGTCGCGATGAAAATCAGCTTGAGGCTCGCTACCCTTAGCATCCTCGACTCTCCGTCATTATCTATTCTGCGCTATTATTTACCGGTAAACCGTGGCAGATCAAGTGCAACAATGGTCGTATGCACAACATGGCTGAAATGGAGGAGAGAGATGGAGAAACGCACATTGCGCCTGGGCATGGCTGGCGGCGGCGAGGGCGCATTCATCGGCGCCATTCATCGCGCCGCGGCCGCGCTGGACGGGGATTGGCGGCTGGTGGCGGGCGCATTCAGCGGCGACGCCGACCGGAATGCCCGGTCGGGCGAGGCGCTGGGGATCGACCCGGCGCGCACCTATGCGACCATCGACGCGCTGCTGGCGGGCGAGAGCGCCCTGCCCGCCGATCAGCGGATCGACGCCCTGTCGATCGTGACGCCCAATCATCTGCATGCGCCGATGGCGATCGCGGCGCTGGATGCGGGTTTCCATGTTTTCTGTGAAAAGCCGATGGCGATGAGCCTGGAGGAAGCGCGCAGAATCGCGCAGGCGGCGGCGCGGTCCGGCCGCCATTTCGGCCTCGCCTTCACCTATAGCGGCTATCCGCTGGTGGAAGAGGCGCGGGTGCGGGTGGCGCGCGGCGATTTCGGCAAGATCCGGCTGGTGCAGGTCGAATATTCGCAAGGCTGGCTGGCAAAGGCGATCGATACCGAGGGCAACAAGCAGGCCGAATGGCGCACCGATCCGGCGCGCGCGGGGCTGGGCGGATGTCTGGGCGATATCGGCACTCATGCCTTTCACCTGGCCGAACATGTGTCGGGCCTGCGCGTCAACGAACTCTGCGCGGACCTCGCCATCCATGTCGAGGGACGGCGGCTGGACGACGATGTCAGCGTGCTGTTGCGGCTCGATGGCGGCGCGCGGGGCGTATTGAAGGCGACGCAGGTCGCGGCGGGCGACGAAAACGGGCTGAAACTGCGCATCCATGGCGAGCATGGCGGGCTGGAATGGTCGCAGATGGAGCCGAACAGCCTGTTGCTACGCTGGCTGGATCGCCCGGCGGAGATCGTGCGGGCCGGTGGGCCGGGCCTTGCGCCATCGACCCAGGCGCGGCTGCGCACGCCTGCGGGCCATCCGGAAGGCTATATCGAGGCGTTCGCCAATCTCTACCGCGCCTTCGCGACGCAGGTACGGGGCGGGGCGGACTGGTTTCCGTCGGTGGACGACGGGCTGCGCACGATGGCCTTTGTCGAGGGGGCGATTGCGAATAGCGGGTCCGACAGGAAATGGACCCGCCTGTAGGCGCGCCCATCTTGCGATTATCCATGATGTCGCCGGGGCGCGCTTTCGCAAGCGCCCCGGCGACACGCCTTGTCAGAAATCGATGCTGCCGGTCAGGCCGAAATAGCGATCATTGTCGCGTGGCACGAAGCGCGACAGGCCGGCGACCGCGCCATAGGCGAGGAAGGTCGAATAATGCTGGTTGGCGATATTCTTGACGATGCCGCGCAGCGACCAGCGCTGCCCCTGATTGTCGCCCAGCAGCGCGATCGACGCGTTCCAGATGCCATAGGCGGGCTGGATCGTGTCGGGCGTCTGGGTGATCGAATATTGGGTCTTCGTGCGATAGCTGTAATCGGTGTTGACTTCGAGGCCCAGCGTGTCGCTGAGCGGCACGGTGTAGGTCGCGTCGACATGCGCCTTCCACTTGGGCGCATAGGGAAGCGGCTGACCGTCGAAATTGGTGCAGGTCGCATTGGCCGGGCAGTTGAACCGGTCGATCTTCGCATCGGTATAGGCGAAGTTGAGGCCGAGGTTCAGCGCATCGACCGGGCGGAAGCGCAGGTCGCCCTCGATCCCGCGCGATGATACGTCGCCCGCATTGGTGAGGCGGGTGACGAGCGCGCCCTGGAAGCTGTCCTGGAAATTGGTCTGATAGCCGCTGAACTTGGTGATGTATGCGGCCAGGCTGGCCTGAATCCGGTTGTCCAGCGCGGACCCCTTCAGACCGATTTCATAGCTGTTGGAGGTTTCGGGCGCGAGCGGTTCGACCGCATTCTGGGGCATGTTGAAGAAGACGTTATAGGCCTGCCCCTTATAGCCGCGCGAATAGGTGGCGTAGGCCTGCGCATTGTCCGACAGATCATATTGCAGGCCAAGGCGCGCGGTATAATCGGTCTTCGACGTGCTGCCGGTGTTGGAGATGGGCGCGGCGATGCCGGGCACGCCCGCTGCCGGGGCGTCCGACACGCGGTTGTGATAAAATTGCAGTTCGTCCTGAATGACGCGCCCGCCCACGATGCCGCGGAAGGCCGGGGTGAAGTTGATGTTCGCTTCGCCGAATGCTGCGAAATTGTCCGATTCCACACCATAGCGGGCGACGCCGAAATTGTTGACGGTCGCCCCGCCGATCAGCCGGGTGATGTCGCGGCGATAGACTTCGTCGGTCTTGGCCTTGAGGAAATAGAGACCCGCGACATAGTCGATCAGGCCGCCCTTGGCCGAGGTGAAGCGCAGTTCCTGGCTGATCTGGCTGCTGGTCACGCGGCCGCGATCGTCGCCCTGCGTCAGGGTGCCGGTCGTGCCGGGGGCGGTGAGGCGGCTGAAGCTTTCCCAATCCTGATGCTGGGCGTTCTTCCATTCGCGATAGGCGGTGATGGAGGTCAGCGTCGCTTCCCCGATCTCGAAATCGGCCTGGACCGACCCGCCGTAATTCTTGTCCCGCACGCTGCTGTCGAAGCTGCTGGCGACGGTCCTGTTGTTGCGCGAGGGCGTGACGCCTTCGGCGGCCAGAATCGCGGCGAGGGTGGGGTTGGTCGTCACCGCATTGTTCGGGTAGGCGATGCGGTTGGTGCTGGCGAAGACGCCGGTCGGCACATCCTCACGGCTCCATAGATAGTCGGCGTTGAAGGTCAGCGTGACGGTTTCGGACGGCTTGGCCACCAGCTTGGCGCGACCGCCCCGGCGCTTATAGCCGTTAACGTCGTTGCCGGTGACGAGGTTCTTCACATTGCCGTCGAAGCCCGCGATCAGCCCGGTGACGGAGAAAAGCAGCTTGTCCTGCACGATCGCGCCCGATGCGCCTGCGCGGAAGCGATATTCGTCGCCTTCGAAATAGCTGGCCTGGGCCGACAGGTGGAAATCATTGGTCGGCGTCTTGCTGACGATGTTGATGACGCCGGCGGACGCGTTTTTGCCAAACAGCGTGCCCTGCGGCCCGCGCAGCACTTCGATCCGGTCGATATCGACCAGGTCGAGCGTCGACTGGCCCGGGCGGGTCAGCACGACGCCGTCGACCACGGTGGACACGGATGGTTCGACGCCCGGCGACGTCGTGATGGTGCCGACGCCGCGGATGAAGACGGTGCGGTCCTTGTTCGATGCGCCCGCGCGGAAATCGACGGTCGGCACGATCGCGGCGATGTCCTGCAAATTATTGAGGTTCTTCTGCACCAGTGCGTCGCCGTTCAGCGCGGTGATGGCGATGGGCACATCCTGAAGCGATTCGGTACGGAAGCGGGCGGTCACCACGATCTCGTTCGGGTCGGCCGGGGCTGCCGGTTCCTGCGCCAGCGCAGCAGCGGGCAGAGCCGCTGCCGACAGCAGCAGGCGACGAAGGGCGTAACGAGACATGATAAGCTCCCTGATATTCAACTTTATAAGTAGACAATTAGAAGCGCTCATAAGCGCGCGCAAAAAAGAAAATCTATGACCGGGTCGGACTGGCCCTATCGGGCGAGGAATTTGAGCAATTCGGCCGGGAAGGGGGCCAGCGCGCGCTTGTCGGCATCGCGCAGGATCATCCGTTCGCCTGCATCGCGGGGCAGGGGCATGTCGAGGCCGCCGGTCGCTTCCAGCCGGTCGAACAGGCTCTTGTTCAGCCGCTCGACGATGTCGTGATGGCCGGGGCTGAAAATGAGGTTGCGGCTTTCGAGAGGATCGTCCTGAAGATCGTAAAGTTCGTCTATGTCCCAGATGCCGTGGTAGCGGACATATTTGTAGCGATCCTCGCGAATGGCGTGGACGGTCGGCGTCTGCGGAAAATTGCGTTCCCAATAATATTCGTAGAGCAGGGCGTCGCGCCATGGGACTGTTTTGCCCTGCATCAGGGGCAGCAGGCTGCGCCCTTCCATCCAGGCGGGCGGTTCAAGGCCAGCGATTTCCAGCATGGTGGGCGCGATGTCGAGATTGGCGACGACCTCGTCCACGGTGCCGCCACCGCCGAACAGCGCCGGGCAGCGGGCGACCATCGGGATGCGCATCGATTCTTCATAGGCGCAGCGCTTGTCGATCAGGCCATGTTCGCCGAACAGGAAGCCATTGTCGCTCATGTAGAGGATCAGCGTGTCGTCCAGTTCGCCGCGCGCCTCCAGATGGTCCATGATCCGGCCCATCCCTTCGTCAACCGACAGATAGGTTTCCATATAGCGTTTGTAATAATCGCCGATGTCGAGATCGTCATGATAGGCGAAGTCGACGCCGTGCCAGCTGTTGCGCTGATTTTCGACCCACATCGGGCGGCCTTGTGCGCCCGGTTCCATCGTTTCGGGATAGCGGAAGGCGGCGTCTTCATAGCGGCCCTCGTGGCGGGGCGCGGGGTAGAATTCGGCGTGGACCGCCTTGTGCGCCAGGAACAGCATGAACGGCTGTTCGCGGGTGCGCGTCTCCAGCCAGTCGAGCGCCAGGTCGTTCAACTGGTCGGTGAGATAGCCGTCCTGCTCCACCCGCTCGCCGTCGATATTCAGGCCATCGCCATTGGGCCAGTAATCGCCCTGCCCCTTGAAGCTGACCCAGCGGTCGAAACCGGGCTGCGGATCGTCGCCCTCCAGCCCCATATGCCATTTGCCGATGAAGGCGGTTTCATAGCCCGCCGCCTGGAGATATTCGGGGAAGAAGACGAGGCCGGGCGCGATCGGATGGTTATTGTCCACCACCCGATGCTGATGCGCATAGAGGCCGGTGAAGATGGTTGCGCGGCTGGGCGAGCAGAGCGCGGTGGTGACGAAGGCGTTGCGGAAATGCACGCCTTCGCGCGCGATCCTGTCCGTCACCGGGGTTTCGATGAAATCCTGGGGCTTCAAGAAACCCATTGCGTCGTAGCGATGATCGTCAGTCAGGACGATGACGATATTGCGCGGTTTGCCGTCGCCCTTTTTAGGGAGGGCGAGGTCCTGGGTGCGGGTGGTGAAGGCGGGTTCGGGCGCTTCCCCGTCGGCGGGCCAGGAGAAGGCGGCATAGGGCTTTCCCTGCCCTTGCGAGGCGAGAAGGATGCTGCGTTTTTCGTCTGTCATGCGGCGGCTTTCCGAAGCTGGGGCAGGCGGGGCAGCAGAAGCTGAATCCAGCCGATGCCCAGCAGATAGGAGATGGAAGCGAAAAGGAAGAGGGGGAGATAGCCCAGCCCCGCCGCCAGCGTGAGGCCTGCGATCTTGGCGATCGCCATGCCGCCCAGATTGCCGCAGAAGGCGCCGAAGCTGGTGACGCGGCCGACCTTTGCCTGAGGGGTGACGTCGGCGATGAGGGCAAAGAGGTTGGTCGAAAAGCCCTGATGCGCGGCGAGCGTGAGCGCCAATATGCCGACCGCGACCCAGTAATTATCCGCCTGCAAGGCGAGTGGCACGGGCAGGACGAGCAGCGCGGACACCAGCAACACGCCCTTGCGCACGCGGTTGAGGTCGTGGCCACGCGCGAGCAGGCGCGAGGGTACGAGGCCGCCGATCAGCGAACCGATCGCTGCGCCGCCATAGGCGACGGCGAGCGGCGGGCCGAGATCGACGCCAGAGAGACCGAATTGCCGGTTGAAGAAATCGGGCATCCAGAAGAGCAGCAGCCACCAGGTCGCATCGGACAGGACTTTCGCGCCTGCGATGGCCCAGGTGCGCCGGTCCTTCAGGATCGGGCCATAGTCGGGCGCGCTGCCATCTGCGGGTGGGGCGATGGCGGGCTGGGCCGATCCGAAGTCGATCCGGCGGGTGGCGAGCAGCCAGAGCGCTGCCCACGCCAGCCCGATGACGCCCGCCGCGATGAAGGTGCCGCGCCAGCCCCAGACGAGTGCGACCACGGGGATCGCCAGCGGGGCCAGCACCGCGCCCATGCTGTTGGCGGCATTGCCCAGGCCGAAACCGGCCGAGCGCAGGGACGGGGGGAAGATGGTCGCGATCGACTTGATGCCGGTCGGCGTCCCCATCGCTTCGGTCGCGCCCAGCGACACGCGGCAGAGGATGAACTGGACCATGGAGTGCGCCCAGCCATGGGCGATAGCGGCGATGCTCCATGCAGCGACGCCCAAGGGGTTGGCCCATTTGACGCCCAGCTTGTCCGCGATCCAGCCGGTGAAGAGAAAGGCGACGGCGGCCGCGCCCTGGAACCAGGCGGCCAGCGTGCCATAATCATCATCGGTCCAGTTCAGATCATGGGCGATCTGAGGCTTTAGGACCGAGATGATCTGGCGATCGACGAGGTTGAGGATACCCGCCGTTACGACCAGCCCGAACAGCAGCCAGCGGGTCCGGCCGGCGATGGCGGCGACGGGAATTTTGGTCGTCGGCGCGTTCATGGCGAAACACCGTCCCACAGGGTCTTCGCGGCGGGAAAGGCAGGCAGATGGATCATGCCAGTCTGCTCGCATGTGGCGCGAGCGGAGGCAAGACTAGTATTTCTATCGCTTTAGTAGAGTTTTCTGTCTCTCATAGCTTGGCGCTGGATCTTCCCATGAGGGCCGGGGTCAGCGTCCCATGCCACGGCACGCCTCAAAGCGTTAGTGGCGCGTGATCCAGATGGGGCAGGACGTGGCGGGCGAAGAGGTCGGCTTCGGCGGCATGGGGGTAGCCCGACAGGATGAAGGCGTCGATCCCTTCGGCGCGATAGGCGTTCAGCTTGGCGCGGACCTGATCGGGGTCGCCGACGATCGCCGCGCCGCAGCCGGAGCGGGCGCGGCCGATGCCGGTCCACAGATTATCCTCGACATAGCCTTCATTGCCTGCCGCTTCGCGCAGTTCGGCCTGGCGGCGGACGCCCGCCGATTGCGAGTCGAGCGAACGGGCGCGGATCGCCGCGCCTTCGGCATCGTCGAGGCGGGAGAGGAGGCGGGACGCGGCGGCGCGGGCTTCACCTTCCGTCTCGCGCACGACGACATGGACGCGATAGCCAAAGCGCAGCGTGCGGCCGCGTTTGGCCGCGCGGGCGCGCATGTCGGCGATGATGTCGCGCACCGCGGGCATCGTGTCGGGCCACATCAGATAGACGTCCGCCCCTTCGGCCGCCGCTTCGCGCGCCGCTTCCGACAGGCCGCCGAAATAGAGCGCCGGGGCGGTGCCGCCCTGGGCGATGCGGGGCGGGTCGAGTTTCAGAGTCCAGAAGTCGCCCTGATGGTCGAGCGGCTGGCCGTTCAGCAAGGTGCGCAGGATGTGCATCGCCTCGACCGTGCGGGCGTAGCGTGGGGCGCTGGCCAGCGTGTCGCCGGGCAGGTCGCTGGAGATGATGTTGATGGCAAGGCGGCCGCCCGCGATCTGGTTGATCGTCGCGATCTGGCGCGCCAGTTGCGGCGGCCAGCTTTCGCCCACGCGCACCGCCATCAGCAGCCTGATCCGCTGCGTCAGCGTGGCGATGGCGGCGGCGAAGGCGGTGGTGTCGATGCCCAGCGCATAGCCCGAGGGCAGCAGGATGTTGTCGAAGCCGCCGCTTTCGGCCGCCAGCACGATGTCGCGGCAATGCGCCCAGCTGGATTGCAGCTTCGGGTCGGGGACGCCCAGAAATTCATAATCATCGTCGCACAGCGCCGAGAACCAGGCGACTTCGCAGGGACTGAGGGCGGCGGTCATGGCAGGCGTTCGCCCAGCGACGCCTCCAGCACCGCATACCATTCGCTGCGGGTCCATTCGACCTTGAACGCGTCCACACTGCGCGCGATGCGGTCGGGCGACTGGCTGCCAACGATCGGGATGGGACGGGACGGATGCGTCATGATCCACGACAGCGCGGCGGCGGTAATGTCCACGCCATAGCGCGCGCCCTGTTCCGCGATCAGGATCGCGGCGGGATGCAGCGGCTTGGCAAGGCGACCGCCGCCCAGTGGCGACCAGGCCAGCACCGCCATGTCGCGCGCCATCGCCTGGTCGAGCGTGCCGTCATAGAGCGGCGCGGTGCGCAGGGCGGAAAATTCCGGCTGGGTGCTGACGATCGGCAGGTCGAGAAAGGCCTGCAAACTGTCCAACTCGCTGATTGCATAGTTGGACACGCCGATCGCGCGGACCTTGCCCGCTTCGACCATCTTGGTGAGGCTGGCGGCCACTTCCTGCGGGTGGGTCAGGAAATCGCGGCGATGGATCTGGTAGAGATCGACCTGCTCCACATGCATGCGGGTGAGCGAGGCATCGATCGCGTCGGCCATATAATCCGCGCCGCTATTATAGGGGATGCCGGGGCGGATGCCGCCCTTGGTCGCCAGCACCATCCGATCGCGCAGTTCCGGTGCGTCGGCCAGTATCCTGCCGAACAGCGCCTCGGCCGAACCGAAGCCGGCGGGCGTGTCGCAGCCATAGATGTCCGCCGTGTCGAGCAGGGTGATGCCTGCGTCCAGCGCGGCCTCCACCCTGGCGCGCGCGGCGGCGACATCCTCTCCGGCGAGCCGCCACATGCCCCAGGCGATCGGGAAAACGGAAATTCCACTCTTGCCGAGCGGACGTGGTTCGTTGGATAGGCGCAGCGTCGTCATGGACGGCTCAATGGCACAAGGATTATCCCAGTGGTAGACACTATACGCTATGGCATCGTCGGAACGGGCATGATGGGCGTCGAGCATATCCGCAACATCCTGATTCAGCCCGGCGCGACGATTACCGCCATAGCCGACCCTGTGGAAACGTCGCTGGGCTGGGCGCGGACCGCGCTGGGCGACAAGGCGGACGGCGTGGCGGCCCATGCCAGCGCAGCGGAACTGGTGCAGGCGGGGAATGTCGACGCGGTCGTCGTGGTGTCGCCCAATTACACCCACCGCGCGGTGCTGGAGCCGTTGCTGGACAGCGATGTCGCAATCCTGTGCGAAAAGCCGCTCTGCACGACGGTCGAGGATGCGCGCTGGGTCGTGGCACAGGTGGAGGGCCGCGCCGCGCCCTTCTGGACCGGGATGGAATATCGCTACATGCCGCCTGCCGCCGCCTTCATCGACCAGATCCATGGCGGGCGGATCGGGAAGCTCCAGATGCTGCTGATCCGCGAGCATCGCTTCCCCTTCCTGGTGAAGGTCGGCGACTGGAACCGCTTTGCCGCCAATACCGGGGGCACGATGGTGGAGAAATGCTGCCACTTCTTCGACCTGATGCGGCTGATCGTCGGGGCGGAGCCGGTGCGGGTCTATTGTTCGGGCGCGATGGACGTCAATCATCTGGACGAACGCTATGACGGGCGCACGCCCGACATTATCGACAACAGCTTCACCACGGTCGATTTCGCCAATGGCGTGCGCGCGATGCTGGACCTGTGCATGTTCGCCGACGGGGCGGAGCATCAGGAGGAGATGTCGGCGACCGGCGACAAGGCGCGGCTGGACGTGCTGATCCCGCCGGGCGACTTGGTGTTTTCGCCACGCGTCGGCTTCCTGAACGATAAGGCGGTCGAGCGGACCCATGTGCCGGTCGATCCGGCGGCGATGGCGGCGGGGTCGCATTATGGCGCGACCTTTTACCAGCATCAGGCCTTTGCGAAGGCGGTGCGCGGCGAAGGCGCGGTCGAAGTCACGGCGCTGGACGGGTTGCGCGCGGTCGCGATGGGGCAGGCCGCCGAAATCAGCGCGCGCGAAAAGCGGGTGGTGGAGATGGCCGAACTGGGGCTTTGACCGGCCAGCCATCGCCCGGAATGACGGCGCGTATGTCTGCGCGATATTGAGACTAGGTCGCATTTGCATTCATCGTGCATATGCGCGATAGCCCCGTGATAATCGTTCACGGATCGCAGCCATCGGAGCCTGGGTGACCAAGCGCGTCTTCTTTCAAATCCACTGGTTCCTGGGCATTACTGCAGGCATCGTGCTGGCGCTGATGGGCGTCACCGGGGCGGCGATGAGTTTCGAGGATGAGATCAGCGAAGCGCTGTCGCCGCGCCTGTTCGCGCCGGGCGTTCCGGCCAGGCCAGACCTGTCTCCGGATCGACTGATCGCGAAGGTGCAGGCCGATCATCCGGGCTTCTACGTCGCGCGGCTGGACTGGGAAACGGCGCGCGACCGATCGCACAGCATACGCCTGATCGCCAGCGAAGGGCGCGGCCGCCAGCAGGGGCAGGTGGACCGCGCGACCGGCGCGTGGCTGGGCGAACCGACCGGCGCGGGCTTCTTCCACCTGATGGACGAACTGCACCGCTGGCTCGCATTGCCGGGCGGCGGCAACGGGATCGGGCGACAGATCACGGCGTTCAGTGCCCTCTCTCTGATCTTCTTCGCCTTGTCCGGCCTGTATCTGCGCTGGCCGCGACAGGCGCTGGACTGGCGCGCCTGGTTCGTGCTGGACCTGCGCAAGACCGGGCGCAACCTGTGGCGCGCCCTGCATGTGGTGATCGGCACATGGGTGCTGCTCTTCTACCTGCTGAGCGCGCTGACGGGACTGTGGTGGAGTTATGATTGGTATCGGCAGGGCGTCACCTATGCGCTGACGGGCAAGGCCGGGGGCGAAGAGCGGGTGCGGGCGAAGGGGGATGGCATCGCGCCCCGCCCCCCGATCGATCCGGCCTGGACGGCGTTCCGGCAGGCCACGGGCGATCGCTATGGCTGGGTCCGCATCACGCAACCCGCGCCTGCGCAGCCGGTGAAGGCGATCAATTTCGACGCGCGCCCGACCGATGCGCGCCATATGCGCCAGACCGACCGCTACAGCTACGATCCCCGGACTTTCGCGCTGAAAAAGCGCGAGCTTTACGATCGCCGCCCGTTGGGCGTCGTCATCACCCAGAGTATGCTCGAACTGCATCGTGGCGCCTTTTTCGGCATCACCGGGCGGATCGTCATGCTGCTGACCAGCCTGACGATGCCGCTGTTCACCATCACCGGCTATCTCCTCTATTTGTCTCGGCGTCGCAAAAAGCGGGCGGCGAAGGCGCTGGAGGGGGGCATCGCCGTGCCCGAAGGCACGGGTGGGAGCGCGGGCGATCTGGTCATCGCCTATGCCAGCCAGGCCGGCACGGCCGAAATCCGGGCGCGCAACGCCGCGCTGGCGCTGGCGCAGGGGGGTGTGCGGGCACAGGTGCTGGCGATCGGCAAGCTGACGCCCGACCTGTTGGCGGCGACGCGGCGGATGCTGTTCGTCGTCAGCACCTATGGCGATGGCGAGCCGCCCGACATGGCGCGCGGCTTTGCATCACGTATTCTGGGCGGAGATGCGCAGGATCTGTCGCATCTTCGCTATGGCATATTGGCGTTGGGCGACCGCGAATATGCCGATTTCTGCGGCTTCGGGCTGCGGCTGGAGGCATGGCTGCGGGACGCGGGCGCGAGTGGGATCTTCCCGCTGATCGCGATGGACCATGGCGATGTGGTGGCCGAGCAGCAATGGCATGCGGCGCTACGCGATCTGGGCGCGGCCGACGCCATGCGCGGGCAGACCGTCATCCCCTTTGCGGACTGGAGCCTGGTGGCCCGTCATAGCCTCAATCCCGACAGCAGCGCCGCCCAGGCCTTTCACCTCCAGTTCGAACCTGCGGCCGATCGGCAGGCAGAGTGGGAAGCAGGCGACATCGTGGAGGTGCAGCCGTGCAACGCGCCGCAATCCGTGGACGCCCTGCTGGCGACACCAGCGCAGGATGCCGAGCTGATCGAACTGTCGGCGGAACTGCGCGCCCATCTGACAGGCGCGATGCTGCCCGATGCTGGAGCGCCTTTGACGAATGACGCGGTGCGCGCGCTGCGTCCTTTGCCGGTGCGCGAATATTCGGCGGCGTCGATCGCGGCGGATGGCACGCTGGACCTGGTGGTACGACAGGTGCGGGGGGAGGATGGCAGTCTTGGCATCGGGTCGGGCTGGCTGACGGCGCATCTGCCGGTTGGGTCGACCACGCGATTGCGGGTGCGGCCCAATCCCGGATTTCGCGTCGATCCGGCCCAGCAGGGGCGGCCGCTGATCCTGATCGGCAACGGCACGGGCATCGCTGGGCTGCGCGCGCATTTGCGGGCGCAGGCGCAGGGCGGGCATAAGGGGCATTGGCTGTTTTTCGGGGAGCGCAGCCGCGCCCATGAACGCTTCTTCGACGAGGAACTGTCCGGCTGGGTCGAGGACGGCACACTCGCCCGTCTGGATCGCTGTTTTTCGCGCGACGCCGATTGCGGGCGCTATGTTCAGGACAGGCTGCCCGATGTGGCGGGCGACCTTGCCGACTGGATCGCGCGGGGCGCGATCATCCTGATCTGCGGCAGCCTGGAGGGCATGGCGCAGGGGGTGCATGATGCGCTGGTCGGGATATTGGGGGACGCCGCCCTGGAACGACTGGCGGAAGAGGGGCGGTATCGCCGGGACGTCTATTAGGCCGATCGCCATCGGTGAAAATCCAACAATCATACGCAAATACTATGCGTTCGCGCTTTCCTGTCTCTCGCATTCAAATGCACCCCCGCCCTAGTTGAGGCGCGCAGACGAATCGGCGCCGCATCTTCCCTGGCGCCGGACGCCGTGCGGGAGATTCCATATGCAGGACATCCTCTGGATCGGCCTCATCTTGGGCATGCTGGCGGCGACGCTGGGCTATGCCGCCCTGTGCGACAATGCATGAGGGGTATGAGAGCCATGACCATCGACCTCTGGCTGGCGGCGCTGACCGCGATCGGCCTTCTTCTTTATCTGGTGGCCGTGCTCGCACGCCCCGAACGCTTCTGAGACGGGGGCGACCATCATGACAATCCAGGGATGGATATTGATCCTGGCCTTCGTCGGCATCCTGCTGGCGCTGGCGAAACCGGTGGGCCTGTGGCTGTTCACCTTGTACGAGGGGCGGCGCACGCCGCTCCATGCGGTGCTGGGTCCGGTCGAGCGCGGCTTCTACCGGCTGGCGGGCATCGACCCGGCCGAAGAGCAGAGCTGGCGGCGCTATGCCGTGCATATGCTGATCTTCAATGTCGCGCTGCTTCTCTTTACCTACGCGATCCTGCGGTTGCAGGGGCTGCTGCCGCTCAATCCGCTGGGCTATGCGGGGACGAGCGAACATCTGGCGTTCAATACCGCGATCAGCTTTACCGCCAACACCAATTGGCAAAGCTATGCCGGGGAATCGACCATGTCGAACCTCAGCCAGATGCTGGGCCTGACCATTCATAACTTCCTGTCGGCCGCGACCGGCATCGCGCTGGCTTTCGCGCTGTTCCGCGGCTTAGCGCGGCGCGGGGCCAAGACGATCGGCAATTTCTGGGCCGACATCACCCGGGTGACGCTTTACCTGCTCCTGCCACTCTGCTTCGTCATCGCGCTCTTCTATATCGCGAGCGGCGTGCCCCAGACGCTGGCCGGATCGGTCGATGTGACCACGCTGGAGGGCGCCAGGCAGACGATCGCGCTGGGGCCGGTGGCGAGCCAGGAAGCGATCAAGATGCTGGGCACCAATGGTGGCGGCTTCTTCAACGCGAACTCGGCGCATCCGTTCGAAAATCCCACAGCGCTCACCAATTTCGTGCAGATGCTGTCGATCTTCCTGATCGGCGTGGGCCTGACCTACACATTCGGCAAGGCCGTGGGCAATGTGCGCCAGGGCCGGGCGATCCTGGCCGCGATGCTGCTGCTGTTCCTCGCCGGGACGACGATCACCTATTGGCAGGAAGCGGCGGGCAATCCCGTCCTCCACCATCTGGGCGTCGCCGGGGGCAATATGGAGGGGAAGGAAGTCCGCTTCGGCATCGCCGCTTCGGCACTGTTCTCCGTCATCACGACCGCTGCATCCTGCGGCGCGGTCAACGCCATGCACGACAGTTTCACCGCGCTTGGCGGCATGATCCCGCTGTTCAACATGCAGTTGGGTGAAGTCGTGATCGGCGGCGTGGGTGCGGGCATCTACGGCTTCCTGCTGTTCGCCATCCTGGCCGTGTTCGTCGCGGGCCTGATGGTCGGCCGCACGCCTGAATATGTCGGCAAGAAGATCGAGAGCCGCGAAGTGAAGCTGGCGGTGCTGGCGATCGCCGTGCTGCCGCTCGTCATCCTGGGCTTCACCGCGCTGGCGTCCGTGCTGGACGCGGGCCTGGCCGGGCCGCTCAACAAGGGGCCGCACGGCTTCTCGGAAATCCTCTACGCCTTTACCAGCGCGGTGGCGAACAACGGGTCCGCCTTTGCGGGCATCAGCGCCAACACGCCCTTCTACAACGGGATGCTGGGCGTCGCGATATGGATCGGTCGCTTCTTCGTCATCGTGCCGATGCTGGCGATCGCCGGGGGGCTTGCCGCCAAGAAATATACGCCGGAGACGGCAGGCAGCTTCCCCACCACCGGGCCGCTATGGACCGGGCTGCTGGTCGGCATCGTCCTGATCGTGGGGGGCCTCACCTTCCTGCCCAGCCTAGCCCTTGGCCCTGTCGCCGATCATCTCGCGATGATCCGTGGCCAGCTTTTCTAAGAAACCGGAGCATATCCATGGCACGCACCGCGTCCAAATCGGTCTTTACCGCCGACCTGATCGTTCCTGCGATCGGCGACGCATTCCGCAAGCTTAACCCTAAGGAACTGATCC
Organism: Sphingobium sp. CR2-8; assembly: GCF_035818615.1. NCBI lineage: Bacteria > Pseudomonadati > Pseudomonadota > Alphaproteobacteria > Sphingomonadales > Sphingobiaceae > Sphingobium > Sphingobium wonjuense. The sequence goes on along the minus strand of NZ_JAYKZY010000002.1, from coordinate 3,024,730 downwards.
GCAACCCGGTGATGTTCACCACCGCCGTCGTCGCGGTGCTGCTGACGGCGCTGCTCGTCGTCGGGCAGGACGGTCTGTCGGTCGGCTTCAAGCTGCAACTGGTCATCTGGCTGTGGCTGACCGTCCTGTTCGGCACTTTCGCCGAAGCGATCGCCGAGGGGCGCGGCAAGGCGCAGGCCGCCTCGCTGCGCGCGACCAAGGCGGAACTGACGGCCAAGCGGCTGAAGGGCGATGGGCGGGAGGTTGATCCCGTTCCCGCCAGTGCGCTCAAGCTGGGCGATGTCGTGCTGGTCGAGACGGGCGACCTGATCCCGTCCGATGGCGAGGTCGTGTCGGGCGTCGCGTCGGTCAACGAAGCGGCCATCACCGGGGAATCCGCGCCGGTGATCCGCGAGGCGGGCGGCGACCGGTCCGCGGTGACTGCGGGCACGCGGGTGATTTCCGATGAAATCCGGGTGCGGGTCACCGTCAATCCGGGGCAGGGTTTCCTCGACCGGATGATCGCGCTGGTCGAAGGGGCCGAACGGCAGAAGACGCCCAACGAAATCGCGCTGACGCTGCTGCTGGTGGGCCTAACGATCATCTTCCTGATCGCGGTGGGCACCATTCCGGGCTTTGCCAGCTATGCGGGCGGTTCGATCCCGGTGTCGATCCTGGCGGCCTTGCTCATCACCCTCATCCCGACCACGATCGCGGCGTTGCTGTCGGCCATCGGCATTGCGGGGATGGACCGGCTGGTGCGTTTCAACGTGCTGGCGAAGTCCGGCCGCGCGGTGGAGGCGGCGGGAGACATCGACGTGCTGCTGTTGGACAAGACCGGGACGATCACCGTGGGGGATCGTCAGGCGACCGAGTTTCGTCCCGTCGGCGGCGCGACGCAGGCGCAATTGGCCGAAGCGGCGCTGCTCGCCAGCCTGGCCGACGAAACGCCCGAAGGCCGATCGATCGTGCTGCTGGCGCGCGACAGGTTCGGCCAGACCGCGACGACTTTGCCCGACGGGGCGGAGGTCATTCCCTTCACCGCGCAGACCCGCGTGTCGGGTGTCAGCATCGGTGGGTCCACCATCCAGAAGGGGGCGGTCGATTCCATCCTGAAGGCCATGCCGGTGGCGGTCGACGCGCGCGCTACGGACGAACTACGCCGCATCACGGACGAGATCGCGCGCGCCGGCGGCACCCCGCTGGCCGTGGCGAAGGATGGGCAATTGCTGGGCGCGATCTTCCTCAAGGACATCGTGAAGGCCGGTATTCGCGAGCGGTTTGGCGAGTTGCGGACCATGGGCATCCGCACGGTGATGATCACCGGCGACAATCCGCTGACCGCCGCGTCCATCGCGGCCGAGGCGGGCGTGGACGATTTCCTGGCGCAGGCGACGCCCGAAGACAAGCTGGCCCTGATCCGCAAGGAACAGGAGGGCGGGCGGCTGGTCGCCATGTGCGGCGACGGCACCAACGACGCCCCCGCGCTGGCGCAGGCGGATGTCGGCGTCGCCATGAACACCGGCACGCAGGCGGCGCGCGAGGCGGGCAACATGGTCGACCTGGACAGCGATCCCACCAAGCTGATCGAGGTCGTGGGGCTGGGCAAGCAGTTGCTGATGACGCGCGGCGCGCTCACCACCTTTTCGGTCGCCAACGACGTCGCCAAATATTTCGCGATCATCCCGGCGATGTTCGTCGTGCTTTATCCTGGCCTTGGCATCCTGAACGTCATGGGGCTGGGGACGCCGCAAAGCGCGATCCTGTCGGCGATCATCTTCAATGCGCTCATCATTCCCTGTCTGGTGCCGCTGGCTTTGAAGGGCGTGACCTATCGCCCGATCGGGGCCGGGCCCCTGCTGGCGCGCAACCTCGCCATCTATGGTCTGGGCGGGCTGATCGCGCCGTTCGTCGGCATCAAACTCATCGATCTGGCCGTCAATGGCCTGGGTCTGGCCTGAAGGAGCCTATCCCATGAACAAGGACATCCTGTCGTCGCTCCGGCCCGCTCTGGTCATGACGATCCTCTTCGCCATGCTGCTGGGCCTGGCCTATCCGCTTGCGCTGACCGGCATCGGCCAGTTGGTCTTCCCCGCGCAGGCCAATGGCAGCCTGATCGTGGCGGACGGCAAGGTCGTGGGGTCGGCCTTGATCGGTCAGGGCTTCGCCAGCGATCGCTATTTCCATCCGCGCCCTTCGGCGGCGGGCAAGGGCTATGACGGCCTTGCCTCCTCCGGCTCCAATCTGGGTCCCGCGTCGCAGGCGCTGGTCGACCGGGTGAAGGGCGACATCCAGACTTATAAGCCTGCTACACCCGATCGACCCGTTCCGTCCGATCTGGTGACCGCCTCCGCCTCGGGCCTCGATCCCCATATCACGCCCGAGGCGGCTTTTTATCAGGTGGCGCGGGTCGCGGCGGCGCGGGGGCTTGCCGCTCCCGCGATCCATGCGCTCGTCGAACGGAGCGTCGAACGCCCGCTGTTGGGCATATTGGGCGAGCCGCGCGTGAATGTGCTGGAAATCAATCGACGGCTGGATGAGATCGGCGCTACCAAGTCTTGATGAACGATCCCACCCGTCGAGACCCGGAGGCCTTCCTGCGCCAGGCGGCGCAGGAAGGTCGCGGCCGTCTCAAGATATTCCTGGGTGCGGCGCCCGGTGTCGGCAAGACCTACGAGATGCTGACCGACGGCATGCAGCGGCGCACGGCCGGGATCGACGTGGTGGTCGGCGTGGTCGAGACGCATGGCCGCAAGGAAACCGAGGCGCTGCTCAACGGCCATGAGATCGTGCCCCGGCGCGCCGTCGACCATATGGGGCACCGGCTGGGCGAGATGGATATCGACGCGATATTGGCGCGTCGGCCGCAACTCGTGCTGGTGGACGAACTGGCGCATACGAACGCAGCGGGGAGCAGGCACCCCAAACGCTATCAGGATGTCGAGGAACTGCTGGACGCGGGCATCGACGTCTATTCCACCGTCAATATCCAGCATGTCGAGAGTCTGAACGACGTGGTGGCGTCCTTCACCCGCGTGCGGGTGCGCGAAACCGTGCCCGACTCGATCCTGGAAATGTCCGAGATCGAGGTGGTCGACATCCCGCCCGACGAACTGATCGAGCGGTTGAAGGAGGGCAAGGTCTATATCCCGCAGGAGGCGACGCGGGCGCTGGGCCATTTCTTTTCCAAGTCCAACCTGACCGCCCTGCGCGAGATGGCGCTGCGCCGCGCGGCGCAGGCGGTCGATGCGCAGATGCTGGACTATGTGCGCGCCCATGCGCTGGCGGGCAGCTTCGCCGCAGGCGAGCGCATATTGGTCGCGATCGGCGAGGTGCCGAGCGCGCAGGGGTTGGTGCGCGCCGCCAAAAGGCTGGCCGACGCATTGAAGGCGCCCTGGTCCGCCGTCCATATTGAAACGCAGCGCAGCCTGGCCTTCACGCAGGCGGAGCGAGAGCAGTTGGCCGATACGATGGCGCTCGCGTCGCGGCTGGGCGCGACGACGGCGACGATACCCGCGGCGTCTGTGGTCGAGGGCTTGCAACATTATGTAGTCGATGCGCGCGCGACCCAGATCGTCATCGGCAAGTCGGCCCGGTCCTGGTGGTTCGAACTGCGCCATGGATCGGTGGTGGACAAGCTGGTGCGGGAGATTGGCGACGTGGCGGTCCATGTCCTGCCCGCCGACGATCCCGCGCCCGTGCGAAAGGGCGCGCACAAGCGTACGGCCCTTAACCGGGGCAAGCCGATCGACTATATCTGGTCGGCGGCCATGATCGCCGCGATGACGGCGCTGGGACGATTGCTGGTCGAAACGATCGATCTCAACAATATCGCGCTGCTCTATCTGATCCCCGTCATGTTCGCCGCCGCCAGCTTCGGCATACGGGCGGGCCTGTTTTCGGGGCTTTTGTCGAGCCTGGCCTATAATTTCTTCTTCCTGCCGCCCACGGGCACGCTGACGGTCGCCAACCCGGAAAATATCATCAGCATCCTGGTGTTGCTGGGCGTCGCGATCGTGACGAGCCAGTTCGCGGCGCGGGTGCGCGCGCAGGCGGACCTGGCTCAGTCCAGCGCGCGGCAGAACGCGGCGTTGGCGGGCTTTTCGCGCCAGTTGACGGCGTCGGCCAGCCGTGAAGAATTGATGCAGGCGATTTGTGCTGAGGTGTCGCGTTTGCTGTCTCTGCGCACCGTCCTGCTGCTACCGTCGCCCGACGGGCCGCAGTTGCGGGCGGCCTTCCCCCGGAGGACAGGCTGGAGCAGATCGAGAAGGCGGCGGCGCAATGGGCGATGGACAATGCGCAGCCGGCGGGGCGCGGATCGTCGACGCTGACGGCGTCCGACTGGCTGTTCCATCCGCTGCGCACCACACGGGGCGTACTGGGGGTACTGGGGCTGGCGCGCGAAGATGCCGGGCAGCCGCTGCGGTCCGACCAAATTCCGCTGTTGATGAGCCTGCTGGACCAGGCGTCGATCGCTTTCGACCGGATGGCGCTGGAAGAAGAGATGCTGGACGTGCGGCAGGTGCATGAGCGCGATCGCTTGCGGTCCGCGCTGCTCTCTTCGGTCAGCCACGACCTGCGCACCCCGCTCACCACCATCATTTCCGCCATCCACGAACTCAAGCGGCAGCATCCCTCGGACCTGCTGGATACGGTGGATGCCGAGGCGCGGCGGCTCAACCGCTTCGTCGCCAATCTGCTCGACATGGCGCGGGTGGAGGCGGGGGCCTTGCCGTTGAAGGTCGAGCCGACCGATCTGTTCGACGCGGTCGCGGGCGCGGTCCACGACACCAGACAATCGCTGGTCGGCCATGCGGTGCAGGTCGATATCCTGCCCGACATCCCGTTGGTGCGCGTCGATCCGACCCTGCTGCACCATTGCCTGATCAACCTGCTCGACAATGCGGGACGCTACGCCGATCCCGGCACGCCGGTCGTGGTCCGGGGTCGGCGCACGCCCGATGCGATCCTGCTGTCGATCCTGGACGAAGGGCCGGGTATCCCTCCGGGTGCGGAGGCGCGCGTGTTCGACACCTTCACCCGATTGGAAGGGTCGGACCGGGCCAAGCATGGCACCGGCCTGGGCCTGGCCATCGTCAAGGGCTTTGCCGAGGCGATGGGGCTGACCGTGTCCGCGTCCAACAATCTGGAACCCTATGGCGCCTGCTTCACCATCTGCGTGCCGCAATCGCTGATCATCGCCGACCTGCCCCGCGAGGACATCCTATGAAAGTGCGTCACAAGGTGCTGGTCGTGGATGACGAGCCGCATATCCGCAAGCTCATCCACGCCGCGCTGACCCGTGCCGACTATGCCATTGTCGAGGCGGAGAATGCGCGCGAGGCGCTAGAAAAGCTGAAAGCCGAGCGGCCCGACATCAGCCTGCTCGACCTGGGCCTGCCCGATCGCGACGGGCTGGAACTGGTGCCGTTGTTCAAGCAGCATAGCGACACGACGCTGATCATCGTGTCTGCGCGCGACGCGACCGACCAGAAGGTCGCCGCGCTGGACCTGGGCGCGGACGATTATCTGACCAAGCCGTTCGACACCGACGAACTGCTGGCGCGGGTCCGCGTCGCGCTGCGCAACCGGATGACGAAGGGTGGCGGCGTGACGACCGTGCGCGCTGGCGACGTGGAGATCGACCTTCTCAACCGGACGGTGCTCAAGGGGGGCAGGGAGACGCATCTGACGCCCAAGGAATATGCGGTGCTAGCGCAGCTCGCCAAATTTCCCGGCCGGGTCATCACCCATCAGCAGATCATGGCGCATGTCTGGCCCAATGAGCATGCGCATCATGTCGAATATCTGCGGGTGTTGGTGAGGACGCTCCGGCAAAAGCTGGAAAATGATCCCCAGCGGCCCCGAATCATCGGCAACGAACTGGGCATCGGCTATAGATTGCGTTTCAATGTGGAAGGCGAGACCGAAGAATTTGCGCCTGATAGTGATTGAATAGACGCGCTGATCAGCTTGTCGCGGTGACGATGTCAGCGACGTTGCAACAATCGTGCTGACCCAGGTTAGTTTCCGAAAATATTTAGCAACTTCGCGGTCATGAGGCTGTTAGTGAAAGTCTTGCCGCCACCGGTACAGGCTGATGGTCGGATTTATCCGAAATCATCCCTTGTGGCGGCCATCTTTCAGCAGACGAGGATCATCATGGCCAAAACGCCCCCGAAATCCAGCGCCCCCGATGGCATGATCACCCCCGCCGACCTTTCGCCCGCCGACATGGGTGGAGAAACGCCGCGCAACGCGACAGCGATCCCTGCCGATGCCGATATATCGCATGCTTATGCCGAACCGCAGGGCAATGGCGGGGAAACCCGTCAGAGCGCGGGCGGCGATGTCGCCACGCTGACGACGCAGCACGGCATTCCGGTGGCGGACGACCAGAACAGCCTGAAGCAGGGCGCGCGTGGTCCCACGCTGCTGGAAGATTCGCATTTCCGCGAGAAGATGTTCCATTTCGATCATGAGCGCATTCCCGAGCGCGTCGTCCATGCGCGCGGCTATGGCGCGCATGGCTATTTCGAATTGACCGACAGCCTGGCCGACGTCACCCGCGCCGACGTGTTCCAGCGCGTGGGCGAACGCACGCCCGCCTTCGTGCGCTTTTCGACCGTCGCCGGATCCAAGGGGTCGCCGGACCTCGCCCGCGACGTGCGTGGCTTTGCGGTCAAACTTTACACGCAGGAGGGGAATTGGGATCTGGTCGGCAATAATATCCCGGTCTTCTTCATCCAGGACGCGATCAAGTTCCCCGACCTGATCCACGCCGCCAAGCCCGAGCCGGATCGCGACTTCCCGCAGGCGCAGACAGCCCATGACAATTTCTGGGACTTCATCAGCCTGACGCCCGAAAGCATGCACATGATCATGTGGATCATGTCGGATCGCACCATTCCGCGCTCGCTTCGTACGATCGAGGGCTTTGGCGTCCATACCTTCCGCTTCGTGGATGCGGCAGGCAAGTCGACCTTCGTCAAGTTTCACTGGAAGCCCAAGCAGGGGCTGCAGTCGGTGGTCTGGAACGAGGCGGTCAAGATCAACGGCGCGGACCCCGATTTCCATCGCCGCGACCTGTGGGACGCGATCAACGCAGGCGATTTCCCGGAATGGGAACTGGGCGTCCAGCTGTTCGACGATGAATTCGCCGACGGTTTCGACTTCGATGTCCTCGACGCGACCAAGATCATTCCCGAAGAGCTGGTGCCGGTACGCATCGTCGGGCGGCTGGTCCTCGACCGCGTGGTCGACAATTTCTTCGCGGAAACCGAGCAGGTCGCGTTCATGACCCAGAATGTGCCGCCGGGCATCGATTTCTCGAACGATCCGCTGTTGCAGGGGCGTAATTTCTCCTACCTCGACACGCAGATCAAGCGGCTGGGCAGCACCAATTTCACCCATTTGCCGATCAATGCGCCCAAATGCCCGATGGCCCATTTCCAGCAGGACGGGCATATGGCCATGCGCAATCCCAAGGGCCGCGTGAATTACGAACCCAATAGCTGGGGGGCGACGCAGGGCGGGCCGCGCGAAGATCCGGCGAAGGGCTTCGTCAGCTTCGCCGAAACCGCCGATGGTCCCAAGCAACGGGTCCGGTCGGAAAGCTTCGCCGACCATTATAGTCAGGCGCGCCAGTTCCTGATCAGCCAGACGGAGATCGAGCAGAAGCATATCGGCGACGCGCTGGTGTTCGAACTGTCGAAGGTGGAGCGTCCCGACATCCGGTCGCGCACCGTGTCGCATCTGCGCAACATCGATGCGACGCTGGCGGAGACGGTCGCGGACGGCCTGGGCATGCCGCTGCCCGATCCGGCGGTCGCGGCGCGCGAACCCATTGCCGACCTGCCGCCTTCGGACAAGCTGAGCATCGTCAAGAACGGGCCGCCGACGTTCAAGGGGCGCAAGGTCGGCATCATGCTGAGCGATGGCGCGGACGCCGCGATCTTCAAGGCTTTGTTGAAGGCGATCGACGGCGAAGGCGCGGTCTATGAAGTCATCGCGCCCAAGATCGCGGGCGTGACGCTGTCGGACGGCACCACGGTCGCGGCCAGGCACAAGGTCGATGGCGGTCCATCGGTCCTGTTCGACGCGGTCGTCATCCTGGTGTCGGCGGAGGGCGCGGCGCTGCTGTCGCTCGACGCGGCGGCCAAGGATTTCGCGACCGATGCCTTTGCGCACTGCAAATATATCGGCATCAGCGCCGATGCCGAGGCGATCTTCGTCAAGGCGGGCATTGCCGACGATCTGGACGAGGCGTGTCTGCCTATCGCGAAGCCAGCCGATGCACAGGCCTTTATCGAGGCCTGCCGGTCGCTGCGCTACTGGCCGCGCGAGGTAGCCATCGACCTGGATGCCCAGCCAGAAAGCTGAGCCGTCCCGTCATTTCCGACAAACGGAGGGCTGGCCGTGCGCCAGCCTTCTGTGCCACCTTGTGAGGACCATTCCGCATGCGGATCGGCATCATCGCCCACCTGAAATATCCGATCGCCGAACCCTTTGCGGGTGGGTTGGAGATGCATACGCATCTGCTCGCCCGGTCGCTGCGCGATCGCGGGCATGCGGTGACGGTCTTCGCCTCGTCGCGATCGGCACCCGAGATCGGCCTGGAAGCGATATGTTCCGAAACGGCGATCAGCACGGTTGGCACTGCCGAAGCGCCCGATATCGCTTTCTTCAAGGAACATCATGCCTATCTGAGTTTGATGAGCGCATTGCGGCATCGGCGCTTCGACATCATCCACAATAACAGTCTTCACTATATCCCGGTGACGATGGCGGACAGCCTACCGATGCCCATGGTGACGACGCTGCACACGCCACCCTTCTGCTGGCTGGAGAGCGGAATCCGCCTGTGCCGCGCGCGCAACAACGCGTTCGTTGCCGTGTCCCAGGCCCTGGGCAGGCTATGGGACCATGTCATACCGACAGACGCCGTCATCATGAACGGTATCGACCTCGACCGCTTCTCCTTCCATCCGACGCCCGATGCGCAGCCCTATCTGGTCTGGTATGGGCGTATCGTGCCCGAAAAGGGCCTGCATCTGGCGATCGCGGCGGCGCGCAAGGTCGGCCTGCCGCTCAAGATTGCCGGACCGATCCTGGACGAGGTCTATTTTCGCGAACAGATCGCTCCGCATCTGGGCGCGGGCGCGAGCCATGTCGGCCATCTGGCGCATGCGACGCTCGCCGCCCTGGTCGGCGGCGCGCGCGCTTTTCTCTGTACGCCCTTGTGGGATGAGCCCTATGGGCTGGTCGTGGCCGAAGCGTTGGCCTGTGGCGTACCGGTGGCCGCCTTTGCGCGTGGTGCGATCCCGGAGATACTGGACTCTTCGTGCGGGGTGCTCGCCGTTCCCGATGATGTGGATTCGCTGGCGGCGTCGGTGCGGTCGGCCCTCTCGCTCGATCGTGCGGCCTGCCGCAGGCGCGCGGAACGGGTGTGCGACGCCCGCCGCATGATCGATGCCTATGAAGCGCTCTATCGCAAACTGGTCGCCCATGGCGACACGAGGCTACGGCTGGTCGGCAAGGCGGCGGCCGATCCCATGTCCGCCATCCTCCCCCTTGGCGGCGCTGCGATCGCTGGACCCGTAGGGGATATGCCGGGCCATGTCTGAGCCTTTTCAGCGCGCCGTCGGGGCGGAGATCGCCGCCTTGCCGATCGTCTTTTGCATCTGTGTGCCGGCGCGCGACGAGGCCGACCGGTTGCCGCTCTTACTCGACGCCATTGCCGGGCAGGACTGGCCTGGGACGATCTGCGTCTCGGTCGCCGTGAACAATAGCACCGACGACAGCCTGGGCGCGATAGCGGCGGCGCGGGCGCGTCATGCGGATCGCCTGGACATCCGGGTGAGCGTGGCCGACTTTCCGGCCGAACTGGCGCATGCGGGATCGGCCCGCCGACTGGCGATGAGCGAGGGCATGCGCTGTCTGCCTGATCTGGATAGCGGCGTGCTGGTCAGCACCGATGCCGACGCCCGCCCGCCCGCCGGATGGCTGCGCGCGATCGCGGCGGCCTTTGCGCGGGGCGCCGATCTGGTTGGCGGCAAGATCGTCATCGACGAGGAGCGCGAGCCTTTGCCGCAAGCGGTCGCGCGGCTGCGCTCCGCATGGGACGGCTATTGGGCGCAGGTGCGCGCCATCGAAGATAGGATAGATCCGGTCGCTTGGGATCCCGCGCCCCGGCATGGCGACCATACGGGGGCGTCGCTGGCGATCAGGGCGAAGCTCTACCTTGCCTGTGGCGGCGTGCCGATCATGCCGACCGGCGAAGACCTGGCGCTGGTGCGGGCGGCGGTCGCGATGGGTGGCCGACTGGCGCATCCCGCCGATGTCCATGTGCGGGTGTCGCCGCGAACCGAGGGGCGGGCCGAAGGCGGCATGGCGGCGGCTATGCGCGACATGTTTCAGGCGGCGGAAGACATGCGCGTGCCGATGGCGCCAGCCTTCCACCATTGGGAGGCCCGGGCGACATGGCGCAGGCATATGCGCGCGCGTCCCGATGGGGATGCGGATATCGCGCGGCAGGAACCGCTGCTGCCACCCATGGTGCACGACATGCCGTTGGAGGCCTGGGAATGAAGGAACGACCGATCGGCTATTATGTGCACCATCATGGGGCCGGGCATCTGGCCCGGGCGCGGGCAATCGCTGCGGCGTCCGGTGGACGTGTCACGCTATTGGGCACGGGGATCGGCGCGCTGGGCATCGATCTGGCGGACGATCGGCCGGTTTCGGGCGGGTTCGACGGCGTCGATAGAGCGGACTGCCGTCCTGATGCGCTGCATTATGCGCCGATCGATCATGGCGGTGTGCGGGCGCGCACCGCGGCGATTTTGCAGTGGATTGCCGCGCAACGGCCATCGCTGATGGTGGTCGACGTATCCGTCGAAGTCGCGATGCTGGCGCGCTTGGCGTCCGTGCCGGTCGTCTATGTCCGGCTGAATGGCGATCGTCGCGATGCGCCGCATCTGGAGGCTTTTCGGGGGCGACCGCCTTGCTCGCCCCGTTCCATGCAGAGCTCGACATGGGATCGACACCGCCATGGGTGCGCGCCAAGACCCGCTATCTGCCGGGCATCACCGCAACGCCGTCGTCCCGCCTTCATGGGGAAGGGCGCACCATCCTGGTAGTTTACGGTCGCGGTGGACAGCCGGGCGATGGTGAGGCGATGGCAAGGGCGGCGAAAAGCTGCCCGGACTGGCGGTGGCGCGTGATGGGGCCCTGTTCCGTGCCGCGTCATCTGCCGGAGAATCTCGACATGCTGGGTTGGGTGGTTGATCCGGATCGCGAAATCGCAGCGGCCACGGTGGTCGTGGGCGCGGCGGGGGACGGGCTTGTGGGCAGCATATTGGCCGCCGATCGGCCGTTCATCTGCATCCCCGAAGACAGGCCCTTTGGCGAACAGCAGGCGATGGCGCGCGGCCTTAACAAGGTCGGTGCGGCGATCGTCCTGTCCCGCTGGCCGGATGTGGCGCAATGGGATGCTCTGATCGCCGAAGCGATCGCGCTCGGCTCGGAAGCGCGACGAAGACTGCACGACCCGGATGGTGTGCGCGTTGCGGCACAATGGCTACAAGGGGTAGCGGATCGCCAGGGACCGGCATGGGATCAGGCGGCATGACGGTCGCCGACAGTCAGACACGCCATGCCGGATCGGCGGAAAATCGGGCGCGGTCCATTGCCGGGGCCTTGGCGCAGCTTGGCGCGCGTTATGATGCTGCCCCGGTCTTTCCCGTCGAGAGCGTGAAGCTGCTGCGCGATGCCGGGTTGCTGGCGACTTTCGCGCCCGTGGAGGCGGGGGGCGATCCTTTTCCCGATCTTCAGCGCGCATATGCCTGCATGATGGCGGTCCTGCGCATCGTCGGGCGCGCTGACCTCAGCGTCGGGCGCCTCTATGAGGGGCATGTGAACGCCCTGCTGCTGTTCGCATGGTTCGGCACTGCGGCCCAGCATGCGATCCTGCGCCAGACGCTGGGTCAGGGCGCGCTCTATGGCGTCTGGGCGACCGAGCCGCCGCCGGGCGTTCATCTGCTCCCTGCGGCAAAGGGGTGGACGCTGGACGGCGCGAAATCCTTTGCGACCGGAGCGGGCGGATTGGCGCATGCGATCATCACCGCCCAGCCGTCAGAGGGATCGCGCCGACTGGTTATCGCACAGGCTGACGATCCCGCGCGGGCCGACCTGTCGCAATGGCGGGTCCGGGGCATGCGCGCGACGGGAAGCGGGCGTTATGATCTGAGCGGCATGGCCATCGCGCAGGACGATCTGCTGGGCGAAGCGGGCGATTATGATCGGGAGCCGGATTTCACCACGGGCGCCTGGCGGTTCACCGCAGTGCAGCTTGGCGGCATCGAGGCACTGTTGACCGAGACGCGGGAGGCCATGACACCGCCGGCGCGGGCCGATCCCCTGCAACGCGCGAAATTTGCAGATGCAGTCGCGGCGACGCGTACGGCCTATCTGTGGGTGCGCGAATGCGCCTTGCGGGCGGCGGCAAGGGATATCGATGGCCCGGCCTTCGCACGGATGACTCGTGGCGTCGTGGAGCGTGCGGCGCTCGACGTGATGGAACTGGCGAGCCGCATCGTGGGAACGCGCAGCGCCGTCGATGGAGAGCGAATCGACAAGATCATCCGCGACCTCAGCCTCTATCTTCGCCAGGCCGGTCCCGATCATGCCAAGGATGAGGCGGCGATCGCTTGGATCGACCATGATGTCTGGGGCGATGGAGACAGGCTTTGGTGAGCGGGCGCGCGGTTGCGCGCCCGATAGCGGGGCGGCCCTGGCGCTACCGACGCTGGTTGCTGCTGGCCCCGCATCCCGATGACGAGACATTGGGGACGGGCGCGTTGATCGCGCAATTGGGCGCGACCGATTGCCTGGCCGGTCTGGTCTATCTGACCGATGGGTCGGGATCGCACCCGGTGCGTGACGACAGGGCCGGTCGCCTGATCGCCACCCGCAAACGCGAGGGGACGCTGGCGCTGCGGCGGTTGCTGGGTGGCCGGGGATCGGCGCCGCTTTTCCTGGGATGGCGGGACGCGCATCCGGAAGATGTGGACAGCCCGGCGTTTGCGCGCAGTCGTCGCAGGCTGGCGGCGCTGTGCGTTCGGTTGCGGGTCGACATCATCGCGACGACGGCGTTGCAGGAGCCGCATTGCGATCATGCGGCCGCCGCCAGGCTGGCATGCGCGGTGAAATCGTCGTGCAAGCGCAGGCTCTTCGTTGCCGAATATCCGGTCTGGGGCGCGCCGCCGACGGCACGAACCCATCGTGCGCTGATGACCAGGCCGATGCTGCCGGGGGTGCGCCGCCACGCGCTGGCCGCCCATCGCAGTCAGTTGACGGCGGCCCATGGCGAAGGCTTCCGCCTGCCCAAGGACAAGCGCCGCATGACGCCGCATGATATCCTCTATGTCAGGAGACGATGATGGCCCGGCATCCGACCACGATGGACGCAGGATATTTCGAAACCATGTTTCGCGAGACGAGCGATCCCTGGGATCTGGAGACGAGCGCCTATGAGCAGGCCAAGTATGAGGACAGCGTCCAGGCGCTGTCCGGCCGGATCTATGCCCATGCGCTGGAAGTCGGGTGCGCGAAAGGCATGCTGACCGCCAGGCTAGCGCCGCAATGCGAGGCTTTATTGGCGATCGACGTGAGCGAAACCGCCCTGCAGGCGGCGCGGAAACGGGTGGCGACGTTCGATCAGGTCGCCTTCGAGCGCATGATGTTTCCCAAGGACACGCCCAGCGACCGGTTCGATCTGGTGGTCCTGTCCGAGGTCGCTTATTATTGGGACGACGCCGATCTGGCGCGGGCGGCCGATTGGTTGCAGGCGCAGCTAGTGTCGGGCGGCGACCTTCTGCTCGTCCACTTCACCGGCGAAACCGATTATCCGCAAAGCGGCGACGATGCCGTCACCAAGCTTTGGGCGCGGTTGGGCGAGCGGATGACGATCGTCCGGGCCGACAGACGGGCCCGCTATCGGCTCGACCTGTGGCGTCATACCATATGAGCATCAGCGTCCTGACGATCGTCAAGAACCGGGCGGGGCATCTGGCCCAGCTTGTCGAAGGTTTGCGGCGCAGCGCCGTGCTGCCCGACGAGCTGATCATCGTGGACATGGGCAGCGATTCCCCGGTGGCTGCGCCCGATTGCGCCTTCCCGGTGCATGTCATCCGGCTGGGCGGCGAGGGCCTGCCCCTGGCTGCCGCCCGCAACGCCGCCGCGCGCGCGGCTGTCGGCGATCATCTGTTGTTCCTGGACGTGGATTGCATTCCGATGCGCGACCTGGTGGGGGCCATGCGCGACCAGCTGGATCGGGAGGATCATCTGTTCTGCGCCGAAGCCTTTTATCTGGGGCCGACGGATGCGCGGGGCGCGTGGGACGAAGAGCTGCTCAAGCGTTCGGCCATGCCTCATCCGGTGCGGGCATTCCCCGCCACGGGGGTGCGGGAAGAGGCCAATGCCGGTCTGTTCTGGTCCTTGATATTCGGTATCCGCCGCGTGCGGTTCATCGCGCTGGGCGGATTTGACGAGGCGTTCACCGGCTATGGCGCGGAGGACACCGATTTCGGGTTCAGGGCGCAGCGCGCTGGCCTTCCCCTGATGTTCATCGGCGGGCCGGGCGCTTTCCATCAATATCATGACGTGCTCGATCCACCGCTCCAGCATTTTGGGGATATCGTGCACAATGCGCGGCGCTTCCACAAACGCTGGCAATTCTGGCCGATGGAGGGCTGGCTGCGGGCCTTTGCCGACATGGGCTTCATCCGATGGTCCGATCAGGCGATCGTGGTGCTTCGCCGTCCCGATGAAGCCGACCTGACACGGGCGCGCCGAGCGTCCGCCGCCTAGAGCATGATTCGATCCTACAGGGTCGGATTATGCGACATGTGGCTGGCCCTGGGGAGGTGCGCATATTTTCAGGCGGCGGATCGCAGGAGCCGACGGACCGTTGTCGATCTGGTTGCCGAAGCCGTTTTTTTTATCCATGTGCCTAGCGATGAGTCATTCAAGCGATATGGATGCCGAGGTGCGCGCGGCAAAGCAAAACGCGCTTGTCGATCTTGCCGACGCCCTGCGCAATCTGCGCGATCCCGCAGACATTCTATTCGCCGCCGCGCAAATCCTGGGTCGCGCGCTCCAGGTTGGCCGGGTCGGCTACGCCGCCATCGACCATGATGAAGAGACGCTGCACGTCGATTGCGACTGGACGGCGCCGGGCGTCGAAACGTTGGCGGGCGTCCTGTCCCTGCGGGACTATGGATCGTTCGTCGACGGTCTGAAGCGAGGCGAATTCACCGTCATCAGCGATATTCGGCAGGATGCGCGCACCGCCGATCCGGCCGCCATCCGCGCGCTGGAGGGTAAAACCACCCGCGCCTTCGTCAACGCGCCGGTGGTCGAACATGGACGGCTCGTCGCCATGTTTTTCGTGAACGCCGTTACGGTGCGGGCGTGGAGCGACGCCGAGCTGGCGCTGATCCGCGAGTTTGCCGAGCGGACCCGGCTCGCCGTGTCGCGCGCGCGCGGGGAGCAGGCGCTGCAACGCAGCCAGGAACGCTACCGTACGCTGTTCGAATCGATCGAATCCGGTTTCTGCGTCGTCGAAGTCGATCTGGATGGATCGGACGGACGGATCGACTATCGGGTGATCGAGGCCAATCCGGCCTTCTATCTGCAGACCGGTTTTCCCGAGGCGATCACGGGGCGATGGTTGCGCGAAGCGGCGCCCGACCTGGAGGACCAGTGGTATGAGGCCTATGGCCGGGTCGCCGCGACCGGGGAGCCTGCTCGTTTCGAACAAGGATCGCGCGCGCTGGGCCGGTGGTTCGACGTCAATGCATTTCGTGTCGGGGATGCGGTCGACCGCCGTGTCGGCATATTGTTCAACGATATTTCCGCGCGGCGGAATGCCGAAGAACGCTTGCGCGAACTCAACGACACGCTGGAACAGCAGGTCACGGCCCGGTCGGCCGAGCGGGACCAGCTTTGGACCCTGTCCCAGGACATGCTCGCCCGCGCGGACTTCAGCGGCATGATGTCGGCCGTCAGTCCCGCTTGGACGCGGACATTGGGCTGGAGCGCCACGGAACTGCTCAGTCGCGGCTACGCCACCTTCATGCACCCCGACGATATGGCGCCGACGTTGGACGCCATCGCGCAGATGGCGCAGACGCATCAGCCCGCCCGCTTCGAAAACCGCATCGCGACGCAGGATGGCGGGTGGAAGCATATCGAATGGACCGTGGCGCCGGAGGCCGATGGCGTGAACTTCATCGCCGTGGGCCGCGATCTCAGCCAGGCGAAGGCCCGGGAAGCGGAACTGGAAATCGCGCAGGAAGCGCTGCGGCAGAGCCAGAAGATGGAAGCGATGGGCAGCCTGACGGGCGGCGTCGCGCATGATTTCAACAATCTGCTGACGCCCATCGTCGGCTCGCTCGACATGCTCAAGCGCAAGGGCATCGGCACCGAGCGCGAGCAGCGACTGATCGACGGCGCGATGCAGTCGGCGGAACGCGCCAAGACGCTGGTCCAGCGGCTGCTCGCCTTCGCCCGGCGGCAACCGTTGCAGGCCACGGCAGTGGACATCGGTCGCCTGGTCGATGGCATGGCGGACCTGATCGCCAGCACGACCGGTCCCCAGATTCGCGTGGTCGTCGATGCTGCCGCCGACCTGCCCGCAGCGACCGCAGACGCCAACCAGCTCGAAATGGCGCTCCTGAACCTGGCGGTCAACGCCCGCGACGCGATGCCCGATGGCGGGACGCTGCGCATCGCGGCGTCCGGCGAAACCGCCGGGTCGCGCCATGTCGGCGACCTCAAACCCGGGGACTATATCCGCCTGTCCGTCAGCGACACGGGCAGCGGCATGGACGACGACACGCGCAAGCGGGCGGTCGAACCCTTTTTCTCCACCAAGGGGATCGGCAAGGGGACCGGGCTTGGCCTGTCCATGGTCCATGGTCTGGCGTTGCAACTGGGTGGGGCGTTGACCATCCACAGTCGGCCAGGCGAGGGCACCGACGTCGCGCTGTGGCTGCCGGTGAGCGCGGTGCGGGCGGAGGATGTCAGCGCACCTGTCGGAGAGCAATCGACTCATAGCGGCGCCGGGGTCGCGCTGCTGGTCGATGACGAGGAAATCGTGCGTATCAGCACGGCCAACATGCTTCTCGACCTGGGTTATGAGGTGGTGGAGGCGGACTCGGCCGAACGGGCCTTGCAACTGATAGGGGACGGGTTGGCCCCGCAATTGCTGGTGACGGACCATCTGATGCCCTACATGACCGGGACCGACCTCATACGGATGCTCAAACCGGTTCAGCCGACGCTCAAGGTGCTGATCGTGTCGGGCTATGCCGAGGCGGAAGGGATCGAACCCGACGTACCACGCCTGACCAAACCATTCCGCCGGGATGAGCTGGCGCGCATGCTGGCGGCCATCGGTTCCAACAGTCCCGACGCCTGATCCGATCGCTTCGGACGGGAGGCCGCGGGGCTGCGGTCTGTGGTATGACAGCCCTGTATCCGAACTTTCATCGCTTTGTCATGGCTGTGCCGTCGCGTGGTCACATCCATAGGGCAGCGGCGAGCGCATCCAGACACATGGGGGCTCGCCAATGACATATCGCATCCGCATCCTTGCCGTCCTGCTCGCAGGCTGCTCGACCGTTCCCGCCCTGGCCCAGACGGGCCTGCCCGAAGCCGAAGCGACCGGCGCCGGCGAAGAGATCGTCGTCACCGCCCAGAAGATCGAACAGCGCGCAATGGACGTGCCGATCACCATCTCCGCGATCAGCGGCAAGCGGATGGAGCAGATCGGCGTATCGGACCTGGACGAACTGTCCAACTATATTCCCGGCCTCAATATTCAGGAACAGAGCGCCAACAATCCGGGCATCGTCATTCGCGGCATCACGTCGGACAGCGGATCGGCCCAGCAGGCGCCCCGCGTCACCCTCTATTATAACGGCGTCGACATATCGCGTTCGCGCGGTTCCTATCAGGACATTTACGACATGGAGCGGATCGAGGTGATCAAGGGGCCGCAGGCGACCTTGTTCGGCACCGCGTCGGCCGTGGGCGCGATCAGCATGATTTCCGCGCGGCCCAAGCCCGGCTTTGCCGCCGAACTGTCGGCGGGCTACGGCAATTACGACGCCAAGCTGCTGACCGGCTTCGTCAATGCCGGGTCGGACAAGGTCGCAGGTCGTGTCGCCTTCGCCTGGAAAAAGCGCGACGGCTATGTAAAGAATCTGTCGGCGACGCAGGATGATCTATATGCGCGCGATCAGCTGGGCGTGCGCGGCTCGCTGCGCCTGACGCCGACGGAGCGCTTCACCGCAGACCTGATCCTGACCTACGACCGGCAGCGCAATTCGGGCACGCCGTTCATTTCCCGCGCGTTGCCGACATCCGAAGGCCCGGGCAATCCCTTCGGATCGGCGAACCTGAGCGGATCGCCGCTGTCCTCCACGGTGCTGGGCGGCGACAAGCTGGGCCTGCATCGCGATGTCTATGACGCCAATCTGACCGTCGCCTGGGAGATTGACGACGGCTGGACGCTGACGATGGTCAACGGCTATCGCGATTTCAACAGCAACGAACTGTTCGACGCCGATGGTTCGGCCGCCTGGTATCTGGAATTTGCGGAAAAAGCGATCGGCTGGCAGGCGAGTCACGAGACGCGCTTTTCCTACGCCGACGATCATTTCCGCGGATCGTTCGGCTGGAACATGTTCCGCGAGAAGAACCGTCAGCGCGTGCCCTTCTCGACCGAGGAAGGCACCTATATCCAGTGCGCGACGCGCGCGGTTCCCGGCCTGCCGTGCATCGCGGCCAACGGCACGGTCACCGCATCGCAGGCGACCGCCATCCTGACGAGGGGCGCGGCCACGGTCATCCCCTATAGTTCGGTGTATGAAAATCAGGGGAAGAACGACAGCTATTCGATGTTCGCCGACGGCACCTGGATCGCGACGCCGTCGCTGGAACTGACCGCCGGTATCCGTGCGCTCATCGAGAAACGCCGGTCGGGCTATGTCACGACCGTCCCCAATTCGGTGCTGAGCCGCGCGCCGCTGATCCCCGGTCAGGTCAACACCAACGGCCGGGTGCTGCGCGCCGAGGATAGTTTCATCGCCTTCCTGCCGCGCTTCAACATCCTCTATCGCTTCTCGCCTGCGGTGAACGCCTTCGCCACTGTGTCCAAAGGCCGCCGCTCGCCGACCGTCAGCCTGGACGCCGGCGCTGGCGGCACGGCGCGGATCAATCAGATCCCGGAAGAAAATGTCTGGAACTATGAAGTCGGGCTGAAGGGCAATAGCGGCATCTTCTCCGGATCGCTCGGCGTCTATTACCAGACCTACGACAATTTCCAGGTCAGCGTGACGGGCAGCGATGGCGTGACGCGCACGGTCAGCGCCGGTACGGCCAGCAATCTGGGCGTCGAGGCGGAGGTGATGGTCCAGCCGACCTCCTGGCTGAACCTGTTCGCCAATGGCGGCTATATCGACGGAGGCATCGACGACAAGCCGGAGAATGGCCGCTTTGCCGGCGATCAGTTCCGCCTTCAGCCCAAATTCCAGGCGGCGGCAGGCTTCACCATCGATGCGCCGATCGGCAACGGCATGCGTGTCTTCGCGACGCCCAGCGTCACCTATCGCAGCAAGATCTTCTTCGAAGTGCCGAACACCGATGCGATCAGCCAGAAGGGTGTGACGCTGGTCAATGTTCGGGCCGGTGTCAGTTTCGCCGATGCGCGATATGAGATCGCCGGGTTCGTGCGCAACGCGACGAACAAAAACTATCTGCTCGACGCGGGCAACACCGGCGGCGCGTTCGGTATCCCCACCTACATCCCGGCCGAGCCGCGCTTCTACGGCGTACAACTCACCGGCCGTTTCTGAGCCTGCGTGCAAAGGAGAGCATCATGAGCTTCACGATCGATCGCCGCCTGCTCATCAAGGCCAGCATGCTGGGTCTGGGCGCGCTGTCCATTCCCGGCGCCGCGCAGATATTGGGCGGGCGGGGCTTTACCCATGGCGTCGCCAGCGGGGAGCCGGGCCTCGATTCGGTGCTGCTTTGGACCCGCTATGTCGGGTCGAGCGACACCGCATTGCGCGCCGAAGTCGCCAGCGATGCGGCTTTTACGAAGGTCATATCGGGCGGGGAGGCGACGGCGCGCGCCGATGCCGATCATACCGCTAAGATCATCGTCAACGGTCTTCAGCCCGGCCAATGGTATTTCTATCGCTTCATCGCGCCCGATGGCCGCATCAGCCGGACCGGGCGCACCCGCACCCTGCCGCAAGGCGACGTGTCGCGCTTCGGCATCGGCCTCTTTTCCTGCTCCAACATGCCGTTCGGCTGGTTCAACGCCTATGGCCATGCCGCTGCGCGCGACGATATCGACCTCGTCATCCATTGCGGCGATTATCTCTACGAATATGATCGCGGTCATTATCCCAGCCTGGAAGAGACGGTGCCGGGGCGCGTCATCGAACCGGCGAACGAGATGGTGACGCTGGCCGATTACCGCCTGCGCTATGCATCCTATCGGCTGGACCCGGATTTTCAGGCGCTGCACGCCGCCTTCCCGATGATCGCGCAATGGGACGATCATGAACTGGCGAACGACGCCTATGTCGACGGCGCGGAAAATCATCAGCCCGACAAGGAAGGCGAATGGTCCGTCCGCAAGGCAGCGGCGCAGAAGGTCTATCGCGAATGGATGCCGGTATCGGACGCGATGTATGACAGTTTCCAGATCGGCACGCTGGCGACCATCTTCCTGCCGGAGACGCGGATCACCGCGCGCAACAAGCAGTTGAACGTCGGCGAAGCCGTGGCGGGGCGCGGCGACCTGGCCAAGGCGCTGGCCGATTTTCGCGACGGGCCGTGGAGTGCGAAGGATCGTACGCTAATGGGCGCGGACCAGGAAAAATGGCTGTACGACGGCTTCGCCAAGTCGAAGAAAGAGGGGACGGCCTGGCAGATCCTCGCCCAGCAGGTCATCATGGGCTATGGTCGCTTCCCCACCAACGCGGCCGACTGGGTGCCCGCCAACGCGCCGGCAATCGTGCGCAAGACGCTGGCTGGTGCGGTTGCCGCATCGCAGGCGGGGCTGCCCTTTAATATGGACAGCTGGGACGGCTATCCCGCCGCCCGGAACCGGCTGTACGACGCCGCCTTGGCGGTCGACGCCGACCTTGTCGTCCTGTCGGGCGACAGCCATAATGCCTGGGGTTATAATCTGGGCGAACGCGGGCCGGGGCAGGGCGGCGGCAAGGACAGGGTCGGCGTGGAGTTCGCCGGGCACAGCGTGACCTCTCCGGGCTTCGAAACCTACGCCAAGGGTGTCCCGCCAGCCGACATTGCCCGCGCGCTGCGGTCGGTCAATCCGGGCATGGCCTTTTGCGACACCAGCCAGCGTGGCTATGTCTCGCTCGAACTGACGCCGCAGCAGGTCGCGGGGAACTGGCATTTCATGAAGGATATCCGCACCCGCACGACCGATCTGGCCGGCACCCATCGGATGACGGTGCAGCGCGGCGCGAAGCTGTTGCAGGACGCCTGACGATCAGAGGGCGATCGACCGGGACGTCTGATAGACGTTCCGGTCGATCGGTGCTGCAAATGCCGTCCGCGCTTGATCCATTCCGGACAAAAAATCGCGGCGTGCATTTCTAGGCGTAACTGCCGCTTAAGCATGTTTTTCTTGGCCGAACATTATCCGCAACGTCGCAAATCGGGCGGTTCTCGTGCGATTAGTGTCGCACCTATTAACCCGATCTAAAACCGTTCCGCTCTTTAATATCGGTCATGAAACGGTTTCGTCTTCCTCGACAGTGGAATCGGGAGTCCGGGCAACTCCCCCTCGCGCACGCACGGCCTGTCTTAGGCACTCAAGGCGTGGCGCGGGATTGGGCGCCTGCCTGCCTCCTGCTGATCGTCGGACTGGCGGGTCTTGGCATCGGCTGGATCGCCAGCGCCAAGGATTCCGGCCAATATCTGGTCGTAGCATCGCCCGGATCGACCCTTGCGGACATGATGACCATGATCCGCGCCGCCGATGGCGGACTGGTGGCGCCGGGGCGCTTCGCCAATATCGTCATCGCCGGTTCGGATCGTACGAATTTCCCGGCGGATTTGCGCAAGGCGGGCGCCTGGCTGGCGATCGCGACCCCGGCCCGGAACGGCTGCACCGCACCATTATCGCAGGAATCCCCATCA